>OKRF01000529.1 GCA_900290315.1 Candidatus Sulfopaludibacter sp. SbA3 | reverse complement strand
ACTGGAGGATCGGGACTCGACGGAGGCCTATTTCCTCGCCGGCACTGCTGATATGCCTTCGATGGCTGTCTTGGTGAGGACCTCAGGCCGGCCGGAACAACTAGCCTCGACGCTGGCATCGATAGCAAAAGCAGTGGACCCCGAGATCGTTCCGGAAGTTCAACTGATGAACGCTTCCTTTCAACAGCGTCTCCGGGGTACGCAGTATAGCGCAATGTCCGTGAGCCTCCTGGCTTTGGTTGCACTTCTTCTCGCATGCCTCGGAATCGTAGGACTAATCGCCTATGCGGTTTCGCAACGCACCAAGGAAATCGCGATCCGGATGGCCTTGGGCGCCAAGCCGTCGCATGTTTTTGCGATCGTGATGAGCCAGTTCGCGCGGCCGGTTGTTGTGGGATTGGTGGTGGGCTTGGGAGGAGCAGTTGCGTTGTCCAGGATCCTTCGCCAAGTGCTTTTCGATGTGGGCGGTCTCGATCCGGTGGCTTATCTGGGCGCCATCGGGCTCTTCACCGCCACAGTTGCTCTGGCTTCGCTGTTCCCTGCAAGGCGGGCATTGCTGGTGGATCCCATACGTGCTCTTCGCAACGATTAGGTCTCCCCTGGTCGTTAAATACCGGCCAATCCTTCACTGGGGTCCGCCGTTTGACAAAGCGCTCATCGTCCGGTGGATAGGCTTTCATTTCTTCTTTTCGTTGGAGTTGTCCCACCTGACGAGTGCTCGATGAGCCCGCTTGGCCGGAGTTTCGGGGACTGGCAATCGGTTGTCACAAAACCTCTTGCTGTTCCCACTTTCATTGGGCAGAATGGTCCTGCGGGTCCTGAGTGATTCGCCGCGCCACCGCTCCGGAACGGGCAGAGATTAGCCGGTTAAGTCGCGCAGCGTTTACCGACATTTGCCTCCGGGTGGATCACTCGTACAGAGCCGCTCCCGCGGCTGTTCCGCTCCAATTGGCCTGAACGAAACTCGGCGTCATCATTGGTCCGTCGCGTTGTAAGACGTTGCACCCAAAAACGCCCACGAAACTGCATCTCCCAACACCCGGGTCATCTTCAGGGCCAGGGGCCGGGGTTTTGTGGCTCGCTTCGCTCGCTATACCGGCGGCAGAGACCGCCGGCGTTACTTTCGAGAGAGCCGGCTCATGAGGCGAGCCTCACCCGGTGGGATGTAGATTGGCGGGCCGGTGTGGCTGAAGTTGTTGGGCAAGAGGGGGACAGACACCAATTCCGAAGACAGGAATTGACGTCTGTCCCTGGCGTACTCGGGACAGTGCATCCAGTCACCGCATTATGCGAGCCTCCCGACGCCTACCCCCTATTGCCCAAGCACCAACACGCCCCAGGGCCGCTCACCCACTTTGATCTTCTTGAGGATCGCATGCGTGGCCACGTCCACCACCGAGACGTCGTTGGAGGGGCCGTTGGCGGTGAACAGCAGCTTTTCGTCGGGCGACAAGGCGATGCCCCAGGGGCGCTGTCCCACCTCAAATGCCGCCAGGATCTTTTCCGTGGCGGGCTCCAGAATCACCACCTGCTTGCCGCGGCCGGTGCTGATGTAAAGCCGCGACCCGTCGCGCGACATGGCCTGTCCCATCGGCTTCAACCCTGCCCCCAGCAGGACGGTGTGAGTCGCCTCCATGGTGCCGGTATCGATCACCGACACGGTGCCATCGTTCTCATTAGTCACGAATGCGCGCGATCCATCCGGCAGAAACGTGACGTTGCGCGGACGCCGGCCTACCTTGATCGTCTTCACCGCCTTGGCGGTGGCGATGTCGATCACGGTCACGGTGCCAGCCTCTTCCGACGTGGCGTAGACCAGCTTGCCGTCGGGCGAAACCGTCACTCCTTCAGGCTCCTCGCCGGTAGGAATGGTGTGCAGCACTTCGCCCTTCACCGGATCCACGAAGCTGACGCCCGCCGCATCCTCGTTGGAAATGTAGAGCGCGCCATCCCTGCCCACGGCGAACTGCTCAGGGTCCGACCCGCCGGGTAGCTTGCGCAACAGTTTGTTCTGGGCGATATCGAAGACCCCGATGCCGTCGGCGCTCTTGTCGGGCGGCGGCAGAGTGCTCTCGTCCACTCCGGGAGGTGCCAGCGGCGATCCGCTGAGCGCGATGAAGATCAGCTTGCCGTCCACGCTGGGATGAATGCCCCGCGCGCGCTTGCCGATCGGTACGGTAGACAGCGCCTCCATGCGCACCGGGTCGATGATCGTGACGTCACCCGACGATTCGTTGCTGATGTAGACGTGGTAGGAAGGACCGGAATGACCGCAGCCGGCCAGCAGCGCGATCGGGACGAGGAGCGCGAACTTGATGTGGGTCATGGATAGGTGAAGTTTACAGCGGCAGTCCCCGATGCGGCAAGGTGGATCGCCTGTTTCTGCTCTCCCAGCTTTTCCTGCCAGACCGCGACCGTGTAGCCGCCCGGCGGAACGTTCTTCAGTTCGAAGGCTCCATCCGGGCCCGTGACGGCGAAATAGGGATGGTCCACTACGCCGATATACGCGCGCATCCAGGAGTGCACGTTGCACTTCACCGGAATCATCACGTCGGCCCGCGGGAATTTGTGTTCCAGGTCGGGAGAGCCAGGCGGCTGCTGCTGGTTCCAATCGTAATTGTTGGTGGGCTTGGGATGGACGTTGTGCGAGACGGTATCGCTGTTGCGGACCGCCATGAACTGGCCGGCGCGCATGCCCAGCACGCGCGGTTCGAACATGCACCCATGCTGGTTCAGCACCACCGGGCCCTCCGGGAGTTCGAACTTCCTGCCCTCGAGACCAGCCTGGATATAGACGAAGGCGTTGGCCAGGCCGCCTCCTTTTCCGGTGACGATGGGTTCATCGTAAACGGGATGGCCGGCGTGGGCCTGCTGGCATCCGGCATCCGAATCCATAACGATCACCTTGCGCGCGGGCTTGGTCCCGGTGAAGCTGACCTTCCCGCGCACTACTCCCGCGGTGGCAGCGTCCACGTGAAAATACTCCAGAGGCTTAGGCGCTTCCACGGCCTTCTTTTCCGGCGGCTTGCTGCCACCGCATGCCACCAAGGCCAGGATCGCCAGGGTGGGGTAAGCTTTAGCTTGCCCAATCATATCTTCCGGCCGGGTGCATCTGGATTCCCCGGGCCGAAATGCTTGAGCAGCACCAGGTCCTCGGCATCGCTGCGATTGGTGATGACCACGCCCTCCTGGGCAGCAGCAGCGCTGACGAACAGTTCATCTTTGGTCATCTGCCCGTAACGAATCAGCGTGGGAGTCTCGACTTCATGCCTGCCGAACGTGCCGTATCCCTGTACGAAAATCACCCCGTACGCGGCGGCATCGTGGATCTTCACGGAGCGTCCGGGAGCCACCGTCAGTTCCTTCGCCGAGTAGAAGCGCGTCGAATAGACAATCCACTTTTCGCAGTATCCGGCGTCGGCCATCTGTTCCAGGGGCGCTACCGGCGCAGGTTCGAACAAGCGGTGGCTGGCAAATTCCGGATCCAGGTTGGCATCCCAATCCAGCATGTCCAGCAGGTAGTCCAGGTCGTGATGATGCTCGGGCGGAACGTCTTTGACCAGAAGGTCCCACGGCACCGGGCGCCCTTCCACCAGGGATTGAAACATGGCGAAGACGTCGGAGTTCACCTGCGGCTCGTAGGTCACCAGCGAACCGGGCGCGTGCAGAATTCCGGGATCGATCTGCCATCCGGTACCGGGCTTCAATTTGTACGCGCGCGTGTGATAAAGGATGCCGTTGTCGCCCTGGTCCCACCGCTCCAGGCAGCGGCGCACATCATCGCGCGTGGTACCGGGTTCGAGTCCCATGAAGGTGTACGGAAAGTTGTTGTCCTGGAAGTTGTATTGCGGCGGGAAGTAGTAGGCTTCCGGTTTCCCCCTCTGGCCCACGCGTGCGGCGAACTCGTCGTTCTGGTGCAAGTGGTGGGGAATGGGTCCCAGGTTGTCGAAGAACTTGCAGAGCAGGTTCCAACCGCCCTCGCGCTGCATCACGTCGCCGCCCAGAAAGAGATCGCCCTCCATCTCGATGGCTTCTTTGAGTAGGACCTTCTGGCCGCGGAATTCGATGTAGCTGAGGCCTTCATCAGGCGCGGTCAGCGGCCCGTTGGCAGCCTTGGTGGTGGATGAAAACCACCGTTCATCAATGCCGCCACGATGTCCGCCCAGAATGTACAGGTCGCGCGGGTCCAGCTTGAGCCGCCCGCCGGGCATCAGGAACGATCGCGGCACCCAGCACGGCGCCAGCCGCACGATGCCTTCGCCCGCGGAGAGAGCCTCGCGTATCAGGTTCGACGTCATATAAGGTGCTCTTTAGCGCACTATTGATGTTCGCATAATCAGGACGATTCAGACTTGAATGCTCCGAGGGCGCTGGCGTACAATTCGAAACACCAAAAGGAGATCGAAACTTGTCTTTACGGATCAATGACACCGCGCCTGATTTCACCGCTGAAACCACCGAAGGGACCATCAACTTCCATAAATGGATTGGCGACGGATGGGCGATTCTGTTTTCGCACCCGAAGGATTTCACTCCCGTCTGCACCACCGAACTGGGCTACATGGCCGGGTTGCAGCCGGAGTTCGCCAAGCGCAACACCAAGATTATCGGCTTGAGCGTCGACCCCGTGACCAATCATGGGAAGTGGGCCGCCGACATCGAAGAGACCCAGGGTCACAAAGTGAATTACCCCATGATTGGCGACACGGAACTGAAGGTGGCCAAGCTTTACGAGATGCTGCCGGCCGATGCGGGCAGCACGTCCGAAGGCCGCACCGCCGCCACCAACGCCACCGTGCGCACGGTATTTGTGATTGGCCCGGATAAGAAAATCAAGTTGATGCTGATTTATCCCATGAGCACCGGACGCAATTTCGATGAAGTGTTGCGCGTGCTCGATTCCCTGCAACTCACGGCGAGGCTCAAAGTGGCCACTCCGGTGAATTGGAAGAATGGCGACGACATCATCATTCCGCCCGCCGTCTCCGACGAAGAAGCCCACAAGATGTTCCCGGATGGCTGGAAGACCCTGAAGCCTTACCTGCGCGTCGCGCCGCAACCGAAGTAAGCCTCAATACCGGACCACGCTGCGCAACAGCGTGCTCAACCCGTTCCACAGGATCTGCACTCCGATGCAGACCAGGATGAACGACGAAATCCGGATGATGACGTTCATCGCCGCTTCGCCGAGCGTGCGCGCAAGCCCTTCGGCGAAGCGGTAACTCAGGTAGATGGATGCGGCGATCAGGGCCGAGCCCAGCAACATTCCGGCGATCAGGGGCCATCGCCACTCCGAGCCTTCGGCACGATTGGCGCCCACGGTAATCGCCACAGAGATCGAACCCGGTCCCACCGTCAGAGGCAGCGTCAGCGGATAGAATGCCTGGCGGGAGTAGTCCGCCTCGTGGCACTCTCCGCGCGAGTCTTTCCCATCGGAGTCATCGTTCGGCTGGCGCAAGAGCGCCCATCCGGTAGAGATCACCACCAGTCCGCCGCCTACCTGCACCACTGGTAGCGAGATACCGAAAAACGCCAGGATGTGGGTGCCAATGAAGATAGAGACCAGGATCAGCGCCAGCCCGTTGAGCGCGATCATGCGGGCCAGCGCGATTCTTCCCTTCCCGGACAGCCCGCGGGTCATCGAAAGGAAAATGGGCGTGTTTCCGATGGGGTTGACAATGGGAAACAGCGCCCCCACCACCAAGAGAGTGTACTTAGCGAGGTCGCTCAGCGGGCCGTCCATACTGGCTTACTTTACACTGGCCAGATACTCCAATGCGCGATTCAGCACGGTGTCTTTGCCCGCCTGAACGTCCGCCAGGGCGGGGCGAACCAGGATGTCAGGATCGATGCCCTTGCCGACCCATTCGGTGCCATCCGGGAACATATCCTTCTTGGTGCAGACACGCGCCGTGCCGCCGCCGGGGAGGCCGAAAGAGAGGGGTTGGCCGGTGCTGCCGGCGCTGGGTTCACCGATGATCTTCCCGCGGCCGCTGTTCTTCCAAACGACCAGGAAATCTTCCGCGGCGGAAAACGTAGCCGGGCCGGCCAGAACGAGAGCGGGCTTTGAGCTATAGGCGTTGGGGTGCGGCGAGTATTGGTCCGCGGGCACGTCTTGGAAATCCATCAGCAAGCCGCCCGCCCGCTCGGTGGGATTGTATCGGCGCATGCGTACACGCAAACCGGGGAACGGCGCGGCCACCAGATCGCGCAGAATTTCGTCGCCGATGCCGCTGTTGCCGCCTCCGTTGCTGCGCACGTCCAGAATGAGCGCGGATGCCTTGGAGATCTCCGGAAAGGCGCGCCTCCACTGGTTCAGGATCTGGTCGCTCTCGAAGCTGTTGAGAGCCACGTAGGCGACGTTGCCGGAGAGCAGGCGCCACTCGAAGCCGGGCGTAGTTCGCCCGCCGGAGTAGCCGCTGCGGCGCACTTCCACCTCACTCTGCTTACCCGCCGCATCGCGCAACGTCAAGCGCACCGGCTTGTTNNGTGTGGCGGCGCTTTGGTACGGTTCCACCTCGCGGCGCGCATAAGCCAGTGTGGGCTCGCCATCCACCGCGGCGATTTCCATGCCGGCGCGCACGCCCTGCGCTTCCAGCGCGGGACTGCCCACCTCCAGTATCAGGACCCGCCCTTCAACCAGCCCCGTGCGCAGCGGCGGTTTGGCGCTCATGTTGGATTGCGATGGCGCGTAGACGTTGGTGTGGCCGTCGCCCAGACGGGCGCAGAGCAGCATGAGCTCGCGGTAGTAGTCGGTGGTGGACCTGGTGGCCAGCACGCGCGGAATCCAGTCCATGTATAACTGATCCCAGTGGAGCGTCACTAACTTCTCCGGAAAGCCGAAGTTGTATTTGACCTCGGACCAGAACTTCGAAAGGCCGGCCAGTTTTTCGGCGTCCTCCAGATTCTCGCGATAGGGAGTATTGAGCGCGGGGGATTCCCAGAAGGACTGGAAGGCGCGAGCGCCCGAAAGAATGCGGCGATATTCGGGATTGTCGCGCAGAACATCGAAGTCGCTCTCGTGATCGCAGTAGTCGGCGATCTGGGGAGACGGCGCCTCGGCGATTACCTTCCGCAAATAGTCGAGCGCTTTGTCTGTCTGGCCCTGCAGCACATAGGCCTGAGCGAGATCCAGATGGATGTTGAGGCGGCGCGCGGCCAGATAGCGGTTACCCAGGGATAGGTCGCGGACCAATGGCTGATCGAGATATGCCAGAGTCTTGGTCAGCAGGTCGATTCCGGCGGCGTCCTTCTTCTTCCAAAGGTCCCTGGCTTCGTTGCGCCGGGCGTTGGCGTAGTCGTAGGCTTCCTGTCCAGTCTTCGGAACGGGCCACTGAGCGGACGCCAGAGTGGCGGCCCTGTCCAGTCTTCGGAACGGGCCACTGAGCGGACGCCAGAGTGGCGGCCAAGAGAATCAGGGCAATGAGTCGGAGACGTGCCATACGCGTAGTCTAACGGGATTCACTCGAAATAGCGCGTGGGAGTCTGCCCCAGTTCCCGCTTGAACATGGCGATGAACGCGCTGGGACTGTTGTAGCCCAGTTCCAGGGCGATGGCGTTGACGCTCTCGCCAGCGGCCAGGCGCCGCAGGGCGTGCAGGAGCTTTTGCCGGCGCAGCCATTGGCCCAGGCTCATGGCGGTCTCGCTGTGGAACAGGCGCTCCATGGTGCGCCGGCTGGCGGCGCATTTGCGCAGCATTTTCGCCACCGGCATTTTTCCGCCGGGATCGGCCGCGGCGAGGGCGGCGAACTGCGCCGCGCGGCCATCCTGCGGCATCGGCAATTGCAGCGGGACGGCGGTCAATTCGTGCAACTCATCGAACAGCACGCCGATGAGGCGGCGCTGCCGGGGAATCCCCGCGTCCAGCGCCCCCAGGTGGACGATGCGCAGAATCAACTCGCGCAACAGTGGCGACACGTTGACCACGCAGCACGTCTGCTCGGCGCCGCCGAACAGCTTGCCTGCTTTGGGACGCGCGGTTATGTAGAGGGTGCGCAGCGCCACCACGCCGCTCATTTCCAGCCGGTAGTCGAAACCCGCCGGAATCCAGACTCCGCGATGCGGCGGTACCATCCAGGCGCATGTCGCGGTTCGCACGGTGACGGCGCCGCGCGTGGCATAGATCAACTGGTGCCAGTCGCGTGCCGGCGGAGGGATGCGGTGATGCGAGCCTAGCGCCTGCGCATCGGGAAAAGTGACGCCGAAACTGCGCACGGCCACGCCGCTGTCCGGGTGGCGGGAATTCGACATATATTGGCAAGATAGCGCATTGCTGGCAAGAGCGTGCAGCGGGTAGAATCCTCAAAGAAAGGAACCACCAACCATGTCCCAGGTAGCTCATTTCGCGATCAATGCCGAGGATCTTCCGCGTGCCCGCCGCTTTTACGAGAACGTGTTCGGATGGCGCTTTCAGGCCTGGGGCCCTCCCGGGTTCTACATGATCGATACCGAATCGGCGCCCATGGCCGTACCCATTCGCGGGTCGCTGCAGCAGCGCCGGGCGCTGGTTCCGGGCCTGCGCACCAACGGCTTCGAGTGCACCATCTCGGTGGACGATATTCACGCCGCGGCGGAAGCCGTGGTGGCCAATGGCGGCACCATCATCATGCCGATTTGCACCCTGGCCGGCATCGGACGCCTGTTCTTTTTCCAGGACCCCGACGGCAACATGGCCGGCGCCATGCACTACGACGATAAGGCGGAGTAGGGGACTCGGAGGCACAATCAAAATCTTGCGCCAAGCCGCAAAGAACGCGAAGAACGTATTTCGACTGGCGCGCCGGGAAAACCAGGGTTCCGCCCCCCTTGAGGACGGAGCGCGATTCGATGGACGGCGGCGCCCTGCCCGGCATAAGCGCAGGGAATAATATAACCGTCATTCTTCAGCCTGATGTCGATGGTGCGGGATCCTGTGCCTGGTGCGGGTTGTCGAGAATGATCGAAGAGCCGGACCTGGCTCGGTTGCAGATCGCGGACGGCTTTGCCGTGAGCATCCAGAGCGACGAGACCCAAGGTAACGAACTTCGCCGGAGCCTGGGCGAAAGCGCCGTTCACACCGGCAAGCGCCAGCAGGGCGAGCACTCGCCAATGAGCGGGCACGGCTTGAGGTAGCACCTTGCGATCACGTTGACTTTGGCACAGACCGCTTCCGCCGCTTCCACCTGGCAGCCTCCATCTCTCGCCAAGCCGCAAAGCCGCCAAGGGCGCAAAGAAAACATCTCTTTGTTGTTCTTTGCGCCTTTGCGTCTTTGCGCCCTTGCGACAAAAGCTCATTTTCACAACCCCACGGAGCATTGGCACACGTGACAACTGTCATACCGGGCCGCTGACAAACTCCACTGGTGGGCTTTCCGCGATTGCCGCAGTATGGCGTAGGAGGTCAATATGCCTGTTGCGGAATTGCGGGGAGTCACCAAACATTACGGTGCGGTGGCGGCACTCCGCGGAATCGATTTGACGCTGGAGCGCGGCGAACTGCTAGCTCTGTTGGGGCCGAATGGCGCGGGAAAAACCACGGCGGTGCGCATCCTGCTGGGCCTGGCGGCGCAGGACGCCGGCGAGGCCACCGTGTTCGGCTGCCATCCGGGAAGCCGGGAAGCGCGCTTGCGGCGCGGCGCGGTGCTGCAAGTGGCTAAAGTCCCCGAGACGCTCAAAGTCAGGGAGCATATCGAGCTGTTTTCCAGTTACTACGAGAAGCCACTGCCCATTGCCGAGACCATCGCCGCGGCCGGCCTGCAGGGCGTGGAGAATCGCCAGTTCGGCGAACTCTCCGGCGGCCAGAAGCAGCGCTTGCTGTTCGCCCTGGCAATCTGCGGAAATCCCGACCTGCTGGTGCTGGACGAGCCCACCGTGGGCCTGGACGTGGAAGCGCGGCGCGCCCTGTGGACGCGCATCCGCGGCTTCGTCGCGCGCGGCGGCAGCGTTCTGCTCACCACCCATTACCTGGATGAGGCCGACGCCCTCGCCAACCGCATCGCCGTGATCAATCAGGGCCGGATTGTAGCCGAAGGCACGCCCGCGGAAATCAAGGAACGAGGCTCTTCGAGCGGCCTGGAAGACGCGTTCCTCACCATCATGAAAGAGACCGAATTNNATCTGGAAGCGAAGTACGAATTTCTGAAACTGGCCCGCATGCGGGCTTACGTAGTGTTCACGATCCTGTTTCCATTGATGTTCTACTGCTTCTTCGGCCTGGCGATGGCGATGAAGGGCACGTTGGAGACCCTGCCGACTGCGCGCTACCTGCTGGCCACCTACGGCGCTTTCGCGGTGATGGGCGCCACGCTGTATGCTTTCGGCGTAGGGGTCGCGGTGGAGCGCGGGTTGGGATGGCTGCAATTGAAGCGCGCCAGCCCCATGCCTCCGGCGGCATACTTCCTCGCCAAAGGTGCGGTGTCCATGGCCTTCAGCGCCATCGTGGTAGGGCTGCTCTTTACGCTGGGCGCGGCGTTTGGCGGCGTGAGAATGCCGCTGCTGCAATGGCTCACCCTGGGCGGCACTTTGGTGGCCGGGGCGGTGCCATTCTGCGCATTGGGGCTGGCCATCGGCAACTTCTCGGGCCCGAACTCGGCGTCCCCCACCGTGAACATCATCTACATGCCACTGGGATTCTGCAGCGGACTCTGGATTCCCCTGATGTTCCTGCCTAGGACGATGCAGCAGGTGGCGCACTGGCTGCCCTCGTACCACTTTGCCCAGATCGCACTCGCGGTTCTGCGCCCACCGGTGGAAGGCTCGGTGTGGTCGCACGTGGAGGCGCTGGCGGCGTTCACCATGATCTTCGGCGGCATCGCCTGGCTGGGAGAATCCCGCGGGCGGGAGAAGATGTACGGCTAAGGGGCTATCCTAACGGTGAGACGTATGAGGCTGCTACCCAAAGACCAGGATTGGACTCCGTACGGCTACCTGATCTACCTGCTCTACTACGCTTCGGTGCCGTTCATAGTACCCGCCACAGCGTGGGAGCGCGCCATCTCCACGGGCTCCGTTGCGATTGCGCTCCCGCTGTACTTCTGGGGCTACTGGCTGCGCGGCAGGCGTGCACTCTGGGTTGTCGGGGCATTTGTGGTGCTGGGCAGCGCGCTGGGCCACATCAATCCGGCGGCGTCGGTCTTCTTTGTGTATGGCGCCAGCTATCTCGGCAAGGCCTTCGAAGCGCTAACGGCCTACAAGTACCTGGGCGGCATACTGGTGCTGATCGGAGTGGAAACATGGCTGCTCCAATGGCAGGCATTCATGTGGATCCCGGCGGTTGTGTTCACCGCCCTGATCGGCTCCGTGGTCATCCAGCAGCATCACAGCAAACGCCTGACCGAGAAACTGCTGCGCGCTCAGGAAGAGACCGAGCGCATGGCCAAGATGGCGGAACGGGAACGCATCGCGCGCGACCTTCACGACCTGCTGGGCCACACTCTTTCGGTGATCATTCTCAAGAGCGAACTGGCTTCGCGCCTGGCGGAAAAGGATCCCGGCCGGGCCGCCCTGGAGATTCGCGACGTGGAACGGATCTCGCGCGAGGCCCTGTCGCAGGTGCGCAGCGCGGTCCGCGGGTACCGGTCGGCGGGCCTGGCCAGCGAACTGCGGGAGGCGCAGCAGGCGCTGGAGACTGCGGGTGTCCACCTGGAAGCCTCCGTGTCTCCGCCGGAACTGTCGCCGTTGCAGGAGAGTGTCTTCGCCCTGTCTCTGCGGGAGGCGGTAACGAACGTGGTGCGGCACGCGCAGGCCACCGTGTGCCGCCTTTCGCTGCAACAGAACGGAGCCTTCTGCGAGATGGAAATCGCCGATAACGGGCGCGGCGGAGCATTAGTGGAAGGCAACGGGCTCAGTGGCATGCGCCAGCGAGTGGAAGCCCTGGGCGGCGCTTTAGAGAGCGATGGTTCGCGCGGCACGCGCCTGCGTATCCGGGTGCCGGTATGAAGATTCGCGTAATCGTGGCCGAAGACCAGGCCATGGTGCGCGGCGCGCTGGCCGCCCTCCTGGGAATGGAAGACGATATCGAGGTGGTCGGGCAGGCGCAGGATGGCCGCGCCGCGTTGGACCTGGTGTTGGCTGCTCCGCCCGACGTGCTGCTCACCGATATCGAAATGCCGGAACTGACCGGACTGGAACTGGCAAGCGAGATCAAGCGCCGCCGCTTGCCCGTGAAGGTGATCATTCTTACCACCTTCGCCCGCGCCGGATATCTGAGGCGGGCTCTCGATGCGGGAGTTTCCGGATACCTGCTGAAGGATGCGCCTTCCACCACTCTGGCCGCGGCGGTGCGCCGCATTCGCGCCGGGGCGCGGGTGATCGATCCGGAATTGGCTGCCGAAGCCTGGACCGATGAATCCGACCCGCTCACGGATCGCGAGCGCCAGGTGCTCCGCTATGCCGGCGAAGGAGCGGCCAGCGCGGAGATCGCCGGCCGGCTGAATCTCTCCGAAGGCACCGTGCGGAATTATCTCTCCGAGGCTATCAGCAAACTGGGCGCATCCAATCGCACCGAAGCGGCACGCATCGCGCGCCAAAAAGGCTGGCTCTAGCCCCCCGCGGATAGCTCTCACTTACTAGAAGTACTGGCAACCTGATAGGGACAGGCCTAAACTGTTGGATCTATGCCGAGTTAGTTCTATAAAAAGAAGATACGCTTGGGCTACACTGATCACAATTTATTGGGCACGAAACAGAACATGCCACCAGAGAGGACGCCGTGGCCTCACCGGCTAAAACGCATAGCGTATCCCACTACGAAATTGTCCGAAAGTTGGGCGAGGGCGGAATGGGAGTGGTGTATCAGGCCAGGGACACTGACCTGGGACGCTATGTTGCCCTCAAGTTCCTATCCCCCGAATTAGTAAGTTCCCCCGACAGAATCGCGCGCTTCCGCAAAGAGGCGCGAGCCATCTCCACCCTGAACCATCCGCGGATCGCCACCATTTACGGAATCGAAGACACGGGCGATCTGATGTTCCTGGTCCTCGAGTATCTGCCCGGAGGCACCCTGCGGCAAAAGCTGCTGGCGCGCAAATCCCTGGGAGACCTGCCATCCCTGCACCGATGCGTGGAATGGGCCATCCAGATCGCCGAGGGTCTCAGTCACGCCCACCAGCACGCCATTGTCCATCGCGACATCAAGTCCTCCAACGTATTGTTCACGGAGGACGGCCAGATCAAAATCGCCGACTTCGGCCTGGCCAAGATCGCGGCCAGCAGGAACGCAGGTGCTGCATCCGAACTGGAAACGGTGAGCGGTCACGCTATGGGAACGCCCGTTTACATGTCGCCGGAACAGGCTCGCGGGCAGGAGGTGGACGAGCGCTCGGATATCTTCTCCCTGGGCGTTCTGCTGTTCGAACTGATCGCGGGGCAGGTGCCATTCCACAGCACCGATACTCCCGCGGTGCTGCACGACATCGCGTATACGCCGGCGCCGGCGCTGCGGCAGTTTCGCGAGGACGTGCCGGATCGGCTGCAGTCCATCGTTTCCCGAATGTTGGAGAAAGACCCGGCTCGCCGTTACCAGACGGCAAAAGAAGTCTTGGCCGATCTCCGCGCCTTCAACGCCGGGATGGAATCGGATGCGCCACATTCTTCCGCGGAGACGGTGACGCTGGAAACTTCGCCGCGGCGGAAGCAGCGCTGGTGGCTGCTAGTTGCGGCCGCCCTGCTCCTGGGCCTGCTGGCCGGAGTCGCTGTGCCCGGTGCGCGGCATCGCGTGGCGGCCAGGATATTTCCGCCGCATATTCCGTCCGAGAAACGGGTGGCCGTCCTGCGATTCACCAACATCGGCGGTGACCCCTCCAATCAAGCTCTGTGCGATGGCCTGTTCGAAGAGGTGAGCAACGCCATCACCCGGCTGGAGCGATTCCACGGCAGCCTGCTGGTGGTGCCCGCCGCCGACGTACGCAAGGATGACGTCACGAGCGTACGTCAGGCCGGCATTACGTTCGGAGCGAATCTGGCAATTACCGGCAGCGTGCAGCGCCTGGGCGCCGATGGGATACAGGTGATGATGAGCCTCTCAGACGCTCACACCGTGACCCAGTTGCGTGCCGAGACCATCCGGACCGATCTGGCGGATCTGGTCGACGTGCAGGAACAGGTGGTCGCAAAGATCGCCGGCATGTTGGAACTGGACCTCCAACCGGAGGCGGCGCAGTCACTCAAGGCGACTAACACGGCTGTTCCCGCCGCCTATCCGTCGTATGTCGAGGGAGCCGGCTACCTGTATCGTTACGATCAACCGGATAACATCGGCAAGGCGATCGGCGCATTCCGGAAATCGGTTGCCCGCGACCCGCGGTTCGCTCTGGCCTTTTCGGGCCTGGCCGAAGCCTTCAAGCGCCAGTACGATCTGCTCAAAGATCCTAAACTGATTGACGACGCCCTCGAAAACAGTTCGCGCGCACTGGCTCTCAACGATCAACTGCCCGCCGCTCACGTCACCATGGGCATGATCCAAGCCGCTAAGGGCGAAAGCAAGCGGGCCGAAAAGGAATTCCATGCGGCCCTCAAGCTCGATCCTCTGAACGCCGACGCTTACCGCGAACTGGCGGGCACATACCGCGCCATGAACCGTCCCGCCCAAGCGGAGGCCACATATCAGCGGGCCATCGAGTTGCGCCACGACGACTGGTGGAGCGTGAAACAGCTTGGCGTTTTCTATTTCATCACCGGCCGATTCGAAAAAGCTGAGCAGTGCTTCCGCGAGGTGATCCGCCTCACGCCCGATAGCGCTAAGGCCTACAGCAACCTGGGCGGCACTTATGTGAAGATGGGCCGCACTAAGGATGCCATTGAGCAGTTCCAAAAGTCGCTTTCCCTTGGGCCGACCAGCGACGATCACGACAATCTCGGCTATCTCTATTACTATGATGGGAACTATGCTCAGGCGGCCGTTCAGTTCCAGAAGGCGATCGATCTGGCTCCGGCGAATTCTGAATTCTGGGGCAACCTGGCCGATTCTTATCGCTGGGACCCCGGGCTTGCGGCCAAGGCGCCCGACACCTATCGGCATGCCATCGAGCTGATCCAGCGGGAGATCACTGTCAATCCCCGCGATGGCGAGCTGCATTCGCAAGTTGCCACCTGGTGGGCGGCCATGGGCCGCCGCAAAGAGGCGATCTCAGAGATCGGCAAAGCCATCCAACTGGCGCCTTTCGATGGCGATGTTCAATTCCACGCGGCGCTGGTCTACGAGCAGGCCGGACAGCGCGATCGTGCCCTGCGCGCCGTGCAGGCCGCCCTGAAGGCCGGCTATACTTCCAACGAATTCAGTAAGGCTCCGCCGCTCCAGAGACTTCGTCAGGATCCGGGTTATGTGCGGCTCGTGGGCGCTGGGAACCCAACTCATTAAAACAAGGAGAACGAGAGAATGATCTTCTACACCATCCACATCGAGCTCGATCCGCCGGGCCTGGTGCCTACCGGCGGCAGCTTCGGCAACATCGTATACAGACCGGCACTGCTCCGCGTCCAAGCCGGCGACATGGTTCGCTGGACCTGCCAACACCCGTTCGTGGTAGTGTTCAAAGACCAGACGCCCTTCGAAGCGGTTGAAATCAACAGCCAGCTCATCTCGGGTGTCTCCGAGACCGGTTCTTATACCATCCAAAACGTGAAGGGCCAGTTTCATTATGCGGTCGCCATCTGGAACGGTACGAATGTGTTCGCCGACGTCGCCTGCCCCCGCATTTCGGTAAACTGAGGGGCGCTTCACATCGGCAAGGGATTTGCTCCATCACTCCCTGGGAGGAATAGATGAAACTTCCAGGTTTGATGTTGTTGATGGCGGGGACCTTGGCGGCGCAGGTCCCCGAGAACGGGCAGTCTATGCCGATTTATCGCGTAACTGTGGTCTCACGTACCACCAAGGCGGTAAATTATCACCATCGCACCGGCACCACGCACATCGATTTCCGCGGCACCGAGCTGATGCCGGCCGCGCGCGGCGAGGCCAGCGTGTCGAGCCAGATGGGCTCCACCAAGATCGATACTACCCTCAACCACATGACACCGGCCAGCCAATACGGACCGGAGTATATGACTTACGTGTTGTGGGGCATCACTCCCGAAGGGCGCGCGATGAACCTAGGGGAAGTGGTGCTGCAGGGCGACCACGCCAAGCTGCTCTCCACCACGGATCTGCAAACCTTCGGCCTGATTGTGACGGCTGAACCGTACTTCGCCGTGACACAGCCGAGCGACGTGGTGGTGGCGGAGAACTTCCTGCGCAACGATACCGCCGGCACCATCGAGCAGGTGGACGCGAAATACGAGTTGCTACAGCGCGGCGAGTACGTTCTGAACCGTTCCGCCTATGCACCCATCCGGGTGGATCCGAAAGGGCCGCTGCAACTGGCGGAGGCGCAGAATGCCATTGAAATTGCTCGTCTCGCGGGAGCGGACCGGTATGCAGCGGATACCTTTCAGAAGGCTCAGATCGACTTGAAGAATGCGCAAGACTATCTACTGAATGGCAGGCTCCGCAAGGAATCGGAGACCAATGCGCGCGAGGCGGCGCAGATGGCGGAGGATGCCCGCATCATCACCATTCACAAAATGCGCGCCGAAGAACTGGCTGCCCAGAAGACCAAGGCGGATGAGGCGGCGCAACAGGCTCTGGTGGAGCAACAGCGGCGCGAGCAGGCGGAGGCAGACCAGCGCGCCGCTCAACAGGCGAAGATGGAGGCCCAGCAGGCGGCCCAGGTAGCCGCCCAGGAACGGAGTGTGGCGGATGCGGCCCGAGCCGCCGCCCTGGCCCAGCAGCAGGCGGCCCAGGCAGACGCGCAGCGCGCCCAGGAAGCCGCAAAACTGGCCGAGCAGCAGCGCCAGCAGGCGGAAAACGAAAAGACCGCCCTGCGCGAGCGCCTGCGCCAGCAGTTGAACCTGATTCTGGAAACGCGTGAGACCCAGCGAGGCCTCATCGTGAACATCAACGACGTGCTCTTCGATTTCAACAAGTACACCCTAAAGCCCGGCGCGCGCGAAAAGCTGGCCAAAGTCTCCGGGATCCTGCTGGCGTATCCGGGTCTGAAGGTCCAACTGGAAGGGCACACGGACAGCATCGGCACCGACGATTACAATCAGAAATTGTCCGAAGAGCGCGCCGATGCGGTCCGGATCTACCTGGTGGCGCAGGGAGTGCCGTCCGACACCGTGACTGCGCTCGGGCTCGGTAAAGCCGGCGCCGTAGCAACCAATGACACCGCCGAGGGCCGGCAGCAGAATCGGCGCGTCGATATGGTAGTTACCGGCTCTCCCATCGGCATCGACACGCAGCGATGAATAAACTCAAGGGCCCGAAGCACACGCCGCAAAACCGTGCCAGGCTCGAAATCCCGAGCCGTGTGTCCGCCGCAAATCCGTGCCAGGCTCGAAATTCGCCGTCTTTTGGCGAATTCGCCGTCTTTTGGCGAATCTTCGTGCCTGGCTCGAATTTGCCCCTTCGCGAAATCCCGACGCGTTCCCCCATTTTCATGCCTATCGTTGCCCGCGAGCGGGCCCCCCAACACCCTCGAAAATCACCCCCAATCGCCCGGAGGTGGCCGCCGCGGGCCAACGCCCGGATGAGAATTCGTTAGCCCCGTGGGACAGACGATCGTTTTTTGTCGTCTGTCAATTAGGGGCGGACCGCCCCGCAAAACGGGATGAAAAAAGCGGCGGTTGGTAGCGCCGGCGGTTTCGCCGCGGTTGCACTAGCCGTACCGGCGACAAGATCGCCGGCGTTACCCGCCGCTGGGTCGGTTTTTCGACCCTGTTTGAATGTATAAGGGCACAGATGATGCAGGGTTCTCCTGAAGGGTACAATGCCGAGAACGGCTTTATGGAGCCGGTTCAGAA
>OKRF01000264.1 GCA_900290315.1 Candidatus Sulfopaludibacter sp. SbA3 | reverse complement strand
CGAAAACCCGCGCCTTGGTCTGGTGACCATTTCCCCAACGTCACCATGCTATCGATCCCGCGCTTCAGGCCCTCCAAGGCGGTCTGTTTTGAGAACATCGGAGGAGCGCTTCACGCCGCTGGCGATCTCGCCAGAGACGCGCTTGGCCTGTCGCATTACGCGGCTTGTGGTTTCGAGCAGTTTGCGATACATGGACTCGATTCTCTCTTTCCTTTTCACCTTCGACCGGCGGGCCCGCGCATTTGCCTGCGCATAGGAGTGTGAACTCACGATGCAAAAGGTTGGTCCGCACTTCGCGCTCGAGCACGCGGGAACTCCAGTTGCGGATGTGCTTGAGAAGCAGCATGCGCATTACAATCTCGGCGGGTGTTCCCAACCGTCCGCGCGTGCGGCTTCTTGGGATGTCGCCGCACGAGCGCTTCATAGACAATGTTGACCAGTTTCTCGGCTTCCAATATTTGGTCAGCCTGACGCATCCAGGCTCGGCGCGCAGCAACTGCTGGTTGAGCTCGCAGATCTCCTCAATCGCCGTCTTCAGTTTCTGATAATTCGCCAGACAACGCTTCACCTCGGGGACCTGCTCTTTATGGAGGCTGATCTGGCGCGTGCGCTGGCCGGGACGGCCCGAGCGCCGCCTGAGATCTGAAGAAATTGCGCGGCAAGGAAATGGTGCGCAAGATCGGCGCCTCACGGCGCTATGAGCCGGAACTGGCCGGTCTGCCGGCAATGACCGCGTTGCTGGTCCTCCGCGAAAAGGTCATCCGGGCGTTACTTGCGGCCAGCCAGCGGCCCGAGCCCCAGATCACAGCGAACCACCCCACACCGATGGACCACAACTACGAACATCTCCGGGTTGGCATGCGCGACCTCTTCACCGCCCTGAGGATTGCGGCATCCTCGGCTTTTATGGGCCTGCTCCACACCGCGGCAGGCCCGTGATCTGAGCGGTCTTGAGACACTGGCCGCCGAACGCCCCGGCGATGCCGATAATCCCGATGTTCGGCACGATCACCGCGGCTGTTTTGTTCCGCAGGGCGCAACCGCGGCTGTCAGGGGCTTTCCGCCTTGCCGGCTCGGCCACGGGGCCCTCTGTCCAACGCCGCACGCACCTTGCTGAGCAACTCCGTAACCGTAAACGGCTTCGAAAGGTAATTCACGCCGGCATCGCCGAGTTCCGCGGTGTCGCGTGTGTAGCCGGAAACATAAAGCACCGCGGTTGCCGGCGACCGCTCCCGCACCCGCCGGGCCAGTTCGGCGCCGCGCATGCCGGGCATCACCACGTCCGTCACCAGCAGGTCGGGTAGATTCGTCAGCGTCTCCAGCAGCGCCAGGGCTGCCGTGCCGTTTTCCCGTTCCGTCACCGCATAGCCGGCCTGGGTGAGGATCAAAGCCGCCAACTCGCGAACGTCCTGTTGGTCTTCCACGAGCAGGATTGACTCATGTCCCCGAGGATGTTGGCTCACGGGTTCCTCCGGCGCCTGCGACCCCACTTCTCCCGCCAGCTCCGGCAGGTAGATTCGGAAGAGTGTGCCCTTCCCGGGCTTGCTCTCGACCAAAATCGATCCGCCGCTCTGCTTGATGACGCCATGCACCATGGACAGGCCCAGCCCCGTCCCTTTCCCCACGCCTTTAGTAGTGAAAAATGGCTCGAAGATATTGGCGAGCGTACCTTCGTCCATTCCCGTGCCCGTGTCGGCGACGGATATTTGCGCATACCGGCCCGGCTGTATGTCCCGCACGCCATACCTGCCGGGGTCCTCCACCTCAACCGTTCGAACGCCGATCGTGATCCGCCCCGCGCCGGCGATGGCATCGCGTGAATTTACCACCAGATTAATCAGCACCTGCTCGATCTGTCCGCGATCTGCCAATACCAGTCCCACATCGTCCGCCACATCGACGGCCAGGTCGATGTCCTCGCGCAACAACCGGCGCAGCGTGCCCTGGAGACTGGTCACGACTTCCGCCAGCGAAACCGGCCTCATTTGCAGTAACTGCTTCCTGCTGAAAGCCAGCAACCTTCGTGTCAATTCCGCAGCACGCTGCCCCGCAGCACGCACTTCCTGAATCGACGCGCGAATCGGGTCGGCTGCTACGAGCTTCGCGAGCAGAAGGTCACAATGCCCGTTGATCACGGTGAGAAGGTTGTTGAAGTCGTGCGCTACCCCGCCTGCCAGCCGGCCGATCGACTCCATCCGCTTCGCCCGCGCCAGCTCCTCTTCCAGGCGTTCTTTCTCCCGGCGCACCAGCTCGCGCGCGGTAATTTCGTTCCGCAACTGCACGTTGGCCTCGCGAAGTTCCACCGTGCGGTCGCTAATGGCCCGTTCCAGTTGTGCGCGGGCGGCCGCAAATCGCGCGGTTCGCCACTTCCACGCCGCCAGCGCCATGCAACCCAGCAACGCCGCCAGCCCGGTTTTGAACCAGGCAGACTCGTACCAACGTGCTCCCACCTCGAAATCCAACACTGCCACGGGACCCCAGGCCGAAGACGGCCGGCGTGCCTGAATCTCCAACCGGTGGCGCCCCGGCCGCGGATCTTCGAATCCCACCTCCGCCAACCGCGCCTCCACCCACTGATCGTCTCTTCCCATACCGCGATAGCGGTACCGGGTTTCGGCTGCATGCGCAAAGTTCAGCGTCGTCAGTTTTGCCACGAACGGCTTACTTACGGATTCCACCAGCGCCTGTGACGGGTCAACTGCCTGGCCGCCCAGAAGGATCTCCGCGAATGTCACAACTGGCGCGGTGTCGGTGGCTCGGGTAGCCGGGTGCCCAAAGTGCGTAAGACCCCGCGCAGTCCCCACCCACACGCCACCATCCCTCCCGGATACCAGCGTGGTGCACATGCTGGCAATCAACCCTTCCGGCTGGTCCATGCGAATCCAGGTGCTCCCCGACCGCAGAGCCACCCCATGATCCGTCAGGATCCACTCCCGTCCGGCGCGGTCGGAATGGATGGACAGGACCCGGTCTCCGTCCAGTTCCCGGGTAGGATCTTGGAAGGTTACGCGCAATCGTTCACCGTCGGTGCGGATTGTGTCGATTCCCGGCCCGTCCCAGTTGGCCGCCAGAATCGCACCGTCCGGCGCTGCGGTCAGGTGTCCGATCCGGTCGCTGAACAGGCCGTCTTTTTTGCGATAGTGAAACCACTTCTCGCCCACAAGGCGGAACAGTCCGCTGAAAGTGCCGAACCAAAGACCGCCCTGGGAATCCTCCGTGACCCACGTGAACGTTGTGCGGTCGTTCGCTTCCGGCGGTACAACCCGGTCAAATCCGCGCTGCGGATTCCCCGCACTCCCGCGGTACAGCCCGTGGCTGGTGGTCACCCAGACCCGATCCGAAGAGTCAATGAATAAGCGGTACGGCGCGCCGTCGAAATGTCCGTGCCGTTCCGTCTTCCCGGTCTTGGGCAGATACCGCACCGCCTGGTGCTCTACGGAGCCAAGCCAGATCGCGCCATCTTTCGCCAGAGCCAGATTGTTCACCCAGACCAGACCCGTTTCCCCTTCGCGACGCCACTCGCGCCCGCCGGCCGCCGCGACACCGTGGCTGAGACCACCTTCCGTGCCGGCCCACAACCCGCCATCGGCGTCCTCCAACAGGGCGAGAATTCCATCGCCGGCCAACCCTTCCAGTTCTGTGTAGCTCTCCGCTTCACCGTAACCTGCCCAGCGAGCTAATCCGGCGATTGTGCCAACCCATACCAGCCCCTTGCGGTCCTGCAAAAGCGCGGTAACGGTGCTGCTCGGAAGCCCTTGCCGATGTCCGACTCGAACCCACCTGCGGTTGCGCAGTATGGCGAGCCCGGTATTGGTGGGCACCAGCAACGCACCATCCCGGTCGAAAGCCAGCGTAGGGACGCCGAAGTTGATGGGTCCCACATCGCTCAGATTCATCGTCTGGAAACGGCTGGCTCCAGCCGGTAGCTCGATCAGGCGAATCCGGCTTCGGACCCAGAGATTCCCGTTGCGGTCCCGAACGATGAACTGCCAGACATCCGGGGGCACACCGGATTCCTCGCCCAGTATCTGTACGGCGGCTCCATCCGAGCGGCAGATGGACATCGCACACCCGAACCAGAGCGCATGTTCGGATTCCTGGAAGATGCTGGTCGCCGAGCGGCCCTTGACAGAAGAAGGTTGCGGAAGCGGGCTCATGCGTATTCCTTTCCCGCCAACCCCTGGTGCTACTTCCGCTAAACCCTTGCGGGTCGCCAGCAGGACTCGCCCATTGGAAGAGGTCCCGATCCCCTGGGAGTACACGAATTGTCGCAACTCCTCATTGTCGGAAGCCACGAAACGCATGCCTGACCTCCAAGCGAGCCCATGCATCGTACCCACCCAGAGGGTTCCGTCCGGGCCTTCATAAAGAGCGGTGATGGATCGGTCCGGAAGGCCCTCGCGGGTCGAGAATGCCAGCAGCCGTTCTCCGTCATATCGGAACAAGCCGTTCGCCGTGCCAACCCACAGGAAACCCGCCCGGTCTTCACACAAAGAGGTGACAGTCATGTCGCCTAGCCCTTGTGCCCCGCCAATCGGATCGAATACGTAGCGCTCAGAAGCACTGAGGGGCGCCAGGCAACCGCCTAGCAGGACGCACAAGGCAATTGTGCCTGCGGTAAGCCATGCCGCCAGTAAGTAACCGGCGCCTCTGCGATTTGTGACGCAGAACGATAAACCGATCTTCACTAACTCCTCTTATCGGCCTCCTCGTGTAACAATCGTCGGACCATCGCCTGGTTATCGGGCACAGTCTGAAACCAGACTCTCAGGCCCGCTCCGTTCGGGTTTTGCAGCAACTTCCCTGATCGCCGTGACAGTCGGCCGGCAACCTGGGCGATCATCGCCCCTTGCGAGCCCTTTGCGGCGGAAGAAACGGCCATCTTCACCCATCCCGTATCCGTTTGCACCTGCCTGGCGGCTCGCGTGATTGCGTCAGATTCGTATTGGAACACGTATCGGTCAGTGCATTGGGAGCCAGTTGTATACCTCGCAGTCGGAGATGCTGTGTTGTGTGGCGGGAGTCGTCCCACCGGCGGCCAGTCGCCTCTCCGCTAAAACAGTCGCGATCAACCGCGGGACGATGCTTCGAAAACCCGCGTGGATCATGGGACGGACTACGCTCCTCAGTGATCTTATCGGTCTTGTTTAGAGAATTTCCGATCTTTAACGCTGATTTATTCGTGGTGTCAAATTATGGGCTGCGGGAGCGCGCCTCCACCTTGGTCGGGCTTCTTCAGCCCTTACATCCTACTGCACTGAAATGACAACACCCGATGGAGTCTGTGCGCCGCCGACGGTCGCCTGCAGCGAAACATCACCGGTACCAAGGCCCGATGGAACTGTCAGGTTGAGCTGATAAAGGCCAGCACCGGACAAACCGGTAAAACTCGTCGTGACACTGACATTGTTGATGTGGAGTGTCACCGGGTTAGCGGTTGGCGCTGCAGAGGAAAACGCCCGGCCGGCCGGCACTGGAGGATTGGTTGGCCCGAATCCAGTGCCAAAAAGTTCAACCGTGTCACCAGCTTTTGCCGCAACGGCCGGGTACCCCAAGGACGATCCCGTCGGTCCCACGATGTCGTAGCTCCCTCCGCCG
>OKRF01000261.1:5105-5278 GCA_900290315.1 Candidatus Sulfopaludibacter sp. SbA3 | reverse complement strand
TGCAGTAACTGGCGGGTGCCAGGCGGCGGGGCCGAAGCATCGTGGTGCGGCACAGGCGGCGTGCGGAATTCCCTGGGCGCGGGCTTGCCAGCCACGGTGGGATTGCCGTTCACGATGGTGTCCGCCAGGTAGGCCAGCAGCTTGGTGGCGCGATCGCGGCGGGCCACAAACCC
>OKRF01000261.1:4777-5095 GCA_900290315.1 Candidatus Sulfopaludibacter sp. SbA3 | reverse complement strand
GCCAGGTAGGCCAGCAGCTTGGTGGCGCGATCGCGGCGGGCCACAAACTTGAAGAGCTCGGGCGTGTCCTCCAGCCAGCGGGTGGTGACGCTGCCGGCTTGGAAATCGGGATGATTGACCACGTTCTCGAGGAACGGGATGTTGGTCTTCACGCCACGCACGCGGAATTCGCGCAGGCTGCGGTCCATGCGCTGGCACGCGTGCCGGAACTCGCGGCCCCAGGCGGTGGTCTTCACCAGAAGCGAATCGTAGTAGGGCGTGATCACCGCGCCGCCATAAGCAGAGCCGCCATCCAGACGGATGCCGAAGCCGGCGGGC
>OKRF01000261.1:0-4767 GCA_900290315.1 Candidatus Sulfopaludibacter sp. SbA3 | reverse complement strand
CCGCGCCGCCATAAGCAGAGCCGCCATCCAGACGGATGCCGAAGCCGGCGGGCGAACGGTAAGTCGAAAGGCGGCCGTAATCGGGGACGAAGTTGTTGGCCGGGTCTTCGGTGGTGATGCGGCATTGCAGCGCGTACCCGTAGAGGGGAATGGCGTGCTGCGGGGGCAGATTCATTTCGGCGCCGTGGAGGTCGAGGCCCTGTGCCACCTGGATCTGGCAGCGCACCAGGTCGATGCCGGTGACCATCTCGGTGACGGTGTGTTCCACCTGGATGCGCGGGTTGACTTCGATGAAGTACCACTCGCCGGAATCGGCGTCCACCAGGAATTCCACGGTGCCGGCGTTGTAGTAGCCGGCGGACCGGGCGAGAGAGACGGCGGCTTCGTGCAGTTCGGCGCGGACACGGGAATCGAGCGCGACGGCGGGGGCGACCTCGACCACTTTCTGGTGGCGGCGCTGCACGGAACAATCGCGCTCGTAGAGGTGCAGGATGTTGCCGTGGCGATCGCCCAGGATCTGGACTTCGATGTGGCGGGCGCGGCGCACGAAGCGCTCGATGAAGACGGCATCGTTTCCGAAAGCGGCAGCGGCTTCGCGGCGGGCCTCTTCGAGGCGGCCGTCGAAATCAGCGGGCCTGTCGACGACGCGCATGCCGCGTCCGCCGCCGCCGAATGCGGCTTTGACGATGAGCGGGAATCCGATGTCGCCTGCGACTTTGGCGGCCTGCTTGGGGTTGGTGACGGGTTGCTGGGTGCCGGGGACAACGCGGACACCGGCCTTTTGCGCGAGACGGCGGGCGGCGGTCTTATCGCCGAGGAGGTCGAGGAGGCCGGCGCTGGGGCCGATGAAGGTGATGCCGGCGCGCTCGCAGGCGCGGGGCAGGGCGGGATTTTCGGAGAGGAAGCCGTAGCCGGGATGGATGGCGTCGACGCCCTTTTCGGCGGCGAGCGAGACGATGCCTTCCACATCGAGGTAGGCTTCCACGGGGCCTTTGCCTTCGCCGATGAGGTAGGCTTCGTCGGCCTTGAAGCGGTGCAGGGCGAGGCGATCTTCCTGCGAGTAGATGGCGACCGTGCGCAGGCCCAGTTCATTGGCCGCGCGCAGAATGCGAATCGCGATTTCGCTGCGGTTCAGGGCTAGAAGTTTTTTCATTACAGGTGAGGGCTAAGAATTAAGGATAGCGTAGAACGGGGCGGCGGCTGGCAGGCGCCGAAGCTGTGCGATAGTGAGGGCACGTGAACGACACGCTTCGAGCCCGAGGCTAATCGAGAGCCGCCCGAGGCAGAAGCTTCCACCGCGAAGCCAGCGCCTCGGCGATCCCCTCCGGCACCTCTCATGTGATCTGAATCGTTCGGCGTCTCTCCCGTCGATTATCTCAAGAGGTGGCCCAGATGCGCCAATCAATATCCTGCTTCGCGTCCGTGGCGGACGGCCAGAATCACGACCTGCTTCCCGTCGTAGTGATACCAGGCGACGTAAGCGCTCTGCCCGAATTCAATCACCCACTCGCGAAACTCCGCTGGCAAATCCTCGACCGGGCGGCCCATCTCCGTGTGCTTGTTGAGCGCTTTCACACCCTGCCGAATGGTCTTGACGGCGCGCTGTGCTGCGTCCTTGCTCTTAGGCGCCAGAAACTGATGGAGACGGGCACATCCTGCAAGGCCGGCCGGGACCAGTTTAGACGTGACATTTAGGGATGGCGGACCGCTTGCCCGCTTCCAATTTCGCCAGCCATGTGTCCGCTTCTTTCTCCGTGGCATGCAAGCCGGTCGTTTGGTAGTCGTCCCTCCGTGGCATGCAAGCCGGTCGTTTGGTAGTCGTCCCACGCGGCAAGCGCCTCCTGCCGAAATTGCTCGCTCTTCTCCTCGCGTTCTACATACTGCTCCACGGCTTCGCGCATAAGCCAGTGCGGAGACCGGCGACGCGCCGAGGCCAGCCGCTGTACCCGTTCTTTCGTGGCGTTATCGAGCTTCAGGCTGGTTGTGGAATGCGTCGGCATCGCGGGTGCTCCTAGGTGTTACCTAGTAGCACTATAGCAGGGAAGTGCCTGATCGCAGGAAAGTCCGACGCGTTAAAAGATCGCAAAGCTGTAGTAGATTGAAAGGTCTGACCAACGGCACTACGCAGGTTCAGCTCGTGTTTCTGGAGTGGCGGGCGTATTCTGTGACCCTCGCCGCGCAATGAGAAGGCAAGACAGACGACACACTGCGATCGTCTGTCCTACCCGTTTAGTTGTAGTGATTCGCGTTGAGTTCGGCGAAAGCGGCGAACTCGGCCGGGAGCTCTTCCAGGGTGTAGATGGAGTTGGTCGGGCAGACCGGAATGCATGCGCCGCAGTCGATGCAATCGTCGGGGTTCACGTAGAGCTGGGGCGCTTCGGCGAATTTGCCTTCATCCTGCTTGGGATGGATGCAATCCACCGGGCAGGCTTGCACACACAGTTCGTCCTTGGTACAGGTGTCGGTAATTACGTATGCCATATGCGGCGAAGACAGCAATTCCCTTGCCACGATTAAATACAAGAAAACAAGAGGCGAAACTCGACAGTTAACGGGGGTGGGTGGGGCATATCACCCGTCGGGATACACTGGCAGTCATGAGAATCGAAACCCGAGCCATCCACGCGGGACGCCGGATCGACCCCGCAACCGGCGCTGTGACACCTCCCATTCACCTTTCCACCACCTTCGAGCGGAGTTCCACAGGCGAGTATCCGCTGGGCTACAGCTATTCGCGCGAGAGTAACCCCAATCGCAAAACCCTGGAGCTGTGCCTGGCCGACCTGGAAGGCGGCAAGGAGGCGCTGTGCTTCGCTTCCGGGCTGGCCGTCTCTACCGCCATCGTGCAGGGGCTGGAACCGGGTGACCACATCCTGGCGCCCGACGATGTCTACTGGGGACTGCGCAAAGTGATCGGCGACGTGTTCGCCAAGGCGCAGATCGCGACGGACTATATCGACATGAGCCGGCCGGATGTGGTGCGCGCGGCGCTGCGTCCCCAAACACGGCTGATCTGGGTGGAGACGCCATCGAATCCGCTGATGAAGATTACGGACCTGGCGGCCATCGCGGGGATTGCGCGCGACGCCGGGCCGAACGTGATGACGGTGTGCGACGGCACGTTCGCGACTCCGGTGCTGCAGCAGCCTCTGGAGTGCGGGATCGATATGGTGGCGCACTCCACCACCAAGTACATCAGCGGACATAGCGACGTGGTGGGCGGCGTGCTGATCACGCGGCACGATAACTATTTGTTCGAACGGGCACGCAAGGCGCAGCGCTACGGCGGCGGGGTGCCGTCGCCTTTCGATTGCTGGCTGACGCATCGCGGCATCGATACGCTGCCGTATCGCGTGCGGGCGCATTCGGAGAACGCGATGCGGGTGGCGTGCTGGCTGTCGGCGCACCCGCAAGTCGAGAAGGTGCACTACCCGGGGCTGCGCGGCCATGCGGGGCATGAAATTGCGGCGCGGCAGATGTCGGCATTCGGCGGCATGCTCTCGTTCCAGGTGCGGGGCGATCGCGCGCGCGCCATGGACGTGGCGGCGCGATGCGAGCTATTCATTCGCGCCACCAGTCTGGGGGGCGCGCACAGTTTGATTGAGCATCGGGCGTCGGTGGAGGGTCCGGATACCAAGACGCCGCAGAATCTGCTGCGGTGCTCGATCGGGTTGGAGCATGCGGACGACTTGATTGCGGATCTGGAAGCGGCGTTAGCGGATTGGTAATCGTTCGCTAAATGACAAGCACGTTCGTTCCCGCACGGTTTTCGCGCCGAACGCGTGAAGGGCTACGCTACAATCGAGCGATGAGGCCGCTTTTTCATTCGCTATTTGTAAACACATTCTTGTTCACAGCATGCTGCTCTACATTACTTGCCCAGGTTCCCACAGTGTCGCCCGGTGGGATCTTGAACGCCGCTAGCTCAGACAAAACGGGGCAGCCGGTAGCTCCGGGCTCGCTGGTGTCCATCTATGGATCCAACCTGGTGTTAGTGAGTGCCGGGGCGCTCTCGATTCCACTCGACACGCAACTTTCCGGCACAAGTGTTACCTTCAACGGCGTCCTTGCTCCAATGCTCAGTGCCACCCACGGGTCGGGCCAGGACCAACTGAACGTGCAGATTCCGTGGGAGGCGATGGCATTCCAACCGCCAAACACATCGGGCACGGCGCGCGTGGTGGTGACGCGCAACACCGGCGCCATCTCTGCACCGGTGAACGTAGCGCTCACGCCTGCGGCGCCGGGTATCTTTACGTTTCAGACAGGACCCGGACAAGCGGTAGCTTACGGAAACACAGATTACGCGATCGCCGCGTTGGAAACTGCGGGCCTGCCGTTTCCCTCGCATCCGGCGAAGATTGGCGATCCGGCCACGCTGGTGATTCTGGCCACGGGATTGGGCCCCGTGGATCACCCGGTGAGCAGCGGCGGGATTCCGGCGGCGGGAGTCCTGAGCCGTACGCTGACGACGCCAACGGTGTTGGTTGGCAATGTGCCGGCCCAAGTGGTGTTTTCCGGACTCAGTCCTTATGTGGCCGGCCCAAGTGGTGTTTTCCGGACTCAGTCCTTATGTGGGTGTCTACCAGATCAATATCGTGATTGCGACGGGCACGCCCACGGGCAACGCCGTCCCACTGCAGATTCAGATGAACGGTATTACCAGCCGGGGCGACGTGACGATTGCGGTTTCACAGTAGACCGGAAGAAGACAGGGTCGAAAAACCCCACCGGATCATGCCTGGGCTCCGGCCGGAAGGGGTCCGC
>OKRF01000260.1 GCA_900290315.1 Candidatus Sulfopaludibacter sp. SbA3 | reverse complement strand
AGAGCTACCGGAACAGCAGCATCGTGGATGTCTGATTCATGTGTCCCAGATACGCCTCGCCATAGGTGCTGAAGCCCGCCATAGGGAAGCCGTGGAAGATCTCGCCATATTGCTGGCAACGATTCTCATTGCGAAGCTGCAGAGTCCGCAGAATGCATTGAAAGTCAATCAGTCCGTGGATCGCGCCAGCAGCCTGACTGGCGGCGACCGCCGCGCGCGTATCGGCCACGATATCGGTGGCTTGCAATACTTCGAGCTCCGTGTCCTCTTTGATCTGGCAGTAAAACACCAGGCTGCCGCCATCGGCACGCTGGGGACTGCGCACGAAGGGTTCTGAGCCCACCATCAGCCCAAGGGGATGCTCGAAGAAACGAGCCGAAGCCTCGTCTTGTGTGAGCCCGAGGGCCTCCGCGTAGGCTGCCAGCGCCGGTTTGTGGTTAAACTCGATCACGGTGCGCTTGGGTTCGTCGACCTTGGTGGCTAGCAGTGTTTTGCCGATGGGTTGAAAGCTCTGCGTCTTGACGATGTCGAATCCGCGCTTCAGGCGCAGGATCAGCAGCACGGCGGCGTTGGTGTGAGCCGCGCCGTTGTGCAGCACGTGGGTACTCTGGAATTTCAGGTCGTCGCCCGCGGAGCCGCCGACAAAGAACATATCGGTACGGTCGCCCAGAGTTTCCAGCAGGCGCTCTTCGGCGCCGCTCATGCCGTCGGTGATTACCAGACCCACGTGGCGGCTGATGTCGAGCGACGGGATGGCCGCGCCGAAGTGGCGGGCCATGCGCGAGAACGCGGCGTCAATCTGCACGCCGGAGCTGAGGTTCTCAACCACGGCTGATGCCGCGTCTTCCACGATCTCGTCATCCAGAAACAGGGCTACCAGCGATCCGCTGAGCATTTCGCCACAGTCTATTTCCCCCGCTGTGGAACAACCGATCACGCAGGAATGTGGAAAGGCCTGCCGCATCTGGCGGCTCAGCGCTGCCGGATCGTATTTCGTAGAACCGAAGACAACCACGATGCGGGGCCGGCGAGTTCCGTACTGCAGCTTCAGATCGGCCACAGCGTCCGGCAAGTCTTTGGTGGAATGAGCAGTTTTCATAGGCATATGGATCTAGATGTTTACTCCCATCTCGAAAGCGACGGTGCGAAGTTTGGCGATCACGGCCGGGTCGTCAGGTGAACCTGCGTCGAAGCGGCTGGGGTTGAATCCCTTTAGAATCAGCTTCGTTTCGGTGGTGCTTCGAATGGTGGGATTTCCTTTGGCGCGTTCCTCGATGACCCGATCGATCATCTTCTTAATCTGTCCTGCCATCTGGGGCGGTGCTCCTTTTCTGGTAGGCGTGTGGTGCAGGATTTGGGACGATTGTCCGCACACTCACCTTATCGGACATCAGGAGCCGAAGTATTAGGTAGAAAATCGAAGTCGAGGAAGTCTTCCCGCTCACTCAATAGAAAAAATCCAGCACACGCCCCAGGAGCCCTTGATGCCGAGGCCTGGGTTCTTTCACCTGCGACGGATCCGCAGCCGGAAATTCGGTCGACGCCTCATACAACTCCATCAGACAGACCGACACGGCGTTGCGTTCTCCCCGTCCGATGGCCGGATCGATCCGCTGCTGCGGGGCAAACCTGCCCAGAGACACGCGCACCAGGCCGCTGAACGGATCGCGCCGATCCTGCTTCAGGCACAGGCGCCGGGCTCTGGGCAGCAACGCTTCCAATTCGCGGCGCCGCTGGTCGTACTCCCGCTGTTCCGCCGCCATGTCGGTGCTGACTCTTTGGGCGCAGCCGGGCATCCGGTAGTGCTTATGGAAGGCCGCTTCCCAGCGGTCCACCGCCGCCAGGTAAGCGTCCACCACCGTGCGCAGGTTCAAAATGAACTCGCGATCCGAGGTTTGCGTATCGGCACTCATGTGGAAGACACCCGCAACTTACCGGCGCGGCGAACGATAGGACTGCTGCATGCCGCCGCGCAAGCCATCGAGCAACTGCAGACTCGATACTGCCAGGATAGCGAACATCAAAGCCAGATAGTAGTTGTGCTGCAGGACCCCAAACATCGTCACCGCGCCGGCCAGCGCCGCCGAGAGGATCAGGGCCCTTCGCCTGCCCTCCCGCGGGTCCACCTGCTCCAGGATGGCTAGTGCAGCATGTCCGCCGTCCAATGGGTAGATGGGCAGCAGGTTTACCAGACCCCAGTAGAAGTTCACCCACAACAGGTCGTTCGCCAGGATGTACCAGTGGGAGTAGCCACCTACGCGCGGATAGACGAACAGTCTTGGAAGGACCATGACGAACCCCAGACGAAGGAGAGCGCCCGAGTAGCTCGCCGCCAGCAGAGTGAGTCCGGCAAGGCAGAAGCCGGCGAATGGGCCCGCCAGGGCAACCACCAGGCGGGGGAACGAACCATACACACCCTGGCGCGGAATCGCCAGTCCACCGAAGCCGTACAGGACCACCTCCGCTCTTTCTCTAAAAAGTCGAAAGGCGCACACATGGCCGAATTCGTGGAGCAGAATTGAGATGAAACAGACCGCGATCCAAATCCCCTCGGCGCCTGCCCGCTGCTCGCCGCCAATCAGGAGAATGGCAATCCAGAACCAGACTGTGACCCGCACCGGGATGCCGAAGAGGCGGAAACGCCACTCACCGATTCCGCTATCGGGACAGTCGCATAGGGTAGTCATGCTGCGGTCTCGTTCGATTATAAAGGGTCGGGGTGGCTAATGAACAGTCAGCAGCCGGGCTCTAACAAAAGACAGGGGTTGGGGGTGGGGTCTGGGGGTTGGGGAAGGATGTGCTTCGCGCATGATCCAAAAAACGGCAGTTGCCAACGCCGGGGATCGCCATCCCATGCAGACGCAGGCGCCTGCAAGAAAACCGCTTCTCACCCAAATGGTGAAGCTGCGCAGCAGTTGGAAGCAATCTTGGGCGCGAGGAATGGACG
>OKRF01000230.1 GCA_900290315.1 Candidatus Sulfopaludibacter sp. SbA3 | reverse complement strand
TGGCTCCGGCTCGGCCAGGTGGGGTTTGGGTTCTGGCAGCACCCACTGTGCCGGTTCGAAGCCGACATACTTGCAGATGCTCAACCGTCCTTCCTGGGTCTCCAGCAGGTCGCCCACTTCCAGGGCCTGTCCCGATTCGCGCAAAAGGCGCCACGCGTCGTATTCGTGCGCGGCCTCAATCTGGCCGCGCTGCTCGTAATCTTTGGGCTTGGCCGAAGCGCAGCCGGAAACGTGAGGAGCCCAGCGGAACTGCTGCCGTGGCGAATCCTTCATGCGATAGATCCGATAAAGCGGCATAGCCCTACATTGTAATCGAATGCACCGTCTGATTCGCGTCGCGCTCCCCCAGTGCGATCCACTTCCTGATATTCGCTGCGGACCAGAATACGGCGTCGTGCATGGAGCCCAGCGGCTCGGAAGGCTCCAGTCTGATCACTTCCAGCGCGCTGCTGCTCTTGCGCGAGGGGACCACGTGGCGCAGAAGCCGGAACGGCAGGGTCGTCAGNNCCGGGAAAGCCGCCATCCACGTAGCTGCGGCCCAGAATCGGCACCGGCGGGAAACATAGAGGAATGGAAGCTGTGGCGGCCAGGTGCTGCCACGTGACGTCCGAATCGCGAACCAGCCGCGGTTTGAAGCGCGGCACCTCCACCACCGTGAGTCCGAATGGCATGCGCGGCCGATAACGGGCGAACAACTCCCGGGCCTTTTGATGCATGCCGTCGGGCCGCAGAATGCCGGAGCGGTGGATGCCAATGCGCATCAGTTCGGCGGTGCGCGGGTCCAGCCATTCTTGTTCCAACTCCTCGGGAGTGCATCCGCCCGCAATGGCCCAGCCGATCCAGGCGCCCGCCGAAGCTCCCAATACCATGTCGAACTGCATGTGCGTGCGTAGGACCTTCCAAACGCCCACCTCCCAAGCGGCAAACATGCCGCCCGCGGAGAGCACCAAAGCTGTGGTCACTCTTCGATGGTAACGCCGGCGATCTTGTCGCCGGTTGCGTTGGGGTGTTAACAGAACGCCTCCCGAAACTTCTAATACAGTAGAGGAAGCATGAGTTTCGATCCGAACGCCTACGGTGGCGAAGTGGCCGCGATCCTCGCGCTGGATGGCGCCGGCGAACGCTTGATGCCGCTGGCCGCAGCCGAGTGCTCCTGCGCGGAGGCGCGCGCCCTCCTGAAAGCCGCCGCGCCGAACTTGCTCTTTCCCCAGGCGCGCGCGCCGGAAGCGGCCATGGCAGGCCTGTATCTCTATTTTTCCTGCTGGAACGAAGCTCACGAAACGGCGCAAGACATCCACACTCCCGAGGGCAGCTACTGGCACGCCATGGTGCACCGTCAGGAGCCCGACGATGGAAATTCCGCTTACTGGTTTCGACAGGTAGGCATCCACCCCATCTTTCCGGCGCTGGCGCAAGCGGCGGTCGAAAGGACCTGGGACCCGCAGGCGTTCATCGCGCTCTGTGCCAGGGCGCGGTCTCTTCCCGGCTCCGAACTGGAGCGGAAAGCGCTGCACCTGCAGCGCACCGAATGGCAATTGCTGTTCGACTTCTGCGCGGCGCAGGTGACACCGTGAAACTGCCCGCATGGCTCGGGCCTTCCGTTTCAGGACAGATCGCCGCCATCCACCGGAGGCGCACGGAGTTCGCGAGCCTGGCCGATGGCGACCTGCGCGAGCGCTTCCATCGTACCGAAGATCTGCTGGAGGCCATGGCCGTGGTGGCCGAGGTGGCCCGCCGCGTAGTGCAGCTTGAGATGTTTGACGTGCAGTTGCAGGGCGCACTCTCCCTGGCGCGCGGACGCATCGCCGAGATGCAGACCGGCGAAGGCAAGACTCTGGCCTGCACGCCTGCCGTGGCCTGGTACGCGCGGGGCGGCAAGGGCGTCCACGTGATGACCGTCAACGACTACCTGGCCCGCCGCGATGCCCACTGGATGGGCGGCATCTACGAATTCCTGGGCTTTACCGTGGGCTGCATCCAGCAGACTATGTCGCCCGCCGAGCGCCGAAACGCTTACCGGTGCGACATCACCTACGCCACCGCCAACGAGATCGGCTTCGACTTTCTGCGTGATGGCATCGCTCTCACTCCCGGCGAGCAGGCGCATCGCGCTTTTGACGCCGCGGTGATCGATGAAGTGGATTCCATCCTCATTGACGAAGCGCGCATCCCGTTGATTCTCGCCGGCGGAGAGGTGGACGAGGAAATCATCGCACGCCGTGTGGACCCCGTGGTGCGCCACTTCCTGCTCGGCCTGGACTACCGGCTGGACGAATACGGCCGCAACATCTCCCTCGCCGAAAAGGGCATTCGCGATCTGGAAGCGGCCCTGGGTTGCGGCAACCTCTATGAGGAGCGGAACCTCGCGCTCTACACCGCCATTCACAACGCCATCCACGCCAACTTCCTGCTGCACAAGGACGTCGATTACGTGGTCAAGGATGGCGTGATCGAATCGGTGGACCAGTTCAAAGGCCGCATCGTGCAGGATCGCCGCTGGCCCGCGGGATTGCACACCGCCATCGAAGCCAAAGAAGGCGTGCCCTTCCGCCGTGAAGGGCGTGTGCTGGGCTCCATGACCCTGCAGAACCTGGTGGCCCTCTACCCTCAGATCTGCGGCATGACCGGCACCGCCGCCACTCAGGAACTGGAGTTCCGCACCTGCTACCAACTGGAGGTGGACGTCATTCCCACCCACCGTCCCGTGATCCGCAGAGACGAGCCGGACGAGATCTATGAGACGCGGCTCGAAAAGGAACAGGTGGTCGTCGAAGAGATCCGTACCGTGCATGCCACCGGCCAGCCCATCCTGGTGGGGACCGCCAGCGTGGAGGAGTCCGAGCGGCTCAGCGCCTTCCTCCGCGATGTGCCGCATTCGGTTCTGAATGCGCGCAACGAAGAGGCGGAAGCCGGCATCGTCGCGCTTGCCGGGCAGCGCGGCGCCGTCACCATTTCCACCAATATGGCCGGCCGCGGCGTCGATATCCAACTGGGCCCGGGCGTGGCCGAACTGGGCGGCCTCTATGTGATCGGCACCAACCGGCACGAGAGCCGCCGCATCGATAATCAATTGCGCGGCCGTGCGGGCCGCCAGGGCGACCCCGGCCGGTCACGCTTCTTTATCTCTTTTCAAGACGATCTGCTGGTGCGTCATGGCATCAATAACCCCAAGTATCAATACGACGTGGAGGGCGTCCAACGCCTGGTGGAAGGCCAAAACCTGGACATCCGCCAGTTCCTGGTGAAGTATGAAGCTGTGATCGAAGGCCAGCGCCAGCGCATCCAGGAGCGGCGCCAGGCGATCCTGCTTTCGGACCTGCCGCGCCTGGAGCGACTGGTCTCCCTGACCACAATTGATGACCTGTGGAGCGATCACCTGGCCGCCGTCACCGAACTGCGCGCCGGCGTGCATTGGTATTCCTGGGGCAGCCGCGATCCGCTGCATGAGTACCTGACACGCGTAGACACCATGTATCGCGCCCTGGAAGACGGGCTCGACGCAGCCATCGCCGAACGGCTGGCGGAGGCCGAGGCCAACGGCATCGACCCCTCCCAGCGCGGCGCCACCTGGACCTATCTCACCACCGACCGGCCGTTCGGCAACTATACTGAGCGCATTCTGAGCGGCATGGTCCGCAAGATGGGAAAGCGGGAGCTCTGGGGGTGATTCGCCCGGCTACACTAGACGACCTACCCCACGTACTGCGCTTTCGCCGCGCCATGCTCAGCGAAATGCGATCCACCGATGAGGCCGCGCTGCATCACATGGAGGAATCGGCCGCCGCCTTTCTGCGCGAGGGATTCCGCGATGGCACATGCCTCGTCTGGATCGCTGAGGCTGATGGTCAGCCAGCAGGGTGCGGCATTCTGCACTTGGTGCCTTGGATCCCCAGTATGGTTGACCCCTCCAGCCGTCGGGTGTGGGTACACAACGTGTATACCGTGCCGGAGTTCCGCCGCCTTGGCATTGCCGGGCAGGTGATGCAGGCGATGATCACCTGGTGTCGCGAGCAGGGCTTTCGCTCCGTCTCGCTGCACGCCAGCGAACACGGGCGCAGCATTTACGAATCGCTGGGCTTCCGCGCGTCCAACGAAATGCGCTTGTTCTTTTGAGTGAACGCACCGGCGGCGAGACCGCCGGCGTTACCCATCAATGTGGTCCCGGAAGAAACGATCGAGGGCTTGCTTGTTCCTGGCCGAGAGGGCTCCGGACATCTGTTTCATCTCGCTGGCGGAGAGGCGCTTGAAGGCTTTGGCCAGGCGTACGTTGTCGTCGATGTGCTCCAGCTTGGGCATGCCGACCACCGCCGCGGTGACGGGCAGAGAGAGCGTGTAGTAGAGCAGTTTCTCTGTGGGCGCCTGGCCCACCAGCGCGTCCTGAGCGAGTGCCTTGATGGCCAGCACCCCCATCTTCTTGCGGAGGGCCACGGGCAAGGCCGTGGTTTCGAAGCAGGTTTTGACGCTGGGATCGGGTACCATGCCGCTCTTGCCGCCTCCGTTGAGCATGGAGACGGTGCCGGCGTTGAGCGCCATCTGGGTGCAGTCGAAATCGTGGCGCTCCAGGGCCGTCCTGAGCACCGCCGGATCGGCATGACAGGTGATGCCGATGAAGCGGGTCACCTTCTGGTCGCGCAGCTTGAGAATCTGGTCGAGCGGACCGCCCTTGGCCTCGATCTTCGCCAAGTCCTCCGCGGTGGTGAGCGCGTGGATGTGCAGCAGGTCCAGTTGGTCCACCTGCAGCGCCTTCAGACTCTCTTCCACGATGCGCTGGGACTCGGCGCCGTCGCGATTGGTCAGCTTCGTAGCCAGGAAGATCTTGTCGCGGCGCCCCTTGATGGCGATCCCGACGCGCTTTTCGGATAGGTGATCCTCGCCGTAATCGTCGGCGGTATCGATGTAGGTGATCCCCATATCGAGTGCCCGGGTGAGCGCTTCGATGGCTTTGTCTTCCTCCTTGTATTGGAGAAAGCGGCTGCCGGCGCCGAAAGCCAGGATGGAGACACGCGCGCCGGTTTTGCCCAACACGCGCGTGGGAATCTTAGTATTGCCGGTGCCGGCCGGAGCACCAGCGGCAATGCTGGCCGCCGCCGCAGTTCCGATGAATTCGCGTCGTGAAATGCTCATACGCCGTCTACTTCTTGAGCGCCTGAATTTCGGAGTCCAACTGCTTCTGCTGCGCCGGAGTCAATTGCAGGGCGCTATCGTTGCGAGCCGCCTGCTTCACCTTCAACAGCATGGCGTTCTTTTCGGCGGGGGTCAACGCGGCATAGGCCACAATCGCCTGGCTCAACGATTCTTCCACCTCCAGGCCGGGAGCGGCATCTACTTTCTTGGCGTCGCCTTTTTTCTTGCCGCCTTTGCTGACGCTCTCCACTTCGGCGTCCATACCCTTTTGCTGTTCGGGAGTCAATTGCGTGCGCACTTGCCGGCGCGCGGCCAGCTTGATGGTGGTCATGATGCCTTGCTGCTCTTCCTGCGACAGGGAAGTGAACTTGAGCAGGGGCTTGGTGACGGATTCCTCGTCGTGCAGCAGCGGTTCAATCTTGAGTTGCTGGCCGCAAGTGAGGTTTAACTGCGCGGTGAGGCGCTCTAGCAGGGCATGCCTTCCGGGAGGAAGTCCGGCGCACGGCGGCGCCGCCTGCTGGGCAAAGGCGGCAGTAGTCAGCACGAAGCTAATGGTGGCAAATCGAAGGGTCTTCATATGCGTCCTAGAATTGATACTTCGCGCCAATCTGCATCACGCGGGCAGACCCCGCGCTGGTGATGGTTCCGGCATTGGCCTTGTCGAGCGTATCGTTCGGCAATTGCAGATTCGAGTGATTGGTCACGTTGAATGTCTCCCAGCGCAACTGGAAGCGGCTGCGCTCATGCACCGGGAACTCCCTGGAAACCGATAAATTAATGGCGATGGTGCCGGGGCCATCCAGAATATTTCTGCCCGATGTGCCCCAACGATACGCGGTATCCGGCACGGAGGAAAAGGCCGCGAGGTTGAACCACAGGTTGGGCGAGGGATTCGGCAGCGTTCCACTGGCCAGGCGGTCTGGGCGGGTGGCCTGCCCCAAGTCGATGGAGGGCCCCGAGTACTGCGGCGTAAATGGCTGGCCGCTGTAGGCTACGCCGGTTCCGGCCACTTGCCCGCCGCGCGCCAGAATGTTGTGCTTGAACGGCACTCGCCATACAAAATTCATGCTGAATACGTGGCGCATGTCGAAATCGGAGAGACCCCGCTCCAGGTTCAAATCCTGCGAATCCTGCGCGCCCTGGTAACCGCCGTTGCCCGCGTAGTTGAGCCCGGAATTATCGTCGATCGACTTGGCGTAAGTGTAGTTAGCGCGGAAGGTCAAGCCGTGTTCGAAGCGTTTGCGGAGGGTGACGGTTCCGGCCTGGTAGCTGGAATTGCCGCCGAAGGTGTAATACTCGATGTCGCCATAACCGCCGTAGGGCCTGGTGGTCGAGCCCGGCACCCGGATCTCCTGGTTGACATCGTATTTCCGCCCCAGATGGGTGCCTTTCGATGCGTTATACCCTACCTCGATAGCCACGCCCTGTCCCAAGTCGCGCTCCACGGTGAAGTTCCAACTCTCCAGGTAAGGCGATGGCGGGTTCAATTCCCAGCCGTTGGCGGTGGTGGTGCCGGACACCTTGGCGAGCGAAGCCGGGAAAGGATTGGCCAGTGTCACCAGGTTGGGGTTACTCGTCGAGCCGGTAAAGGATTGGGAAACCGCGAACGGAAATCCGCCGGTGAGGTCGGTGCGCATAGCGCTCAGGCGCGACCCCGTGTAGAAAATGCCGTACCCGGTTCGAATCACGGTACGGTTCCCGCCGAAGGAATCACGGTACGGTTCCCGCCGAAGGGCCGCCATGCCAAACCAATGCGCGGCGCGATGTTGTCGTAATTGGTATTCACCAGCGACTTCGGCACGCCATAGTTGCTCGCCAGGTCGACAAACCCAGTGAGACCGACTCCGGCGACGGTCGCCTGCCAGTTTGGCGCAGTGGAATTACCGGCCATCAGAACCTTGTCGACCAAGGGATCGAAGCTGGTCATCTGGCCGTATTCTTCATACGGCATCTTTTGGATTTCGTAGCGCACTCCCAGGTTGAGGGTCAGATTCGGCAGTATCTTGTAATCGTCCTGAATGAAGGCTCCGATTTCCGTTTCGTAGATGTGATTGGTGACCGTGCCGATCTTGCGCGAGGTGCTGCTGGGAAAGCCCAGCAGGAAATCACCAATCCCGTCATTGGTCATCTTTGCGTTAAAAGTGAATGTCCCGTTGAAGTTCGAGTTAGTAGGCTGATAATACTGCACGCGCAGCACATCCCCACCGATCTTGATGGAATGATTTCCCTTGTTCCAGGTAAAGACATTGTTCAGATTGTAGTTGTTCACTACGTAGCGGATGGGGTTGGTGGTGCTGTCGCCCAGGGTTTCGAAGCCCGTTACGCTGAACTTCGGAAAGCCCTCCAGGTTGACGTCCGTGGTGGTGCCGGGAATGCCATATTGCGCCGCCCAGTTGGTTCCCGTGTGTGCGCTGGTCTCGGCGTCCTTCGTGCGGGTCAGCCCGATGCGAAACTCGTTGACCGTCGATGGGCTGAAGATGCGCGTCTCCGAAATGCCATAGAGGGCCTGGCCGGTCTTGGTGGTGGCGCCAAAAGTGCCCAGCGAACTGCCGGAAAACGGATTGCTGGAAGCCTCCCAGCGCTCCAGGGCGCGGACGCTGAGATTATCCCTGTCACCGAGCTTCTGGTCCATCTTTAGTAAGAAGCTGTCCCAACTGTCGGGAGTCGGATCGTTGGCCAGGTAGTTATTCACACCAGTTTGGTTGGGAAGGGGATAATACTGCATCAACTGTTGCGAGATGGAACTGAAGCGCGAAGCAGGAATGATATTGCCGGGGAAACAGGCGCTGGCATTGGTAGCAGTGCACGAGCCGGAAGCCAGCGGGTCCTTAATCAGGATCAGCTTACCGGTGGCATCGTAGGACTGCGAAAAATTGCCGGCGCGTTCCAAGGCGGTGGGCACTACACCCAGGCTGTTCGATCCGGCGATGCCGCGGAAGCTCTCCCAACTCATCATGTAGAACGTCTTGTCGTGGCCGTCATAGAGTTTGGGGATGACTACGGGACCGCCCAGGCCGGCGCCGAACTGGTTGCGCCGCAACTCGCTCTTACCCTGGTCGAAGAAGTTGCGGGCATCGAACATATCGTTACGGACATATTCAAATACCGACCCATGCAGTTGATTGGACCCGCTTTTCAGCACCATGTTGACCACGCCCCCGGCCAGCCGTCCGTACTCGGCGGAGTATCCCGAGGTCTGCACCTTGAACTCCTGCAGCGAATCCAGGGGCGGCCGGGCTTGCGCGCCGGCATCGCGCGGATTCTGATCGTTCAGACCGTCGATCACCACATTGCTGGCGTCGGCGCGGGCGCCGTTGATCACATAGGGCGAGCCCTTGCCGCCCTGCTCGGCGGGCTGCACGCCGGGAACGATGAAAGCGAGATCGTTGAAATCGCGGCCGTTCAGCGGCATCTCGGCGATTTCCCGCGGAGCGATCACATCGCCGCGTGAGAAACTCTCGGTATTCAGCAGCGGCACAGACGCCACCACTTCGACGGCTTGCGAGAGGGCGCCCACTTCCAATTGCGCGTCCAGCCGGGCCGTCTGGTCCACCTGCAATTCGAGGCTGCTCTCGTGGATCTGCTTGAAGCCGCTCTTATCGATACTCACTTCGTATGTGCCCGGCGGCAGGTTGGAGACGGTGTAATCGCCCTCGGCGAGAGACTGAACGGTGCGGACTTCATTGGTGTTGACATCGCGGACCCGCACAGTGGCGCCGGCCACGCCGGCCTTGGAAGAGTCAACGATACGGCCCACCAGCGTCGCGGTGGGCGTCTGGGCGGCCACCAGGCCGGCGAAGGCGAAACACGCTGCAAACAGGGCAGCCAACTTCTTATACATAAGACCTCCTCGGACTTTCTCCGCAGACTACTTGGCCGGATGGGGCACCGGCGCGGTGGAGTTGGGCGCCGGCTGGCCATCGATCGTATTCGGTTCCATCAGTTCCAGACGCGTACCGTCCGGATCGTACAGGTTGATCTGCCGCTTCTTGTTAACCCCCACCTGGATTTCCATCGGCTTGCCTTCCGGCGGCGTATAGAGTCCCTTGGCGGCGCGCCTTTTCAACTCCGCCAGCGCCTTCTCCGCGTCCGGGACCGTGAGCGAAACGTGATTCTTGGTGCCCCGCCCATCGGGCGCCGGCAGGCTGTTGTACAGCATCAGCTCGAGGTAATCCTGGCCCTCGGCGGGACGTACGTTGACCCAACTCAGCATGCGCGGGGAACCGCTGCCGCGCCAGAATTCCCGGAAGCCCAGAATGTCGCCGTAGAACTGCATGGAAGCGTCCAGGTCGCCGCACAGAACGCCTACGTGCATGATGTGATCGGCAATGCGGTTGGCCGGCATGAATTTGCCCTTCTCGCGAGCCGTCCAGCTATCGGGTTGATATTCGACAATCTCGACGATGTGGCCATCCGGGTCCTTGACGTTGAAGTTTTTGTTCCCGGTTTGGCCCTTCCCGACTTTTTCGGCGCTCCCCTGAATGGGCGCGCCTTTGGATTTCAGGTAGGCAAACATGCGGTCGGCGTCATCGGTGTAAAACGAAATGTGATTCAACTGGCCTTCCCCGCGGTCGGCCTCGTTGAAGATTTCCATGTACTGGTAGTCGTTGATCTTGATGAAGACGATGCGGGTGCCCGTGCCGTCCTTCTTAGGGAGGGTGAAGGGCTCTCCAAAGCCCAGAAACTCTTCGTAGAACTGGCGGGTCTTGGCCAGATCCTTGACGTAAACGGCCATGTGGGCCACGCCCAGGACCTTGGGCCGCGAGGGCGCGTCTTGCGCAAACAGAGCGGAGACCGCCAGAATGCCTGCCAGGAATTTCGTCATCTATATCAGCTCCAGGTTCAGAGTCATGCTAGGTGCATGCGTAGTAGATCGCAAGTAAATTCACTGTCAAACGGCACCCGCATGGAATCGTCCGCTTTTTCATTGGCTTATGTGCCAGCTTTAACGTAAAGACCGGGGTTAAGCGGACGCTTTCATGGCGCTATAATGGACACCAATTAGGCAGGTCATGTCTCAGGGTCACAGCGTAAAGGTCGCGGATGAGCGCCGGTTGCTGGTGGAGCGTGTGGCCGCCAGCCGGTATGTGAACCGGTCTGCGCGGCTGCGCGACCTGCTGGTATACGTGGCCGACCGGGTGCTGGACGACCAGGCAGGCGAAATCCACGAGCAGGAAGTCGGCCACAAAGTCTTCGGCCGGCCCGCGAATTATGATACCGGCAGCGACAACATCGTGCGCGTGCACGCCTCCATGCTCCGCAAGCGCCTGGAGCAGTATTTCGCCGCGGAAGGCGCCACTGAAACGCTGATTTTGGAAATTCCCAAGGGCAATTACGCGCCGGTGTTCCGCGAGCGCGATGAAGTGGTGCTGCCGCCCCTGCCAGTGCTGCCGGAAGTGGAACCGGCGCCCCGGACAGACCGTCGCTTGTGGATCCTCTCGCTCGTGGCATTGCTGTTTGCCTGCTCGACTGTGTACCTTCTGGTACGCGGGTCTTCGCGGTCCGGCGCCGTCACGGCGGATGCCTCGCGGCCCACGGTCCGCCTGTTCTGGAGCCAGATCTTCGCTCCCGCACGCCCCACCGATATCGTTCTCGACGATGCCGCCGTGGGCCTCTACCAGGAGCTCACCGACCGCACCCTGACGCTCAGCGATTATTTCGACCGGAGCTATCTGCGCGGCATTGCCGACGCGGATTCGGCCATCGTGCTGCGCCGGCAATCCAGTTACGCCAGCGCGAGTTTTCTCTGGAAGCTGTTCCAGATGGCGGGCGCCGGCCAGCACCATACCGTGCTGCGGTTTGCACGCGATTACACCTTCAGAGACTTGAAGGCGGACAATTCGGTGCTGCTGGGCAGCAGCCGCTCCAACCTCTGGCAAACTCCCTTCGAGCCCAAGCTGGGCCTGCGGTGGATGTACGATAAGGCCAACAGCATCTACTATCCCGTGGATAGCTGGAATGGCAATCAGAGCTACCAGAATTCGGGACCCAGCGACGGACGCGAAGGGTACTTTTCCATTGCGCTGTTACCCAATTTGGGTGGCACCGGCAACGTCCTGATCATCGGCGGCACGGGCGGCAGCGCCATCAACGCGGGCGCGGATTTCCTGGCTGACGAGCCCTCCGTGGCGGGACTTCTGAAGCACCTGCCAGCGACCAAGGACAACTCGTTCCCACACTGCGAAGCTCTTATCAAGGTGAAAGGCCGTAGCGCGCTGCCGAAGGACGCGACTGTCGTGATCGCGCGGGCGCCTCGCGGGTAGCATGCTTCGTAGGATGAGCTTCAGCTTGGTGTGTCGAGTAGTGATGTGCATTCAGGGGGTGGAAGTCCCCTATATGAGGCCCTTGTGGTGTGGGTAACCCGGCCAGGGACGGCACGGGCCACAACGCGGCGGCGAGGCGGAACCAACCTGTCGCGTCGAGGTGGTTGTATCCGTCCACGGCATCTCGCCTGAATCGGCCTTGCGATTCCAGCCGGTCACCCCTTATTGCACCGCCGTAAACAGCGTCTGCGTTCCCGGTACGCCGTTCAGCGTGATCGTCAGGGGCACCAGATCGCTGCTCGCGATCGCGGGCACTGTCACGTTGAACTGGTACAGCCCGAAAGTTCCCGGCGCGAGCCCGCTATAGCCGACCACCGCTGGCGTACTGCCGAACAGCACCTGCACCGTGCCGGTGAGATTGCTGTTGCCGGGCGCAATAGTGCCGGGCTGTGTGCCCGTATTCACCGGGCCGAACCCTACACCATAGATAGTGATGATCTCACCAGGATGCGCCTGCCGCGACGGATACCCGGCTACGGAATTGGGAGGCATCACGAAGGTGGCGCCATCGTTGAAAACCGCGCCCACATACTGCTTGCCACCCACTTTCAGCGCCGGTGGCGCAAAGACTCCGAATTGGCTCGTGTTCACGGTCAGGGGGTAAGCCGCGCTGGTACCCGCCGCCGTAGTTACGGTAAGTTGCGACGTGCCCTGGCCCAGGCTGGGCAGCAGGACATCGATCTGGTTGGGGCTGATGTAGTACACGTACGCTTGTTGGCTGGCGACGGTGACGTTAGTGCGATCCAGCGACACCGGCGCAGTCTGGCCGCCATTCGCAAAGTCCGCCGTCGTCCAGGAGCGCGTATCGGCCGCCAGGTTGTTGCCGTAGATTTCGATCCAGGAACCCGGCGCCGCCGCGCTGGAGCCACCAAAATTGCCTAGCGTCACCACGCCGCCCGCGCTGACCGCGGGAACCTGGCCGCCCCCGCTCTGGCTCGCCGGCGTGAGCAGCCGGACCACGTTGTTGTGACCATCGCAGACGTAAATGTTGCCCTGCGCGTCCACCGAAACGCCGGTCGGAAAATTAAGCTGCGCGCTGAGGGCCGGGCCGCCATCGCCGGCCCACGCGAATCCGCCTGTGCCCGCAATGGTGGTGATGACGCCGTTGGTGGAAACCATGCGAATCCGGCTGTTGTTGGTGTCGGAGATGAAGATGTTACCGGAGGAATCTACGGCAACTCCCTTGGGGTTATTGAGCTCCGACAAGGGGAACGCCTTGTTGCCGTCGCCGGAAAAACCCGCCGTGCCGTTGCCGGCCACGGTCGTAATGGTCCCGCCGGTGGAAACTTTGCGGATGACGGAGTTTCCGCTATCGGCAATATAAAGGTTGCCGGAGCTATCCAGAGCCACTGCTACGGGATTCTTGAGTGTGGCGTGCGTGGCCGGGCCGTTGTCGCCGGTATATCCGGCGGTGGTGGTCCCGGCGACGGTCGTTATCACACCCGTGGAGGCTGTGACCTTGCGAATGGCATTGTTGCTCGTATCGGCGATATACAGATTGCCGGCGGAATCTACCGCCAAGCCGGCCGGACGGTAGATCTCCGCGCTGGTGGCTGGTCCGTTGTCGCCGCCGAACGGGTTGCCGCCGGTGGCCTGGGTCGTGTTGCCGGCGTACGTGGTGATGATGCCAGCCGGCGTGACCTTGCGGACCAGGTTGTTCTGGGTATCGCCAATGAACAGGTTGCCGCCGGAATCCAGCACCACGCCGGAAGGATAGTTCAATTCCGCCGCGCCGGCTTTCCCGCCGTCCTGGGTGGCCAGGTAACCCGGCGTGGGAGGGGTTCCGGCAGCGGTGGTGATGATCCCGGTGGACGCCGCCACGTAGCGTACGGCGCTGTTGTTCTGATCGGCGATGTACAAGTTCCCGCTGTTGATAACCGCGGCGAAGGGAAAGCTCAGCTCGGCCGCAGTGGCCTTGCCGGCGTCGCCGGTGTAACCCGCGGTACCGTTACCGGCGATGGTGGTGATGGTGTAGCTGGGCGGCGTCTGGGCCAGGGCCGCAGCCACCAGAAGCCCGGAGATTCCGGATAGACGAAGAAAAGCGCAGTTGTAGTAATGACTCGACATGTGTCCCACCACTAGTAACATAAATCGACGGTCTCCAAGGCTGCCCGGTTTCCCGAATCTCTGTAGAATTGAGGCTGAGGATCTCCAAATGGCTATCACCAGAAGGCATTTTCTGGGCGCCGCAGGCGCCGGAATGGCCGCCCAGGCGGCCGCGCAATCGCCACGAGTGTCACCCAACGACCGCATCCGCATCGCCCTCATCGGCGCGGGCGGTCAGGGCAGCGGCGATACCCGCAATGCCCTCGCTGTCGGCGGCGTCGAACTCGTGGCCGTCAGCGATATCTACGACGGCCGCCTCACGCGTGCCCGCGAGGTGTGGGGCGACCACCTCTTCACCACCCGCGATTATCGCGAAGTGCTGGCGCGGTCCGACGTGGACGCCGTGATCGTCGCCACACCCGACCACTGGCACCAAAAGATTGCCGTGGACGCCATGACGGCCGGCAAAGATGTCTACTGCGAAAAGCCCATGGTGCAACTGGTGGATGACGGCAAGACCGTGGTTGACGCCCAGAAGCGCACCGGCCGTATTTTACAAGTGGGCAGCCAGCGCGTCAGCTCCATCGTGTACCAGAAGGCCAAAGACCTGCTGGCGTCAGGCGCCATCGGCGAACTGAATTTCGTCGAGGCCTGGATCGATCGCGGCACCGCGCTGGGCGCCTGGTAGTACTCCATTCCGCCCGATGCCTCGCCCTCCACCGTGGACTGGGACCGCTTTCTGGGCCGCGCACCCAAAGTTCCGTTCGAGCCGGTCCGCCTGTTCCGCTGGCGCAACTATCGCGATTACGGCACCGGAGTGGGCGGCGACCTGTTCGTCCACCTGTTCTCCGGCCTCCATTTCGCCACCAGCAGCAACGGACCCACGCGCGTCTTCGCCGCCGGTGGCCTGCGCTATTGGAAAGACGGGCGCGATGTGCCGGACGTCCTGGCGGGGCTGTACGATTATCCCGCCACCCAATCGCGGCCGGGCTTCACGTTCTCCCTGCGCGTCAACCTGATCGATGGCGCCGTCGTGGAGACCGGCGGCTTCCGCTTCGTCGGCAGTGAAGGTATGCTGACCATCGACAGCGGCCTCACCCTGGCTAAGACGCCCCGCGAGAGCGAGCCGGGATACACCATCGATACCTTCCCCAAGGCGGTGCAGGAGCAATATCTCAAGGAGTATCGCGCCAAATATCCGCAGCGGCCCGACCTGAGCACCGGCTCCATGCAGGCCGAGGAGAAATTCACGCCGCCTCGCGGATACAGCGATCACTTCGAGCACATCCGCAACTTCATCCACGCGCTGCGCACGCGCCAACCGGTGGTGGAAGATGCGGTCTTCGGCTTCCGCGCCGCGGGTCCCGCCCTGCTTGCCAACATCAGCTATTTCGAAAAGAAGGTGTGCGCGTGGAACCCGGACAAGATGGAGTTGGTCTCGTAGGACAGACGATCGTTTTGTGTCGTCTGTCGTCTTCCCGCAAAGCCGAAGCGGGTTGTGTCCAATGCTGTACAGAGAACCGCTGCGGCGCTGGTAGTCTGCTTACTTTCAAGACACAGTGCGTAGCAGTCGCCGCAGAACGGCACTGCTGCTTTGCTGAGGGCTGACGCATCCTCGCGCGCGTGCGTTCGGTCGCCGAATGACGCCCCGCAAGCCCTCTTTGACATCTTCGACCGCTCCAAAGCCAACTGGACTGGCTGGCCGCCGGAAACGTTTTGCTCAAGAATCGTGCCGCCGGTTTTGCCGCCCGCCTCCTGGGCAGGTTCAGACAGTCGTTTTTGATCGAGGTGTTCGGCGGCGGCGAAGGCGGTGGAGGCACCGGTTTCGGACGCAATATGTGGCGAAGCTCCTGGAACGTTCTTACCCGCCAATCACAATGAAAACAAGTTTCGCCAACGAGTTCTCGACGCAGTCGTCGGAGCTTCCAACGGAGTTGTTTAGAAACCAGAGCCTCTTGCAGAACTCCGGCCCGAAAAACGGCTCGTCCAAAACAAATCCGAGCGAAATTG
>OKRF01000259.1 GCA_900290315.1 Candidatus Sulfopaludibacter sp. SbA3 | reverse complement strand
CACACCCAACGTAATAACACGACGGATTGTTGTTGTAAAGTTTATTTATTTACGGCACCTTACATCTTCCGCAACGGACGATAGCGGCTACAGCGGCAAGATTTCCTCGCGAAGGGGATCGAAATGGATCTTCCGCTTCTGCAGGTACGCAATATTGCCCAAGTGAGACGCCTGCGCTGAGCGATGGCCGATGAGAACGTCGCCGTTCGGCGTCTTGCGGGTGCGGACGCAATCGATAAAGTTGGAGATGTGGTCGTAATCCAGGCTGCCGCTGGCCTGGACTGTGACCGGTTGCGCGCCCCTTCCTACCGGGGTCCACACGAATTTGCCGCGATCGATATCCAGTCGGCCTCCGGTGCCGCAGACGTGTTGGGCCGCGCCGGTGACGCCGGGAACTAGTGTTGCCTCGAATGTGGCCGTCATATCGCCGGGGTATTCGAGCAGCACATTGATGGTGTCGGGGGCGGTGCGTCCATCTTTATACTGATAGACTCCGCCGGCTGCCACGGCGCCTTTCGGCACGTCCTGACCGGTGAACATGTGGACCACATCGATCCAGTGCGTGAACAGGTCAGTCACTTGGCCGCCACCGTAGTCCAGGTAAGCACGCCAGTTGTAATACTGCTGCGGGTCGTAGTCGCGCCATTTCAGGCGGCCCAGGAAGTGGGCCCAATCCAGGTCGGCGGGCTTCTGCTGGAGTTCGGCCGGCGCCTTGCGAAGATGGTAGCTGTTGCCGTGCCACCAGGTGCGAGACATGGTGACCTTACCGATCTTGCCGGTATCGAAATACTCCTGCTTGGCCTGCAGGTAGTGCTTGCCGGAGCGCTGCTGCATGCCCACCTGGCAGATCCGGTTGTTGACTCGCGCCGCCTTCACTACGAGCGGCCCTTCCTCGGGGGTGAGCGAGAGAGGCTTTTCGCAGTAGACGTCCTTCCCTGCGTTCAGAGCGTCGATGGCGATGGGCACATGCCAGTGATCGGGCGTGGCAATCAGGACGACGTCGACGTCCTTGTCGGCGAGAAGTTCGCGGTGATCGGAGTAGGTTTTCGCCTCCGCCGCGCGATTGTGGGCCCGCTCCAGCCGCGCCTTGTAGATGTCGCATAGGGCGACCACTTGCACATCGGGATTCCTCTGGAAGTTGCCCATGTCGCCGGAGCCGCGATCTCCCAGACCGATCACTCCGAGGCGCAGCTTCTCGTTGGCGCCTTTGACACGGGAATAGGAAAGAGCGGTGGCGGTAGTTACGCCCCGCAGGAAGTTACGGCGGTTCACGGGCATGGTAGACATTTGACGCCGAAAGTAACACGAATCGTGCGGCATTACAAGAAGTTGGGCAGCGCCCTTTCCGGACGCTGTGACGAATCGCGCACCTTGAGGGTGGCGGTCAGCCGGATCGTGATCGTGTCGGCCAACCCCTCGACCCGCTCGATGCGGTCGAGAAGCAGATCGGCGGCGCGGAACCCGATATCGTATGCCGGTTGGACCACCGTGGTCACAGAGGGGAAAAAGAGATCGTCTACCGTCAACTCGTCGAAAGTGGCAAAAGCGATGTCCCGTGGAGTGCTCAGGCCGCAGTCCCGAAAGGCTCGCAGAACGCCGAGCGCGGTGGGCCCGTTGGTGCTGAACACCGCTTCGGGACGCGCCGAGGCAACCGCCAGTTTCTCGCGGCACAGGGCAGCCACGTCTGCCGCGCGCAGGTTGCCCTGCCAGATGAGGCTCTGTTCCACCGGAATGCCGGCGCGTTGCATGGCTTGCCGGTAGCCTTGCAGCCTGCCCCGCTCATTCTTGAGCGCGAGCGGGCCGGTGACCAGAGCGATCCGGCGGAAGCCCATGGAGATCAGGTGCTCCACGCCGATGGCGGCCGCCTCGCTATCGTCCACGGAAACGGAGTCTACGGGGACGCGATCGGGGATCCGGTCCAGGCAGACCACGGGAATCTCGGCGTCCAGAATACGCGAGATCTGGCCGATGGGCGTGGGCGCCGCGGCGATCACCAGCAGAATGCCTTGCACACGCTGCGAGCGCAGCAGCGAAAGGAGTTCTTTCTGAAGGAGTTCTTTCTGGCGCTCGCCATCGTCATCGGAGTTCACCGCGATCAAAGCGTAGCCACGCTTGCGCGCCGCCGTCTCCGCCCCTCGAATCACTTGCGGGAAAAAGGAGATAGTCATGTCGGGAACGATAATTCCCAGGGTCCGGGTCTTGCTGGTCTTCAGACTGCGGGCGACATGGTTAGGATGATAGTTGAGGCCGCGGATGGCCGTCTGAACCTTGAGCCGCAGTTCTTCACTTACAGGCACCGAGCCAGTGATCACGTGAGAAACTGTGCCCACTGACACGCCGGCCACTTCCGCGACTTCCTTGATACTCGGCATAGGGCTGGTTCAGAAGGCAAGCCGATGCTGCCTAAAAAGTCTTGATCCGGATGTTTCGCGCCTCAACCTTCTCACCCGCTTGCGTCACGTGTAACTGAATGCCAATCAATCCATCCATCTTGCGATTGGCCTTGTCGTCATCGACCAAAACACTCATCACATGACCGTTGATCAATTGTATCAGCGTATTGCCGCGGGCTATGATCTCCATGTCGTTCCAGTCGCCGCTCTTGATGAAGGCCGTCAACTCGTTGCCGTCGCCCACGGTTCCCACCATGGCTGATTTCTGGCCATCGCCCACATAGGCGAAGTTCCCGCGATTGGCAAGAAAGCCGCGGGCGCGCTCCTCATAAACCTGGCCGGTGTAGCGCTCGTCGGCATCGATATCGGCCTGGTAGCCTTGCATCACCCACTTGGCCACGTCCGGCCGTTCGATGCTGCGGTATTGGACGCCGCTGTTTCCGCCGGCGCCGCTGAGACGATACTGCAGCTTCAGGTCGAAGTCCGCGGGTTTGCCGTCCCGCCAGATGCAGAAGATATTCTGTTTGGGCATGTGGCCGGGACGCGTTTCCGCCACCATGTTACCCTCTTCCACCCGCCAGAAATCCGGATCGCAATCCCAACCCTTCAGTGACGATCCATCGAAGATGCGCTGGAATCCCACCTCTTCGATAGGCGCCTGCCCGGGCCCGCGCCCGCCTCCGCGCCCGCGTCCCGCACCGGGTTGCGCGCCTGCCGGCGGAGTGCCGCGCCCGGCATCCTGGGCCAGAAGCCCGATTGAAAACAGTGTGGCCGCGCAGGCTCCCAGCGCGGTCATCCGCATGAAACGTGTGTTATCCATTGGCAACGGCATCTGCCCCTCCACGTACTTGAACCCATTTTCGGTTGGCGGCCGATTCCAGTACGGCATCGGTCACGTAGTCAGTCTGCAAGGCGTCGCGGAAAGTCGGCGCCGCGCTCCGCTGTTCGGCAGCCGCGCTGAGGAAATCCGCGGCCTGATGAATGAAAGTGTGTTCGTACCCGATCTGCAAGCCCGGCACCCACCAGTGCTTCATGTAAGGATGGTCGCCATCGGTGATGTGGATGCTGCGCCACCCGCGCAAGCGGCCTTCATCGCGATGATCGAAGTATTGCAGGCGGTGCAGGTCATGCAGGTCCCAAAAAATGGAGGCGTGCTCCCCGTTGATCTCCAGGGTGTAGAGCGCCTTGTGGCCGCGAGCGTAACGGGTAGCTTCGAAGGTCGCGAGCGAACCGTTGTGGAAGCGCGCCAGAAACGCACTGGCATCATCGATGCCGACCGGTTCCACCTTTCCGGTGAGATTGTGTTTCCGCTGCCTGATGAACGTCTCGGTCATGGCGGAGACCTCACCGATTCCACCGTTCAGCCACATGGCCGTATCGATGCAGTGTGCCAGCAGGTCACCGGTCACACCGCTGCCGGCCACGCTCACATCGAGCCGCCACAGTCCCTCGCCGCCCTGCGGCAGATCGCTGGAGATGGTCCAGTCTTGCAGAAATTTGGCGCGGTAGTGAAAGATCTTTCCCAGGCGCCCTTCGTCAATCAACTGCCTGGCCATCATCACCGCGGGAACGCGCCGGTAGTTATACCAGACCATGTTGGATACGCCGGCGGCTTCCACGGCCCTGGTCATGGCTTCCCCTTCCGCGCCGTTGCGGCCCAGGGGCTTTTCGCACATCACCATTTTGCCCGCCTGCGCGGCGGCGATGGCGATTTCGGCGTGGGTATCGTTGGGGCTGGCGATGTCGATGAGATCGATGTCGTGAGAGTCCACCAGTTTGCGCCAGTCGGTCTCCACAGACTCGTAGCCCCACTTACCCGCGAACTCCTGCGCCCGTCCGGCGTTCCGCGCGCAGACCGTTTTCAGGACCGGCCGGTAGGGAACGTCGAAAAAGTGGTTGACCTGCGCGAAGGCGTTGGAGTGGGTGCGCCCCATGAACCCGTAACCGACCATGCCGATATGGAGTCTCTTCATTCCCGTTTATCCCGCCACCGTCATTTCATTGGTCCAGCCGTGTGCGTTGCGCACCGCGATCATCACTTGCAGAACGTCACGCCAGGTTTTGGGGTCGAGCATGACCGAGTTGGGAAACATGCAGCCGTCCCAGCAGATATGTGGGAAGGCCCGCGTTGGCTGTCCGTCGTCTCCGCGCATCCACGCGCCGGCATCACGGACAATGTCGAGCTTTCCGTTCGGATCCATCGGCTGACAGTGGTGTCCGGTCTTGTCGTGCGAGCCGGAACCCTTGACGGTGCCGTCGTTCTGCGCCACGTGAAAATCGATGGTCCACGGCCGAAGTGCGCCTGCCATTTTGCGATAGGCCGCGGCCAGCGCGTCCGCATCGGCCCAGTCGAATGGATCGGGGAGCAAGCGGTCTTCCGGCGCGTTGTAGCCCATGGTAAACAACATGGTGTGCGCCATGTCGGCCTGAAAGCCCAATGTTTGTGGGCGTCCCACCATCTCCAGCAGTTGCACGTTGCGCCGCCAACTGTGCATGCCGGCCCAGCAGATTTCCCCTTCGGCGGCCAAACGCTCTCCAAAATCTTCGGCAATGGTGCAGGCTTCGCGGAAGGTCTTGGCGATCCGCTTGGTGTTGGCCTCGGGGTCCTTAGCCCATTCCGCGGCGCTGGCGGCGGAATCGATGCGGACAACGCCGTAGTGACGAATCTTGAGGTCGCGCAGCTTTCGGCCAATGCGGCAGGCTTTCTCAACCTGCGCCAGAAAACGGCGGCACTCGGCGTCGTCCCCCATGGCGGAGCCGCCGCCCGTGGCGGGCCACACAGGCGCGACCAGGGAGCCTGCGCGCAGGTTCTTGGCGGCAATCTTGTCAGCCAGGAGGGCCAAATCGTCGTCAGAGGAATCGATGTCGGTGTGCGGCAGAGAAAGGAACAAGTCCACGCCATCGAAGCGGACACCATCCACCTCGGCGGCGGCTGTCAGATTCAANNTTGCCGACCAGCCCCGGCCACATGGCGTTATGGATCGCCGGAGATGGCTTTGTCGCGTTGCTACTCATGCGCACTCCTTGGTGTCGGTGACGCGCCTCCAGGCGCACGCTTGAAACGTCTCAAGCGATGTTAGCTTATACCAGCTTCCAGATCCTGTCAAATGCACTCCCGGGGCCAGACTTCTCTGTCCCTCGGCGCCGCCTTTGCGCCGTCGTGGACAAAGCGGGCTGACCCCAAACCCGCATGCTCCCCACTCGACCGGCGAACCTCTATGCAGCGCGTGCGGCCGGCGCCTGTGGATTGCCCGGCCCGAAATGCTTCAGGAAAACCAGATTTTCCGCGTCGCTGTTGTTAGTGATGGTGACGCCGTTGGCAGCGGCGTCCGCGGAGACAAACAACTCGTCCTTGGTCATCTGTCCGTAGCGGATCAAAGTAGGCGTTTCCACCTGGTGTTTGCCCAGAGTGCCGTAGCCCTGCACCAGGATGGTACCGTAGGCGCCGGCATCTTTGATGGTCACGCACCGGCCCGGAAATACCGTCAGTTCCTTGGCCGAATAGTGCGGGGTGGAAAAAACGACCCAATTTTCAATGTAGCCTGCCTCCCTCATGTCCTCGGCCGCCGCGGCCGGCTGCGGCTCGAACAGGCGGTGCTTGGCGAACTCCGGATCGGTGTTGGCTTCCCAATCGAGCATGTCCAGCAGGTAGTCCAGGTTGGCTTCCCAATCGAGCATGTCCAGCAGGTAGTCCAGATCATGATGATGCTCGGGCGGAACGTCTTTCACCAGCAGGTCCCACGGCACTGTGCGGCCTTCCACCAATGACTGGTACATGGCAAACACGTCGGAGTTGACCTGGGGCTCATAGGTCACCAGGGAACCGGGAGCGTGCAGAATGCCCGGATCGATCTGCCAGCCGGTACCCGGCTTCAGCTTGTACGCGCGGGTGTGATAGAGAATCCCGTTGTCACCTTCGTTCCAGCGCTCCAGGCACCGGCGTAAGTCGTCGCGCGTGGTGCCCGGCTCCAGGCCCATAAACGTGTAAGGGAAGTTATTGTCCTTGAAGTTATATTGCGGGGGAAAGTAATAAGCTTCGGGCTTGCCTTTTTGTCCCACTCGGGCGGCAAACTCGTCGGTCTGGTGCAGGTGATGGGGAATCGGCCCCAGATTGTCAAAAAACTTACAAAGCAGATTCCAGCCGCCCTCCCGCGCCATCACATCTTTCCCCAGGAACAGCTCTCCGGCGGTTTCAATGGCTTCTTTGAACAGCACCTTTTTGCCGTGGAATTCGATATAACTCAGACCTTCGTCCGGCGCGGTAAAAGGTCCGTTGGCAGCCTTGGTGGTGGAAGAGAACCAGCGCTCATCAATGCCGCCGCGGTGTCCTCCCAGAATGTACAGGTCCCGCGGGTCCAACTTCAGGCGGCCTCCGGGCATCAGGAACGATCGGGGCACCCAGCAGGGCGCCAGGCGCACCACGCCCTCACCCGCCGCAAGCGCTTCTCGTATGACCCGAGCCCGGGCGGTGGACGTTGGGGCGGAAGAGGGAAAAATACCGGATTTCTCTGCCTGAGGGGTCATATGCTCTGCCCAGCTCCTTCCTGCGGACAAGGTCGAATGAGCTTCTGTGAGCGTACTCGCTACTTCAACTGCCTGTCAAGATTTTTCCGTTTCCCTCTTGACACCAATCTTCGCCGGATATGTTCTGATCCCACTACTGTTCATTGATTCGTTTCAAGAGGGGACATCACGACTCACCTCCCCACGTTTTCCCTGAACTCTACCATGAGACCGAATGATTTCGCGATGGAAGAAAGCTCGCGTCCAAACAACGGAAACGGCGCCATCTACTCCGGAACGCCGTTCACCGTGGGATGTTCGGCACAGAACGCGCCCCCCGGATATTGGACCGGCACGCCCACGGGCGGTATCCCGTTCCGCTGCCAGATGGGGAGTAACATCTTCTTCCCCTCGGGACAGGCTCCCTCGAAGACGGAAGACCCCGGACTTCAGTGGGCGCTGAACGCCGCCAACTTCACGCTTCTGGCAGCCAATTCGCTGGGCATTGGCAACACGCCGCCGTCGCTGTTCTACGCCCCGGGAGTTTTCAACCTTGACTTCTCCCTGGCCAAGCAGACTAAGATCAAAGAAAAATACACGTTGGAGCTGAGGGTGGAAACATTCAACACGCTGAACAATTTCAACCCCAACAATCCGAACACGTCTTTGAACTACAATTACGTGACCGGGGCTCAAACTAACGCGAGCTTCGGGGTAATTCAGGGTGCGCAAGTGCAGGCCCGTCACGCGGCGATATCGTTACGGCTGCGCTTCTGATACATTCGGCGAGGGTGGGGCCGCCGGCGGCTCCACCCCAATTACGAGGTGCGAGGTCTGGGATGCGACGAATACGGATTCTGGTTGCGATGACGTTGGCTTGTGCGCTTGTTTGGGGGGCGGACTGGCTCACAGACGGTGGTAATCCACAGCGGACGGCCTGGCAGAAGGACGAAAAGATCCTCACTTTGGAGAGAACGTCAAGAGCATGAAGCTTCTATGGAAGCTTCATCTGGACAATGAGCCCAGGCAGATGCACGCGCTGTTCCCGCCTCTGATTGTGGAGAAGGTGAACACGCCGAACGGAGTCAAACAGATCGCCATCGATGCGGGTGTTTCCGACAACATCTTTGCCATCGACGTGGAAAAAGGCGAGTTGCTCTGGAAGAAGCATTTCGTCAGCACGTGGACTCCACCGGCGACTGGCGGCAGAGGCGGCGGCATTCTCTGTCCCGGCGGAATCACGGCGACTCCGGTAATCGCTCCGGCCAGCACGCCGGGCAAGTACACCATCTACGCCGCCTCCTGGGACGGCATGCTCCACCAGTTGAACGTAGCCGATGGCGAAGACGTGGCGGCCCCTTCCAAGTTCATGCCGCCCAACGGCAAACCGTACGCGCTCAATCTCTGGAACAACGTCCTCTATACGCACACTGCGCAGGGCTGCGGCGGGAACCCCAACGTGGTCTACGCCTATGACCTCACCACGAAAAAGGTGGGCACATGGGGACCCTCCGGTGGAGGCATGTGGGGCCGCACCGGTCCCGCCATCAGCGCGAACGGGACCATGTACACCGGCACCGGCGATGGCCGGTGGGACCCGGAAAACGGCATCTACGGCAACGGCATTATCGGCATACAGCAGAACCCGCAGACCAAGGCGCTGGAGCTGGTGGATTATTATGGCCCGTCTAACGCCGAATGGCTGGTGAAGCGCGACCTGGACATGCAAGTGACGCCGGTCATCTTCAACTACAAGGGCAAGGAACTGATGGCGGATGCCGGCAAGGAATGCCGCATGTACCTCATGGACACGCAGTCCATCGGCGGCGACGATCATCGCACCCCGCTCTACCGCAGTCCGCTTCTTTGCAACGAAGAAGTCAACTTTGCGTCGGCGGGCATTTGGGGATCGTTGGCCAGTTGGGAAGACTCCAAGGGCACGCGCTGGGTGCTGACTCCCATCTGGGGTCCGAAGCACTCGCAGTTCAAGGCGCCCATTGAGCACGGCGTGGTCAAAGACGGGGCCATCGTCGCATTCAAAGTGGAAGAGAAGAACGGCAAACTCACGCTGGTGCCGGCCTGGATCTCGCGAGACATGAATCGCGCCGAACCCCCCGTGATCGCCAATGGAATCATCTTTGCGTATGGCAATGGGGAAGACACCGATCAGGCGTATGCAGATGTAGGCCTGGACGACGTGGCCGAGCGCCGCATTCCCGGGTCGACCCGCGCAGTGCTCTACGCGCTCGACGCGCAGACCGGCAAGGAACTCTGGAACAGCGGAGACCAGATTGCCAAGTGGAACCACTGGACGGGCCTGTCGATTGCCAACGGACGCGTTTATATCGGGACATTCGACAGCATGCTGTACTGCTTCGGGATCAAAAAGTAGGAGTCGCGCACATGACAGGAATTGCGTCTTTTCTCTTGCTGCTCGCCCTCCCCGTGCATGCTCAATTCGGCCGCGGCGACGGGGTGTGGAGCACCAGCGGTGGCGATGCCCAGCGTTCTTCATGGGTTCGCACCGATCCCAAGATTTCGCCAGAGAGCATGCAGAAGCCCGGGTTCGGCTTCATCTGGAAGGTGAAGCTGAACAATGAGCCGAGACAGTTGAATTCACTGACCGCTGTCTCCCTGCTGGATCGCTATATCGGCTATCGCGGGTTCCGCTCGCTGGGATTCCTGGGCGGCAGTTCCGACAACATAGTTGCTCTGGATACCGATCTCGGCCGCGTGGAATGGCAGAAGCGTCTGACGCCGGCTTCTGCGCCGCAGGGTTCACTCGAATGTCCGGGCGGCATGACCGCGACGGTCTCGCGCCCGGTCACCACGGCTTTTCCGGCCATGCCGGCGGGCCGCGGCGGTGGTGGCGGCCGTGGCGCCGCCGCCAAGAGTGCCGTCGGCGCGCCTGACGAGGGTGCCGTGACGATTGCTGAAATCGCGGCGCGGGCGGGCGCGGGTCCCGGTGGTCCCGGCGGACGTGGTGGCGCGGGCCGGGGCGCGCCGGGCGGACCGCCCCGGCGCATGCCAAACTACATCCACGCCGTATCGAGTGACGGCATGTTCCACTCACTGTGGGTCTCGAATGGAGAGGAACCGGACCCGCCGGTGCGCTTCCTTCCAGGGGGCACGAATGTGTATGGCCTCATCGTGGTCAACAATGTCGCCTATGCCGCTACGGGACAGCGATGTGGCGCCGCGCCGAACGCAGTTTGGGCGTTGGACCTGGAATCCAAACAAGTCGCCAGTTGGAAAGCCGATGGCACGGACATCGCGGGAACGGAAGGGACTGCGTTTGGTCCCGACGGTACGTTGTACGTGGCCACCACAGGCGGCGATCTGATGGCCTTGGAAGCCAAGACACTCGCCGTGAAGGGCGCCTACTCCGGCGGCAAACCGGGCTTTGTCTCCTCGCCGGTAATTTTCGAAATGAAGGACAAGACTCTGCTCGCCGCTGCCACGAAAGACGACCGGATCCACCTTCTCGACACCGCGTCGATGTCATCTGCCGTGTATCAGACTCCAGCATCCGCGGACGGCTCCGCGTCTTCTTCCGGTGCCTTCGCTGCCTGGCAGGACGCGAGCGGCAACGCCTGGTTGCTCGCGCCCGCCGCCAACGCCATCGTCGCCTGGAAGGTGAGCGAGCAGTCTCTGGAGCGCGCGTGGACGTCGCGCGAACTGGTTTCTCCGCTCGCGCCCATGGTCCTGAATGGCGTTGTGTTTGCCGTTTCCAGCGGCGAATATCGCACCCAGGATGCGAAGATGACTGCTCCGCAACGGGCGCAGCGTTCCGCTCCCGCGGTGATCTATGCGCTGGATGGCGCGACTGGCAAAGAGTTGTGGAACAGTGGTAAGACGATCACCTCATTTGTCCACGGCGGCGGAATTTCCGGGGGAAGCAGTCAACTATATCTCGGGACTTATGATGGCACCCTGTACGCGTTCGGATTCGGGATCGAGCATTGAGCCGTGTGTCCGCCGCAAACCCGTGCCACCCTCGAAAATCCAGTACCGGCGACAAGATCGCCGGCGTTACCTACGCCTATTTTCATACCCATCGTTGCCCGCGAGCGGGCCCCCCAACACCTTCGAAAATCCCGAGCCGCGTATCCGCTGCAAATCCGTGCCAGGCTCGAAATTCGCCGCCTTTTGGCGAATCTTCGTGCCTGGCTCGAGTTTGCCCCTTTCCGATATCCCGAAGCGTAGTTTTTCTCCGCCACCAGACTGAACCCCGGCCCTAACTTCTGACTCCCATCCGAAGCCGATCAAGGGCCTAGACCTTCCAGCAAATCAGTTTCATCTCCGTCATTTCCTCGATGGCATAACGGGGACCTTCCCGGCCTGTGCCGCTCTGCTTCACCCCGCCGTAAGGCATGTGGTCCGCACGATACATCGGAATATCGTTGATCATCACGCCACCCACTTCCAGCTTGCGCGCCACCTGGAAAGCGCGCTGCATATCGGGGGTGAAGATACCGGCCTGCAACCCGTAAGGCGTGGCGTTGGCCTGCTCAATGGCACTCTGCAGACTGTCGTACGGATACACCGCGACCACGGGTCCAAAAGCCTCCTGGCAGGAGATGTTGCACGCGGCCGGCACGTCCATCAGGATGGTGGGGCTGACCGTCGCGAAGGTGCGCTGACCGCCGGTCACCACTCTTGCCCCTCCGGCAACTGCTTCCGCAATCCATTCCTCAATGCGAATGGCTTCCCGCTCGTCGATCAACGATGAGATGTCGGTGGTTGCTTCGTAGGGATGACCGATACGCAGCGCCTCGCTGCCAGCTTTTAACCGCTCAACGAACTCGCCGGCGATAGAGCGGTGCACGAACACTCGCTGCACAGAGATGCATACCTGGCCGCTGTGCGAAAATGCGCCCTGTACCGTGCGGGAAACCGCCGTGTCCAGATCGCACCCAGGTTCGATAATTACCGCGGAATTGTTGCCCAATTCCAGGGTGATCTTCTTGAAGCCGGCAGAGGACTTGATGGTGCGGCCGACTTCCGGACTTCCGGTGAAAGTGAGCATGGCAATGCCCGGATGCCGCGCCATGGCCATACCGATTTGCGCGCCGCTGCCGGTGATTACGTTGTAGGCGCCTTTGGGTACGCCGGCCTCTTCCATGGTCCGCGCCAGGCGCACAGCGCTCAGCGGAGTTTTGGTGGCGGGCTTGTGGATCACGGCATTGCCCCCAGCTAAAGCCGGCGCCACCTTGTGCAACGCCAGATTGAGCGGCACGTTAAAAGGAGTGATGCATCCGATCACGCCGATGGGCTCCCTCACCGTGATCGCCATGCGGCCTTTGCCGGTGGCGGAGAATTCCATGGGGATCACTTCGCCGCGCAGTTGGCGCGCCTCGTGGGCCGCGGCGATAAGGGTCTGCTGGCCCCGGTCCACTTCCACTTTGGCTTCTTTGATCGGCTTGCCAGTCTCCGAGCAGACCAGTTGCGTGTAGTCCGCGGAATCGCGGCGGATCAGGTCCGCGACTCGCAGCAACAGGTCGGCCCGCTCGTAATTGGACCATTCGCGGATGGTGGCGAATCCCTGATGCGCCGCGGCGATGGCGCTCTCCAGTAAATCCAGCCCGGCGTGGGGAACCTCTCCAACGGGCGTGCCGTCGTACGGCAAGCGCACTACATCGTGGTTGGGCGAGTCCACCCATTCCCCTCCGATGTAGTTTCGGCCGGCGGGATGCGATTGTGTCGATGCGGTCATGCTGATCTGGTCTCCTTCCCTCTTTGTACAACGGGCAGCGTGAATCCGGCATAGGGCAGCACCGCCACTCGTGCGGTCCCACCCGCTTCTTGCAGAAGGTCCTGCAGAACTTGCTGGTGTGCCTCGGGCGATACCGGTTCGAAATGGCAGCGGCGCACAAAATCCGGATCCAACGCCGAGACCAGGTGCACGCGGTACAGGCGGCCCAGGCGCGCCACCCAGTAGGCCTTGTGTCCGCCCACTACGAATTCGCGCTCCAGGGCCTGCTGCATTTCGTGGTCATCGCGATAGCGTCGCACGTAGTCTTCGAAGGATTGGATGCCCGCGCCGTTGGGACACTCGGCATAAAACAGGATGGACCCTCCCGGCCGCAGTGCCTGGCAGGCATTTTCCAGGCCCTTATGCGCCTGCCGCAGGTCGATATCGAGTGGGAATCCGCCCGCCGAAGCCACCATGAGGTCGTACGGCTCCTGAACTTCGACCCGCAGCATCTGGTCCACGGTGCGGCATCCCTCGCGGTGCGCCAGGTCGTAGTGTCCAGCCACTACGCGGATCAGGCTGCCATCCGGGCTCAGCACCACGTTGACGATGAAATCAGGGTCGGCCATGCGGCACGCTTCCAGCAGGTCCTCGTGCGCGGGGTTGCCGTCCAGTATGCCGGCGCGGCATTTAGGATCGAAGATCATGCGGTGATTGAACGTAGTGGTGCGAAAGCCTGCCACGCCGGGAGCCAGGCTCTTGCGTCCGCCGGAATACCCCGCGATCAGATGGTAGATAATCTCGCCAGTAAGGATGATCCGGTCCGCTTCCCACACCTCCCGGTTGATCTCTACTCGATTGCCGAAACTCGTTGTGCCGATCTCCACCAGGTTCGCCTCGTCTGTCGAAACGTGGTCGAAACAACGGATGCGTGAGTAAATCTCATCGCCGACAATCAACTTCCGTTCGTCGTCGGTCTGCTGGCGATGGATTCCGAGAGCGAACACGATAAATATGTCGCGGTCAAGAACGCCGGAGGCATTCAACGTGCGGATGATGGGAGGCAGAATCAGATCGGTGCGGGTGAGACGCGTGACGTCGTTTACCACAATCGCGACGCGCTCACCGGAATGCGCGATGCGGCTGAGCGGAGCGGTTCCAATGGGATTTTCGAGTGCTTCGCAGACTGCGCGGGTCTCATCGGCAACCGGAGCGGCCCGGCGCGGCGCGAGCGGGTCCCCGGGAACGCAGGCCGGCAGATGCGTTTTTCCATAGGGCAGATCGTATGGCAGCGTGGGGAGCATACGCTTCGTTCATGGTATGTGATATGTCAGCTTCGGTCAAGGAGTGGAAGTCGCCAGGAATTCCACCAGCCGCTTCCTGACGTTTTGAATGTGGGCGCGCATCACCGATTCCGCCTTCTGCCGGTTGTTGGATTCCAGCGCTTCCAGGATGCCGGCGTGATGGTCCGGCGCAGCGCTGCTGGAAAGGTCGTAAGTTTTGCGGCGAGAGAGCCAGATCTGATTCTGGGTGTTCTTCAGGACGGCGCAGAGTTGGGCATTGTTTGTGGCCTCCGCCAACTCCGCGTGGAAATGCACGTCTTCCTCGATGTAATGTGCCCGATCGTTGGCCTTCAGTAACGCCCGCTGGCGCTTCAGGCTCCCTTTGAGCTCGGTCAGGAGTTCCGGCGTCACTTTGGCGATTCTCACCACGTGAGCCTCCAGGGCCTCCCGCAGTTCATATAAGTCGGAAACCTCTCCCGTAGACAGGCGCCGCAGATACGCCCCTTTTCGCGGCTCGATGCGGATCAATCCTTCCGCTTCCAGACGATTCAACGCCTCACGGATGGGCGACTTACTGATGCCGAGTTGCGTCGCCAGAAACTCTTCCGTGAGGCGCGAATTCTCGTCCAGGTGTCCTCCCAGAATGTACTCCTTGATGCTGTTGTACGCCAGCGTAGTGAGGTTGTTGGGGATTTTGAGCTTCTTCATGCTACGCAAACTATTATTTCAGATATCAGGACGCAGCAGGGTCGAAAAACCGGTCGAGCGGCCGGGTAACGCCGGCGATCTTGTCGCCGGCCGGCCAGTGTAACCGGCGGCCAGACCGCCGATTTTTCATGAAGTTCCGCGGGCGGAACGCTCATCCCAACAAACGACAAAACAACGATCGTCTTGCCTACAGTGCTGGTTTGCTGGCAGCCAGGGCGCGCTCGATGGCGCGCAGGTGGGCAATCGTGTCCTCTGGCCTGTGCGAATCCAGCCAGGTGACGGCGTCGTTGATGGTACTTCGGGCGGCGTTCTGATTGATGGTGGCTTGCGCGGCCGGGTTGGCCCGGCGGGCAGGCTGCAACGAATCGGCCCACTGCTTCAGGTCGGCCGTCAGGGCCGCTTTCGCCGGTGCTTTTTCGATGCGAGAGATCAGTTCCCGAGTGGTCCCCAATATAGTCCGGCGCCGCTCCACAAGCTGCGTGACTTTTTCGGGAGTACCGGCAGAACTGCCATCGGCAAACAGGGCAGCCTGCAACTTCACATAGTCGGGCACGGCGCCCACCGTCATATTGGTGACCGGAATGCGCTTCTCGGCGCCGGGGGCGATAAGCGAGGCAGCCGCTTCATCCTGCCACAGCGCGTAGTAGCTGCCGGGGTAGTTGACCAGCTCGATGAGGAACGCGGTGACCGGCTGGGAGGCGCCGTTCTTCACGTAGAAAATGGATCCGCCGGTAACCGGCTCGATGCGCAACACGGGCAGGGGCTGCGCCGCCGCGACCCCCAGTCCCATCAGCAAGGCCGCGCTCAAAGTTTTCAGGGCCATAGAATGCCATTATCCTCCCTGTGCGGCAAGAGGTACACTAAGTCCAATCATGCGATCCACACTCCTTCTCGGCTTAGCCCTGTCTGCCTGCCTGACGGCGCAGGTTCGCTTTTCGCGCGACCAGATCTCCATTAATGTGGACGGTAAGCCGTTCACCGATTTCCATTACGGTGCCGATCGCGGCACCGATTTCCATTACGGTGCCGATCGCGGCAAGCCGTATCTGGCGCCCCTGCGGAGCGCATCCGGCAAAATTGTGACCCGCCATTTTCCCATGGAAGAGGTGGCCGGCGAGAGCCGCGATCACGTGCACCACACCGGATTGTGGTTTTCCTATGACGATGTGAACGGCACCAAGTTCTGGGAGAACGACCCCTCCTACACCAAGCCGCACATCGGCCGCATCGTGGTGCGCAACGCGCAGTACAAAGAGGGCGACCGCTCCGGCACGCTCACCGCGGCCATGGAGTGGCGGAGTCCCGAAGGCAAAATTCTGCTGGTGGAAGATCGCAACATGATCTTCTACTCCGATCCGAAATTGCGCACCATCGATTTCGTAATCACCCTGACGGCGGCCGAGGACGTGACCTTTGGCGATACCAAGGAAGGGGCGTTCGCCATCCGGCTGGCCGATAACTTCACCGAAAGGAAGGGTGCGAAGATGGTGGATGCGGATGGCCGCGTCACCATGGCCAATGTGTGGGGTAAGCGCTCCAACTGGGTGGACTACACCGCCGAAGTGGAAGGCGAGCGCCTGGGTGTGGCGATCATGGACCATCCGCAGAGTCCGCGCCATCCCACCTACTGGCACGCCCGCGATTACGGCCTTTTCGCGCTCAATCCGTTCGGCCGGAATGCCTTTGACCCCACTCAGGAAGAGAGCCAGTGGAAGCTCCCGGCGGGCCAGAAACTGGTCTTCCGCTGGCGCGTGGTGATCCACCCCGGCGACGCTGAGACCGGCCACGTAGCGGACCTTTACAAAGAGTACGCGGCCCAGCGGTAATATCCGAACGACCGCTTGCTGACGCGCGCGGCTCCGATCGGAGCCACGACCGTGAGGGAGTGGTTTCCTCAAGCGGAGGCTACCTTCCTTGCCGTACCGGACTGTGTCCGCCAAAATACCCTAAACCGGGTATGGTTGGGACCTTACCCCTCCCGTAGTATCGAAGGTAAGGACACTCATGTCGGGCTTTGCCATCCGCAATCCATACTTCATCGTCGTCGTCTGCCTGATCATCGCTGTAGTGGGAGTCACCAGCGTGGTGCGCATGCCCGTGGACATGTTTCCGGCCATGAACATTCCGGTGGTGGTGGTAGCCACGTTCTATTCCGGCATGCCTCCGGAGCAGATCGAGAACGACATCACGAGCCGCTTCGAACGGTTCTTCCCGGGGTGAGCATCATCAAGGTCTATTTCCAGCCGGGCACCAACGGGGATTCCGCGGTCACCACCATCTCCAACCTGGCCATGGCGCAATTGCGCCGGCTGCCGCCTGGCACCTTGCCTCCCGTGGTCCTCAAGTTCGATGCCTCCAGTCTGCCGGTCTGCCTGGTGACGTTCAAAGGGGAAGGCTTGAACGAAACGCAACTCCGCGACCTGGCGCAGTTTCAAGTCCGCAACCAGGTGGCCAGCGTTCCCGGCGCCAGCGTGCCGCAGCCGTTCGGCGGCAAGTACCGCCAGATCATGGTCTATACCGACCCCTACAAGCTGGAGGCTCACCAGTTGAGCCTGATGGACGTGGTCCGCGCGGTGAACTCGGCCAACCTGATTCTGCCCGCCGGAGACGTGCAGCTTGGCCCCCTGGATTACAACATTTACACCAACAGCCAGTTGCGCTCCGTGCCGGAGATCGATCAATTGCCCATCAAGACCGTCGGCCAGAATCCCGTGCGCGTGGCGGACGTGGGCTATGCCGAGGACGGGCACGAAATCCAGACCAACGTGGTGCGCGTGGATGGCCAGCGCTCGGTCTTCATCCCGGTGATGAAACAGGGCGGCGACACCAACACGATCGACGTGGTGGACGGAGTCAAACAGACGGTGGACAACCTGGTGGACACACCCAAAGCGCTGATCAGCAGGGTCGTGTTCGATCAATCGGTGTTCGTGAAGACCGCCATCGAAACGCTGATTCACGAAGGCGCCATCGGCCTGTTTCTCACATCGATCATGATCCTGGTGTTTCTGGGCAGC
>OKRF01000411.1 GCA_900290315.1 Candidatus Sulfopaludibacter sp. SbA3 | reverse complement strand
CGGACCCGTACGCACGGTGGTGTGGCAGGGGTCGGTGGGTGACCGCCGCCCCTATGCCGATCACTGGAAAACGACTGGGTCGAAAAACCGGCACAGCGACTGGTGAACGCCGGTTTTCATGAAGTTTCGCGGGCGGAACGCCCATCCCAACAGACAACAAAAAACGCTTCGTCTGTCCCACGGGGGCAGTGTTAGTCCCCGTTTTGCGGTGCGCGCAGTGCTTGTTTGATCTTGCGGGCCAGGGCGGTGGCGGTGTAAGGCTTCTGTAGAAAGCCGGCAAGGCCGTGATCGCGGAAACGATGGAGCGCTTCCTCTTCACTGAAACCGCTGGAGAGCACGACTGGCATGGCGGCGCGGATTTTCTGGAGATGACTGAGCACCTCCTCGCCGCCCATGACGGGCATGGTCAGGTCCAGCAGGACGGCGGCGAATTCGCCGGGGTGGGCGGTGAAGGCGTCCAGACCTTCCTTCCCGTTGGCCGCCAACTCCGTGGTGTAGCCGCACCGCTCGAGGGTGAACTTGGCCAGGCCGCGCACCATGTCTTCGTCGTCCACCGATGTGGCCATAGCCGCGCAGTTCTACCTGCTCGTCCGGAACGGTGGCGGAGGGCGATGAAGTGGAGGCCGGCAGGACCACGCTGATGCAGGTGCCGGCGCCGGGCGCGGTCTCCACGGAAATGCTGCCGCGATGGGTGCGGATGATTCCCATCACCGCAGCGAGTCCCAAGCCCCGGCCAGTGAACTTGGTGGTGAAGAACGGATCGAACATTTGCGCCTTGGTCGCTGCGTCCATTCCGCATCCGGTGTCCTTTACTGTGAGGACGACCTGCGATTCCTGATCGCTAACGCGATGGCTGGTGGCGATGGTCACCGTGCCGGGCTGTTCGCCGATCGCCTCGGCGGCGTTGATGGCCAGGTTCATGATGAGCTGCTGCAATTGCGAGCGGTCGGCATCCACGCGGGAGGCGGCGGGAGCGAGATCCAGGACGAGTTCGACCGAGCGCGGAATGGAGGTGCGAATGAGAGCGGCGATTTCGGAGATCTGCTTCGACAGGTCGGTAGGCTCGACGATGTACCTTCCCTTTCCCGCATACGCCAGCATCTGCCGCACCAGCAGGGCTGCGCGCTCGCTGGCCTGCAGGATCTCGGCCAGGTGCGAGCGCGTGGTTTCCGGATCGCGTATATCCTCCAGCGCCAGGCTGGCGTTGCCCATGACGCCGTGTTGAAATCGTGCGCCAGCCCTCCCGCGAGCACCCCCAGACTTTCCAGTTTCTGGGTCTGCCGCATTTGCTCTTCCATTTGCTTCTGTTCGGTGATATCGCGCCCAATGTGCGAGGCTCCCACCACTTTGCCGGATTCGTCGTGAATGGGAGAGATGGTGAGGGAAACGGGAATCGGCGTCCCGTTCTTGCGCAGGCGGACGGTTTCGAAGTGTTTCACCCTGCCACCGTGCCGAATCCGCTCGATGATGTCGGATTCTTCCTGGCGCCGTTCCGGAAGCAGAAGCGCCGCCATGGTTTTTCCCACCATCTCGCCGCTGGTGTAGCCGAACATGCGCTCCGCCGCCTGGTTCCAGCTTTGGATCACGCCTTCCAGGTCCTTGGAAATGATGGCGTCCTCGGAAGACTCCACGATGGCGCGGAGTTTTGCGGAGACGCTCTGCTGGCGCTCCCGCTCGGCTGTTTCGCGCTGCAGGTCCGCCAGACGCTGCGACGCCAGGCGGGCATTTTCTTCGGCCCGGCGATGGTCCCGCCGCTGCATTTCCATGAGCCAGATGGCGGCTCCACAGACCAGAAAGTAGAAGCCCAGAACCAGGGAGAACTGCGGACCGAGGAGTGCCGCCCAGCCGCCGGCGAAGAACCAGGTAGCGGCTGCGGCCCCCAGGACCGTGGTCATGATGCTGGGGCCGATCCCGAAATACCGCGCCGAAATCAGCACTGACAGAACCGTGAGCGTGTACGGATTGCGAGCGCCCAGGAGCGGGTCGACCGCCCGGCGGAGCAGCAGGGACGCCGCCAGGCAGACGGCCGCACCACCATATCGCGCGGTAAAGGATTTCCACTCCGACGGAGCCCTCACGTTTTACCTGCGCCTATCATAGCTTGGTTACAAGGCTTCGCTTCGAGCTCCGAAAACGACAGACGACCCAAAACGATCGTCTGTCCCACGGGGGAACTTAGCCGACGGAGGGCAGGGGAACCCGCAACTGGCCGCGGAAGATCTCGGCGAAGGACGCAACGATTTCCTCGTGCAGAGCCGCATTATCTGCCAGGAGTGTCTCGCTGGTGACCACATTGTGCTCGCCGCCGCGCATGTCGGTCACACGCCCGCCCGCCTCCTGCACCAGCAGTGAACCGGCCGCCATATCCCAGGGCTTGAGCCCGAATTCCCAGAAGAAATCCAGACGCCCCGCGGCGACATAGGCGAGGTCCAGAGCCGCCGAGCCGGTGCGCCGGACGCCATGCGATGCCATGGCGAGCTGGTAATAGAAATGAATGTTGACGTTGTGATGCCGCTTGCGGCTGGGAAAGCCCGTCGATGCCAGGCTATCGGAGATGCGATTGGCACTGGAGACGTGAATCCGGTGGTTATTCAGATACGCCCCGGCGCCCCGCTCGGCGGTGAACAACTCCTGCCTTACCGGGTCGAAGATCACGCCCGCTACGATGTCCCCGGCGTGGGCCAGCGCCAGGGTCACGTTGAAGAACGGAAAGTTGTGGGCGAAATTGGTGGTCCCATCCAGGGGGTCGACAAACCAGCGGTATTCGGACGTGTTGTCCACCCCTCCGCCCTCTTCCGCCAGAATGCCATGAGACGGAAAGTGGGAGCGGAGCCGCTCCACGATCAGCTTCTCGGAAGCGCGGTCGGCAGCGGTTACCAGGTCGAACTCGCCCTTGGTCTCAAAGGGCACGCGACGTTCCAGATAGTTGCCTACCAGGGCGCCGGCTTCGCGCGCAATCTCTACGGCTGTTTCCAGGTATGGCATGAAGTGAGAGTTGACTCGCCGAAGGCCCTAGGCCTCTTCCTGGAGATACTTGATGTCGTGCTTGAAAATGAAAAGGTTTGGTTCGCCCGCGCGTGTCAGGCGAATGAAGGACTGGTCGTAGTATTCAATGGTACCGACCACTTCTTCCCCATCTTCCATTTTGACGCGCACCGGCGTCGCGTTTTCGATCAGCCGCTTCAGATACCTGGCCTCTTCGAACGTCTGCTCCGGCGCTCGTCCGGCTTTTCCAACAGGCTGTGTGCTCAATTTCTTTACCGCTTCTTTCGTGGCTGGCCGGGAACCAGGGAAATCGCAGGATCGCCCGGTTTGCCGGAATTACCCTCAGCTTCCCCATAATAGCCGTTGCGTGCGGACACCTGCAATTCCGGGTTCTTGACGCGCACCGTCAGGGTGTGGAACGGCTCCTTGGTGAGAGGCACGTCATGCGGGTAGAAGCCAATGTAATACTCGGTACGCAACTCAGTGATGATCTGGTCGAAAACCTTATCGAGCTGCTTGCCGAGGTTCGGCAAAAAGGTTCTTCCGCCGGTGCGCTCGGCCATGAAAGTGAGGGCGTTTTCTCCGCCGATATTGCGCCCGGCATCGCTGGTGATGGGCATCACCACCACTGGATAAATCACGGTGTCGGCCAGTTGCGCGGCTTGCAGCGCCTGGTGGGTGTCGTAGTGGCTGGTGGCCTGGTGGGTGTCGTAGTGGCTGGTGGTATTGCCGCCATCGCTGACAATGACCATGACTTTGCGCCCCTGCCGCGGCTCCAGTTCTCCGGCCGCCAGGTAGATGGCGTCGTAGAGCGACGTGCCCGCGGAACCCGTAATCTTCTTAAGGCGCGCATCCAGCAGGGCGAAATCGTGAGTGAATGGCGTGACGCGTGTAATGGAATCGTCGAACTTGAAGATCGAGACGCGATCTTCCAGCTTGCCTTCGGCCAGCAGCGCCTTCAGGAATCGGGAGGCCGAGTCGGTTTCGAATTTCAGGTCCTTGGCGGTGGACCCGCTGACATCGATGAGCAGCGCCACGGATAGCGGCTGGTCGGTTTGGCGTTCAAAGAACTTGATCTCCTGCGGCGCGCCGTTATCGTAGATTTCGAAATCGTCTTTAGACAACGCTCCCACCAGTTGGCCGGACTTGTTCTTCACGGTTGCAATCACGTGCACCAGGCTAACGTCCGCTCGGAACACAGTGGGCTGCTGGGCCAGCAGGGCGGCGGCCGCGGCAAGAAGATACGGGAGGCTATTCGGCAACCGAAACATGCTCGTCCCACTCTCCTTCCACCCAGACTTCGCCATCGACGAAATGTTCCTTCTTCCAGATGGGGACCAGCTTCTTCAGACGGTTGATGCCTTCCAGTGCGGCTTCGAAGGCGGCACGCCGGTGCGGCGCGGTGACAATCACCACCACGGAGGTTTCGCCCACCAGCATGCGGCCCAGGCGGTGCACCATGGCGACGCGGGCGATCTGGTGGCCAGCGGCGATCTCCTCGCCGATCTTGGCCATGGTCTTCAGCGCCATGGATTCGTAACACTCGTAATCCAGGTAGAGTGTGGGCCGCCCCTTGGTGTTGTTGCGGACCGTCCCTTCGAATGTGATGACGGCTCCCTCGGCCCCACTCAACAGGCTTGCGGAGATGGCGCGGATATCGATGGCCTGACGGGTCAATGCGTAATAGTTGCCGGCGACGCTGATTTCCGGCGGTTCGGGCGCGGCGCCTCCGGAAACCGGCGGCAGGAAAGCGATCTCATCGCCTTCCTCAATCTTCGTCGAAAGCTCCGCAAACTCCTGATTCCGGGCCACTACGATGCTGCGGGCAATCTCCCGTAAGCGGGGATAGCGGGCGGCGTAGGTTTCGAATACCGAATGCAGGTCGGCGCCTTCGGCAAACTCGGCATCCTCCGCCGATCGGCCCACCACTTCCTTCAACATGCCGAAAAAAAGTACCCGAGCGCGCATTTGGCAGCGTAACTTTCAGTCTAACAGACGCTTGTGGACGGTCAGGCGTTGCTGAAAAACGGGGACCGCCGGGATCGCCGGCACTACCCGGTTTCTCATGAAGTCTCGCGGGCGGAACGCCCATTCCAACAGACGCGAACTGCCTGGGAAAGGTGTAGGTTGACAGAATTAGTGAGATTTCTGGACAGTCGGCTCAGGAGGCGAAGCCTCACGCGTTGGGATGAAAATGGCGGGGAAAACGCGTCGGGATTTCGCGA
>OKRF01000258.1:21262-23827 GCA_900290315.1 Candidatus Sulfopaludibacter sp. SbA3 | reverse complement strand
GCCGGCGGAGTTCCTCTCCGGTATGGACCCGCGGCACGCGGGTCCTTTGCTCATGAGGCGAAGGCTCACCCGCCCGGATGAAAATTCGCGAGCCTGGTAGCGCCGGCGATCTTGTCGCCGGTTCTTTTGGTAGCCGAGTCGGAACGATCGTCTTTTGTTCTTTTGTCGTCTTCGGACTATACGTCATTTTTCGAGAGAGGCAATTGATTTCGCAAAGGCGGCGAAATCAATCGCCTGCCACCGCTTTGCGGCTTAAACTTCTGGCGGGGAGATGCTTTGCTTTCAAGAATGGTCCTCCTTTGTTTCTTAGGCGCGGAGGAAGACGCGGAGAGCCAAAAGCCATCTGCTCCACGGTGCGTTCTATTCCAGGCACGCGAACAGTTCGCGGTAAAACTCCGGGTGTGACTTCCAGGTCTGCCCGGTGACCAGTTTGCCGTCGCGGACGGCGGGCTTGTTGGTGTAGGTGCCCCCGGCGCGCTCCACTTCGATGCGCACGTGGGCGTGACAGGTGACGGTGCGGCCCTTAATCGCTCCCGCGGCGATCAGCACCTGGATGCCGTGACCGATGGCGCACAGGCACTTGTCGTGGGCGGCGAATTCGTGGACCAGCGATAGCAGGCTGGCGTCGTTGCGCAGGTACTCGGGCGCGCGCCCACCCAGAATCAGGATGGCGGCGAACTCCCTGGCCGCCACGGCGGTGATGGCGACATCCGCATCGATGGAATAGCCTTGCCGCTCGACATAGGTTTCCCAGCCGGGTTCGGCATCGTGCAGCACCATGTGCAGCCGCTTGCGCGATGGTGCGGCTACCACCGGCTCCCAGCGGGCCTCCAGAAAACGGTGGTAGGCGTACAGCGCTTCGTAGCTATCGCCGCCATCGCCGGTGACGATCAGAATCTTCCTGCTCATGTTACAACCTGCTTCCGACAGCATAGCAGTCCGTGGCAGCAATGGCTCACAATGAGACGGTGGATGTGGTGGTCATTGGCGGAGGTGCGGCGGGACTGATGTGCGCCATCGAGGCGGGCAAGCGAGGCCGGCGCGTGGCGGCGAAGGGCGGCCATCGAGGCGGGCAAGCGAGGCCGGCGCGTGGCGGTGGTAGAGCACAGCGCGCAGGTGGGCCGCAAGATCCTGATCTCCGGTGGCGGGCGATGCAACTTCACCAATCTGCACACCCGGCCGGAGAACTTCCTCTCGGCGAATCCGCACTTCGCCAAGTCGGCGCTGGCGCGATACGGTTCCGGCGATTTCGTGGCACTCGTGCAGCGGCACGCCATTCCCTACCACGAAAAGACCTTGGGCCAGTTGTTCTGCGATCGTTCGGCGCGCGACGTGGTGGCGATGCTGGAAAAGGAGTGTGCGGCTGCGGGAGTGCGGATCCTGACGGGCTGCGGCGTCCGTGGAATTGCGCCAGGATTCGCTATTGAGACGACGGCCGGCCGGCTGGAGGCTGCTAGCGTGGTGGTCGCCACCGGCGGACTCTCCGTTCCCAAGAGCGGCGCCACTCCCTTCGGCTACACCGTGGCCAGCCAGTTCGGACTGCGGCTGGTGGAATGCCGTCCCGCGCTGGTGCCACTCACCTTCGGACCCCAGGACACGGTGCGGTGGGCCGGTCTGGCTGGCGTTTCGACGCTGGTGGATGTCACAGCGGGCGGACACACCTTCCGCGAAAAGATGTTGTTCACCCACCGCGGCCTGAGTGGGCCGGCGATTCTGCAGGCTTCGTCGTACTGGCGGCCGGGGGAAGCGGTGCAGATCGACCTGCTTCCGCAGATCGACCTGCTCCGTTCGGCGGGCGAAGCGCGGGCGGCGGGCGAGCGCATCGAGATCCGCACGCTGGTGCGCCGCTTCCTTCCCAAAAGTCTGGCCGACCGGTGGAGCGAGTTGCACGGACCCTGGCAGCCTGTGGCGTCCCTGAGCGATCGCGAACTGGAGGCCCTTGCCTCGGGACTGCACGACTGGCGTGTGGAACCACGCGGCACGGAGGGCTACGAGAAGGCCGAAGTGACAGCCGGCGGCGTGGATACCGCCGAGCTATCCTCCAAAACGTTCGAAGCAAGAAAGGCGCCGGGACTGTACTTCATCGGCGAGGTGGTGGACGTCACCGGGCAACTCGGCGGCTTCAATTTTCAATGGGCTTGGGCTTCGGGATATTCGGCTGGACAGTACGTGTAGCGTCCAGTTTCTGCATGATCGCATCTACATAATCGCGGGTTTCCGGAATGTCGGGAATGCCTCCGGCCTGATCCACTACGGTTGCTCCCGCGTTGTAAGCGCCGAGAGCTTTGGCCAGATCGCCGCCGTACTTGTCCAGCAGTTGTTTGAGGAACTGCGCACCAGTGTCGATGTTCTTTTTGGGATCGAAGACATCCTTCAGACCGAACTGTTCGGCAGTGGCCGGCATGAGTTGCATCAGTCCCTGGGCGCCCTTGTTGGATACGGCGCAGGGCCGAAACGCGGACTCCTTTTCGATGACGGCCCGAATGAGCGCAGGATCGAGCTTCTGCTCCTTGGCGGCGCTATCGACTAGGGGTTCAACGGCGGATTCGTCGATGGGCTCGCATA
>OKRF01000258.1:20075-21252 GCA_900290315.1 Candidatus Sulfopaludibacter sp. SbA3 | reverse complement strand
GGCGGCGCTATCGACTAGGGGTTCAACGGCGGATTCGTCGATGGGCTCGCATACGGGCTCGGGAGCGTCCTCCCAGGGAATGAGCCGGACGCCGGTGGTCTCCGCCTGCTGGCGTACGCACTGTTGCTGTTTGGCGATGGACGCCTTCTGCTTCTCCAGCGCCTCGCGCATGGATGTCTGAGGAGACTGTACCGCGGGGGACTTGGAAGGAGGAACAGGAGATGGATTTGGTGTTTGCGCGAGCGCGCTGGAGGCGAGCAGAAGGCAAAGCAGTTTCATCAGGGATACTATCGGCGGGGCCGGGGAGAAACGTTAGGGGCGGCGGCCGCCCAGCTTGCGGCGGCCCTGATTGGGATCGGTTGGAATCTGGCTGGGGTCGCCGAACTTCCAGTCCGCTGGGTTGGATGGCGGCTTGAACTCGTCTGTACTGAAGATGCGAAACTTCTCCCCAGGCGGTTCAATCGCCAGGATGAGCGCCAGGCACGGATCGCCATTGGTGACGCAGGGGCCCTGAAAATACGCCACCCGGATGGTGTGGATTCCGCCCGTCAGTTTGACGGCCCCAGACGCCGCTTTGGGCAGATGCTGGCCATCGTTGTCGATCACCTGTTTGTCATCGATGTAGAGCCGGGAGCCATCGTCGGAAATCAGGCCGAATCCGTACTGTCCGGGCTTGTCGATCCAGAACCGGCCGGTATAGTTGATGGCGAACCACTCGTAACGCTTGGTGATGCCAGGGAAGCCTTCGCGGAAATTGCGCGGAGGAATGTTGAGCGCGGGGGTGTAAATCACGCCCACAGGCTCCATCTTGTCGAAGTTGGGAAGACGGCTGGCGCCGGTCTTGAGGAAGTAGATCTCGCCGCGCAATCCCGAGGGGACCACCACGGTGGTACCGAAGGTGGTTACCGGCGCGGGCTCGATGTTCTGCGCGTCGCACACCGCCGCCAGGGCGGCCGCAGCCATCCACCAGCATAGTCGCGTCCTCATAGATTCGATCTTAATAAGGTTCGCATAATACGGTGACAGCCGGCTCATAAGGCGAAGGCTCACCCGGTGGGATGAAAATCGCGGAGAAACGCGTCGGGATTTGGCGAAGGGGCAAACTCGAGCCAGCCACGAAGATTCGCCAAAAGGCGGCGAATTTCGAGCCTGTTGGGGTGCCCGCGCGCGGGCAACG
>OKRF01000258.1:3611-20065 GCA_900290315.1 Candidatus Sulfopaludibacter sp. SbA3 | reverse complement strand
CAAACTCGAGCCAGGCACGAAGATTCGCCAAAAGGCGGCGAATTTCGAGCCTGGCACGGTTTGCAGCGTGCGCACCGGCTGGGGATTTTCGAGGGTGGCAACAGATTTCGCAAGAGCGGCGGAATCAATCGCCTGCCACCGCTTTGCAGCGCGAGTCGGCCGATGAGGCGAAGCCTCACCCGGTGGGATGAAATCGCGGGGAAAGCGCGTCGGGATTTCGCGACGACTGACACGGGTTTGTGGCGGCTCGGGGTTTTCGAAAGAGCCTCACTTAGTTCACCACGTGGGTGGAAGCGACTACAATACCGGAATGCGTTCCCTAATCCTTCTGGCCCTTCTCCCGCTCGCGGCCACGGCTGACGACGCCGTCCTGGCCCGCGTGGCGGCCCACGCCGAGCGCTTTGGCGCCATCTCCCGGCAGATCTGGGAGTCTCCCGAACTGGGATTCCACGAACAGAAATCCGCCGCTCTTCTGCGTGACGAGTTGCGCGCCAACGGATTCACCATCGCCGATGCCGTCGCAGGGATGCCCACGGGATTCACGGCCACCTGGGGCAGCGGCAAGCCGGTGATCGGCATCCTGGGCGAGTTTGACGCGCTGCCCGGGCTCTCGCAGAAAGATGTTCCCACGGTGGACCCGGTCACTGCCGGTGCGCCGGGCCACGGCTGCGGCCACAACCTTCTGGGCAGCGGCGCGGCGCTGGCGGCGGTCGCGGCTAAAGAAGAGATGCAGGCGCGCGGCTTGAAGGGGACCATCCGCTACTATGGCACGCCGGCCGAGGAAGGCGGAGGCGGCAAGATCTACATGATTCATGCCGGGCTGTTCCGCGACGTGGATGTGGTGCTCACCTGGCACCCCGGCGACGCGAATCGGGTCAACCTCCGTTCCAACCTGGCCAACAATGGCGCCAAGTTCCGGTTCTATGGCATCGCGTCCCACGCTGCCGCGGCTCCGGATAAGGGCCGCAGCGCCCTGGATGGCGCGCTGCTCATGCTACACGCCATCGAAATGCTGCGCGAGCATGTGCCGCAGGAGACGCGCATGCACTACATTATTACCAACGGCGGCAGCGCTCCCAACGTGGTGCCGGCCTTCTCCGAGGTGTACCTGGTGGCGCGGCATCCCGATATGGCCACGCTCGACGGCATCTGGCAGCGCATCCTTAAATGCGCGCAGGCCGGTGCGCTGGCGACTGAGACTCGCGTGGAAGTGGAGCAGTCAGCCAATTACGCCAATATTCTGCCGAACGATGCGCTGAACGCCGTGGTGGGCCGGAATATGCAGAAGGCCGGCGGCTATGAATACAGCGCCGAGGAACGCAAGTTCGCTGAAGAGATCCGGAAGAGTTTGACGGCCGCGACAAATCTTCCGGGTCCCGGCCAGGTTCTGGCCGATGCGTCGGAGGGCTCGGGCGTCGCTTCCAGCGATGTGGGCGACGTCAGTTGGAATGTTCCCACGATTTCGTTCACAGCGGCCACCTATACGCCTGGGACCTCGGCGCATTCCTGGCAGGCCGCGGCGCAGGCAGGCATGAGTATCGGGCGCAAGGGCATGCTGGTGGCGGCGCGCACGCTGGCGCTCTCGGTGGTGGATCTGGTGCAGGACCCCAACGCCATCGACGCCGCCAAGACGTCCTTCGAAAAGCGCAAAGCGGGCCGCACGTGGAGCACGCACATCGCGGCAGGTTCGAAGCCTCCGCTGGATTACTGGAAGTCAGAAGCGCACTAACCGTTGCCCAGATACTCCAGCCAGATCGTGACGCTGTTGGCGAAGATGTAGTCGTTCAAAGTCGGGTTGTCTACAACGGCTACCTGGAGAATCAAACCGACTTGCGTGAGAAAGGGCTGGACGTCCAACGGAATGCGCCCGTTCACTTGCACTACGCCGGCGGCCATGTCCGGGGCCTGTCCGGCGTACAGAATACCCAGTGGGAACTGGCCTGGCGTCACTAGGTTGATCATAAACGGGCGGGTCACCGCACCCAGGCTGCCGTTCACGACTTGCCCATCGGCATAGGTCCGGTCTAGCAGGCCCATGCCAGTAATCCACAAGGTCAAGACCGATCCTCTCGCCGCGGGATTGGTGGCGGAGTTCAAGGTTCCGTCCTGGTTGAAGACCACGGCCTGCCCAGTGCCGGTCAGGTCCCTTGTGAAGATGCCGGGGGCGGCGGCCGCCACCGCTACCTGCCGTGCCGCCGACGCGGTGCCGTTCACCGTGGCCACGACCTGCGTACTGCTCTTGCCGGCGACTTCGAAGGGCACCATGGCGTTGACCTGATTGGCTTGCACGTACAGCAGAGGCGCGGGAACGCCGTCGAAGGTCACGCTGGTTCCAGCCAGTTGGGTGGCCACGCGACCTTGCGAATCCAACGCCGCACCAGTTCCCGCGGCCAGCCCCAGGCCGCTGCCGAACAGGGTCACCATCTCTCCGGGAGCGACTCCGCGGGATTGCAGGCTGGCGCCGTTCACCACGCAGCCGGAATCGATCTGAGGCGGCAACGCCTGCTGTGTGGTGAAGCTCACTCGCGCCAGGAAGCCGCTCGGCGAGTACGTCACAATTCCGCCGATGGGCGGCGTGTAGCCCGGCGACTTCTGCTGGAGGGCGCCAGCCGTGGTGGGCAGGTCGGGCGACATGGTGGCTCCGGACAGCCAGACTCCGCCGTTTCCATCCAACACCATTCCGAACACCTGTTCGCCGCCGGATCCACCGAAGTAAGTCGAGAATACCAGCGCACCGTTCGGGTCCAGTTCCGTCAGCACGCCCGTAGCAGAACTCGCTTCGACGCCGTCGGTTCCATCGTTGCCCTGCACCGGGGCGCCTTCAGTTAAGTAGCTGGGGTTGCAGTGAAGCAAAGCGCCGTTGCTTACCGGCCCGCTGGTGGACAAGGTATAACCGCCCACATACAGATTGCCCGTGCCATCGGCGGCCGCCGCGGTGACCGCGTCGCCGAGCTTTCCGCTGAGGTAAGTGGAGTAGATGAGGGCTGATCCATCGGGTTTGAATTTCGCGGCGAAGGCGTGCGGACAGGGAACCGATTCCACGTCCACCACGGACAAGCAGGCGGAGGGACCCGGATAAGTTTGTGCCGCGTGGACTACCGGGAAATCGGACGAGGCGGTGGTGCCCACCACAATCGCGTCACCCGATGCATCCAGCGCGATGGCGTTACCAGAATCGCCCATGGCGCCGCCCAGGCGCGTTGAATAGAGCAGCGTCCGCCCATCGGGGCTGAGCTTGGTGAAGAACGCATCGGAGCACACCATGGGGTAGTGTCCGAGGAAGCTATCGCCGCACTCACCGGCGCCAGGCGTCTGCTGCAGAGCGTTGCGCAGAGGGAAGTCGGGCGAATTGGTGCTGCCAGTCAGGTAGATATTGCCTGCCGCGTCCACGGCGGCTCCGCGGGCGAAATCCACGCCTGTGCCGCCCAGGTAACTGGCAAATTGCAGCTTCATATCCGAAACGCGCCATCCCGCAAAGAAAGCGTGAGCGCAGATAGTTGCGCCGTACTTATTGCCGCATTTGCCACCGGGAAATTGGGGCTGGAGTGCATTCACTGTAGGGAAACTGCTCGAGGTGGTTCTCCCGGCGACCGCCAGGGTGCCTTGCGGGCCCAGGGCCAGAGCGATCTGGCCTGACAGGTCGCCCACTCCAAGGTAGGTGGAATACAGCAGCTTGGAACCGGTGGAATCGAGTTTCGCCACGAATCCGCCGGCGCTCCCGGCGGGCTGCTGGAACGCGTCCGCAGTGGTTGGAAAATCGCTGGAAGAGGTGCTGCCCGCGACATACACGCTGCCGCTCGCATCGACTGCGATGGCAATGCCTGCATCGCCCGCAGTGCCACCCAGGTAGGTGGACCAGATCAGTTTGCCGCTGCCGCCGAACTTGGCGACAAACGCGTGTGCGCAGACAGGGGCCTGCGAACAGCCCGGTGCCTGGGCCTGGTACGTGCCCGGTGTGACCGGCAGATCCTTCGACTGAGTCACCCCCGTCACATAGACACTGCCCGGCGAATCGGCCACCATGCCGGAGATCTGTGTGTACGAAGATCCGCCAAAATAGGTGCCGTAGGAGACCACTGCGGCGAGAGTGTCGCTTCCTGACGCGGCGCTGTGGACGAACGGGACAGCCACCAGCCAGAAAGCCAAAGCGAAGCAGGGAGTTCGCATGACCGCAGAAGATAGAGGCACGTTCGCGGCCAGTCGGCGGCAAAGCTACGGTTCCGCCAGCATCGACGCACACAGCAGCACCAGCGCGATCCACACGAGATCGGCGAGCAGGAGGTGGAGCATCTGCAGGCCGACCGGCGCCAGCAGCAGCGTATTCAACAGGCCTGCGATTAACTGCGCCGATACCAGCGCGATGACCGCCAGCGCCATCCTGCGCGTAGCCATCGCGCGCAGGGATCCCGCGGCGAAGACGAACAGCCAGGCGCCCACTCCGGCGGCCAGGATGGGATGCAGGCCGCGCAATCGCAGGAACAGGTTGGCCGCGGGGTCGAAATCCTGCGCCAGACCGGCGGAGAGAGATGACGCAGGGAAGAGCGTATCGGCCAAAGCGGCGATGACTCCGGTGACGCCCAGCAGCATCACCGCGAGCAGGCTGGCGGCGGCCACCCCGACGGCTCGGGAGTGCAAGCGCACGGCCGGCTTTCCCGAGCCCCACCAGGCAGTCAGCGCGATGCACGCGAGCAGGGTCAGGGTATTGATCAGGTGACCGGCGTCCCAGGAGGCGCGCGCAGCCGATTGGTCCTTCGCCACGTGCTCCAGCAGCACCAGAGAGGCGCCGAGCGCGCCTTCGGTGAGGACAAATACCAACGAAAGGGTCGCGCCCAGCCGTGCCGGATGGCCGGATGGAAACGCGCGGAAGGCCCACACCACCATCGCCACCACCAGGATTCCATCGAAGCCGCTGGTGGCGCGGTGCAGGAATTCGATGACCTTGGCCAGTGTCTCGAAAGTGGGCGAAAGCTGCCCGCCGCACAGCGGCCAATGGTTGCCGCATCCAGCGCCGGAACCGCTGGCGCGCACGAACGCGCCCCACAGAATCACCGGCAGGTTGTAGGCCAGTACAGCCCAGGCGAAGCGCGCGAAATGCACGCTAGAAACGCGCGCCGGAGTTTCCGTCTTCAGCATGGTTGGACAGTTCTATTGTAGTGCGGTCCGCGAATTTAGTTGACAGGGGCGGCGACCAGTGGTATTTTTGCAGCATGATGTTGGTTTTGCAGCATCTTGGCCTGATCGTTCTCGCCGGGGGCCTGGCTTACGGGCAAACTTTCGACGCCGCATCAGTGAAGCCGGCAACTCCCATGCGCGGACCACGGGTGGATCCCACAGGAGGCCCCGGCAGCAAGGATCCGGGGAGGATTCACTACCCCGCGATCAGCCTGCAATACCTGTTGATGAACGCTTACGACGTAAACAGCTTCCAACTCCAGGGACCTAATTGGCTGGACACCGAGCACTTCGACGTAGACGCTACCCTGCAGCCACACACCACGAAAGCACAATTCCGCACGATGCTCCAGAACCTGCTGGCGGAGCGATTCAAACTGGCCACCCACTCCGAGACGAAAGATGTGCCCGGCTACTCTCTGATCATCAAAAGCAAACTGAAGATGAAGGAGTCCGCAGGCCCGCCGGCGCCGCCGAACGATGGCGCTCCCGCCGCGCTGAAGCTGGGGCCGGATAGATACTTCGTACCGCCCGACAGGCAGGGCGTATTCTTTCAACTGACCGGCATGAGCAGCGCGCGCTCGACTTTCCGCCAGGTGACCATGGCGGAACTGGCGGCCACTTTGCAGAACCAGTTGAAGAGCCCCGTCGTGGACGCCACCGGCCTGACCGCGAACTACGACTTCGTTTTGACCTACGCAACCGAAGGGTTGTACCTGGGAAGCGGCCGCATGCCGGAAGGCCCCGGCGGTGAGGAATCGCCGCCCGATATCTCCAGCGCCCTCTCGGAACAACTGGGACTCAAACTGGAGTCCAAGAAGGTATCGGCCCAGGTAGTCGTCATTGACCATATCGAGAAGACGCCCATCGGCAATTGACATATGACAAAGAAAGACGGACATCGCACCCTGAGCCGCCGCGAGCGGCAGATGATGGACATCCTGTACCAGCGCGGGCGCGCCAGCGCCGCGGAGATTCACCAGGCGCTGCCGGACCCGCCCAGCTATTCGGCGGTGCGCGCTAAACTGCGCGTGCTGGAGGAGAAAGGCCACGTACGGCACCAGGAGGAATCGCTGCATTACGTCTACGTGCCCACCCTGCCGCGCGATACGGCGCGCCGCTCGGCGCTGCGTCACATGGTGTCGACCTTCTTTGAAGGATCGGTGGAGCAGACCGTGGCGGCGTTGTTGGACCTTTCGTCCGCGAATCTTTCGCCGCGGGATCTGGACCGCATTTCGCAATTGATTGAAGATGCCAAGAAGGAAGGAGCCTGAGTATGACGGGACTCGACGTTTTGATGCAATGCGCATGGAAAGGCAGTGTGCTGCTTTGTGCGGGATTCGCCACGAATGCGCTGCTGCGGCGCAGATCGGCGGCACTGCGGCATACTGTGTGGACGGTGTGCCTCGCGGCCCTGCTGGCGCTTCCCGTGGCGATTCTGACCATGCCCGAGTGGGGCGTGCTGGGCCGCCGGCAGCAGCCGGCAGTCCAGGTGGTGCAGACCGTTCCGGTGGCGCGCGTCACCGTGACGGAGATGTCCGTGCCGGTCCCCACGCCAGTCCCTTTGCCAGCGCTGGTGTGGATGGCGGGCGCTGCCGCGATCGTCCTCTGGTTCCTGCTCGGCGTGCTGCGGACCTCGTGGATTGTGCGGCGCGCCGCGCCTGCCGGGGATGCTGCGGAACTGTCCAAGTCGCTCGGCATCGGCCGGCGCGTGCGCGTGCTGGCCAGTGCCGCCGCTCCCATGCCGATGACGTGGGGCTTGGTGCGTCCGGTGGTGGTGCTGCCGAGTGGTACGGAAGGGTGGTCCGCGGCGCGTCTGCACGCGGTACTGCTGCACGAATTGGTGCATGTCCGCCGGCTGGATCTGTTGGCGCAGGGACTCGGACAGGCGGCATGTTGTCTGTACTGGTTCCATCCGCTGGCCTGGATTGCGGCGCGCCAGCTTCGCGACGAACGCGAGCAGGCGTGCGATGACGCGGTGCTGGCGCGCGGTATTCCCGCGCCCGAGTATGCCGGCCACCTGATGGACCTGGTGCGCGCCATGGCGGCGCGGCGCGGGGCGTGGGCGCAGGCTCCCGCGATGGCGGAGGCGTCCGGACTGGAATCGCGCGTACGCGCGCTGCTGGACTCCAAACGCGACCGCCGGCCGCTCAATCTGCGAAAAGCTGTGGCCGTCGGGTCGGTGGGCGCCGCACTGCTGCTGCCGCTGGCGGCGCTGTCAGAGGTTCCGCAGACTCCCGTGGCCGCCGCGCCGCGGAAGGCCGAAGTTCCCTCCCAGGCTGCTGCGCCTGTTCCCAATATCCCGTATCGTACGTTCCGCAGGCCCAAGGTTGTGGCGATGGCGTCAGCGGCGGAACCCACGCCTCCACAGGTCACGCGAGGTGCGCTCGTCGGCACGGTGAGAGATCCCAGTGGCGCGGTCATCCCCGGTTGCACCGTGGTGGCGGCCAATACGGAGGGTTCCAATCAAGAGACGGCCATGACCGACGCGGTGGGGCAATATCGTTTCAACAACATTCTGGCGGGCCCCTATTCGCTCGAAGTGCATGCCCCGGGCTTCGCCGCATTCAAGCTCCCACAGGTTCAGGTGACCGCCGGAAACGTCGCACTGGTCAATGCGAATCTGGAAACCGGAGCGGTCTCGCAAACGCTCACCGTGCAGGGCAAAAGGCCAGCCACCGTCACACCCTCAGTGACTGCGCCAGAGCGCATCAAAGTGGGTGGCAATGTGCAACAGGCCCGTCTGGTCAGGCAGGTCCGGCCAGTCTACCCATCGGAGTTGCAGCAACTTGGGGTGGAGGGCACGGTCATGTTGAGAGCAATCATTTCCAGGGAGGGCATCCCCATGAGCCTGCGGGCGGTGAGCAGCAGCGTAGACGAGCGGCTGGTAGACCTTGCGATGGACGCCGTCAGGCAGTGGCGCTATCAACCCATGCTGCTGAACGGCGAGCCCGTGGAAACGGTCACAACCATCGATGTCACCTTCACCCTGCAGTAGGATAAGATCAAATCAGGATGATGCCGCCCAGTCCATACATAGAAGCCCGCAATGGCGGATACTACGTTGCGGGTACGCGCATCGGTCTGGACGTTGTTGTTCATGAGTTCAGGGATGGCGAGGTGGCTGAATCGATCTTTGAGGCGTATCCCTCCATCGGTTCGCTGGCAAAGGTCTACGGTGCGATCACTTTCATTCTGGAGCATCCCGAGGAGATTGAATCTTACCTCGCGGAGCAGGGTCGCCGCTTCGAAGAGATCAAGGCCCGTTATCCTCTTACGCAGGACATGATTGAGCGATTCCAGCGGGCCACTATGGAACGGTTGGTGAAGCCCGTTTGAGCTTTCGTTTCCAAGCGGACGCCAACATGAACCCGCGGATCGGGCGGGGGCTTCGGAGGCGGGAACCGGCGATTGATTTTTGTGAAGCTGTTGGTGTGATAGCGGACGGTACTCCCGACCCCGAAGTTCTGAAGATCGCGGCAGACGCCGGTCGTGTCCTCGTGTCGCGCGATATTTCCACCATGTTTGACCAGTTCGCCGAGTTCATCACGTCTCGCGAGTCGCCCGGTGTCCTGCTGATTCCGTCAGAAAGACCAATCGGAGCAGTCATCGAGGGGCTGTTGAAGGTGTGGCTGACCTGGTCTGCAAGTGATTTGCGCAATCAGGTTCGCTGGATTCCGTAGGTGCTGATGTTTTCGGTGTGTTGCACTTCTCCTCACCCCTCCTGTTGCGCGTTGTAGAGCATTCCTATATCGTGGTTGTTCCGCTATGTCATCCAAAACCCCCATTACCGTCGCGCACGGCGACGGCATCGGCCCCGAAATCATGCACGCCACGCTCCAGATTTTGGAAGCGGCCGGCGCGGCTCTCGAGATCGAGACCATTGAAATTGGCGAAAAGGTTTATCTGCGCGGCAATTCCGCCGGAATCGAACCGGGCGCATGGGATTCGCTCCTGCGCACCAAAGTTTTCCTCAAAGCTCCCATTACCACGCCGCAAGGCGGGGGATTCAAGAGCCTCAACGTCACCACCCGGAAAACGCTGGGACAGTATGCCAACGTGCGCCCCTGCGTTTCTTACGATCCCTTCGTGGACACCAAGCACCCCAATATGGACGTGGTGATTGTGCGCGAAAACGAGGAGGATCTGTACGCCGGCATCGAATACCAGCTCACCCCGGAAGTCACCTCCTGTATCAAGCTGATCTCGCGGCCGGGCAGCGAAAAGATCATCCGCTACGCCTTCGAATACGCCCGGCTGCACAACCGCAAAAAGGTCACCTGCTTCATGAAAGACAACATCATGAAGATGACCGACGGGCTGTTCCACAAGATCTTTGACGAAATCGCCAGGCAGTATCCCGATATTCAGAACGAAGCCTGGATCGTGGATATCGGCGCCGCCAAGATGGCCGATACGCCGGAAGCCTTCGACGTGATTGTGATGCCCAACCTCTATGGCGACATCCTTTCCGACGTGGCGGCGCAGATTGCCGGGTCGGTGGGCCTCGCGGGGTCGGCCAACATCGGCGAGAAGTGCGCCATGTTCGAAGCCATCCACGGTTCGGCACCTCGCCGTGCCGGCCAGAACCTGGCGAACCCTTCGGGACTGCTGCTGGGTTCGGTGCTGATGCTGGTGCACATCAATATGCCGGAAACGGCCGAGCGCGTACACAACGCCTGGCTGCGTACCATCGAAGACGGCATCCACACCTACGATATTTTCACCGAAGGGGTGAGCACGCAGAAGGTCGGCACCAGGGAATTCGCCAACGCCGTAGTGGCGCGCCTGGGACAGAAGCCCAATCGCCTGAAGCCGGTGAAATATGCCAAGCGGCCGGAGGGCTCGGACGCCTCCCCGGCGGCCCATCAGATGACTGCCGACAACACCAGGATGGAGTTGAAGGGCATCGACGTGTTTGTCTATTGGCCTTCGCGCAACGCCAACGCGCTAGCGGAGGCTATGGGCAAGTTCGCGGGCAATGGGCTGAGCCTCCAGATGATCGACAACCGCGGCGTGAAGGTGTGGCCGGCGGGACGCGCGGAGACTTTCTGTACCGATAGCTTCCGCTGCCGCTTCATGGCCGAAGGGGCGGTCGATATGGCCGCCTGCATCGTGANNACGCAGGCGCTGCGCACCTTCGACGGCCATGCTGGATTTACGCTGGCGCAGGGACAATAACGCATGAGCGAGAATACCCCGCTGGTAGCGGTGATCATGGGTAGTAAATCGGACTGGGACGTGATGCGCCAGGCCGATGAGACGCTGACGAAGTTCGGTATTCCTCACGAATGCCGCGTTCTTTCCGCGCATCGCACCCCGGCCCAGACGGCGGAATACGTCGCCGGGGCCGAGGGGCGAGGCATGGAAGTGATCATTGCTGCCGCCGGCGGTGCGGCGCACCTGGCGGGAGTGTGTGCCGCCCACACGGTGCTGCCGGTGCTCGGCGTCCCAATGGAGAGCGCGGCGTTGAAGGGGCTCGATTCGCTGCTCTCCACTGTGCAGATGCCAGCGGGAATTCCCGTCGGCACCCTGGCGATTGGACCGGCCGGCGCGCGCAATGCCGCCCTGCTCGCCATCGCCATTTTGGCGAACAGCCGTCCCGAACTCAGAGAGAAGCTACGCCAGTTCCGCGCCGAACAAAGCGCGAAAGTCCTGAGCGAGACGCTGCCGTAGGACAGACGATCGTCATTTGTCGTCTGTCATCTTCCTCCGGCGTTTACTGGGCAATGGCGGCGCCAGTGACCAGGGTCCCCTGGGAATTCTGCACCGCGATCAGTCCGCTCGCGTTCCCGCTATCGGTCAACAGCGCGTTGAATGACAATGGCGGGGCGGCCTGGGAGGTGGAACTCGTGTTCGCCGCGAAACTCAGATTGATGCTGCAGTTCGCCCCGACGCTGTACGTGCCGCTGTTGCTCGCGGATTGCACGGCGCCATCGGAGAAGGTGTAAGAGGTGATGGTAAAGCCGCCATTGCCATTGAGGTAGAGCGAGCCAATAGTGGAGAACGCCTCAAGGGTTGTGATGGCAGGCGCAGTCCCGGTTCCCGAACCGCTACCTGAACCACTACCTGACCCACTGCCCGATCCGCTGGCAGCCGCGGCCACCGCGTTGGCTCCGTAGTAGCTGAATCCGAAGCTCTGCGGATTCGCCGGCGGGAAGCAGTAGTTGACCGAGCGTTGCAGCGTGCCGGTGGCGCCGTTCCCGGCGGCATCCGTCTCCAGGAACAGAGCCTGCTGCCCCTGGCCCGCCACAATCAGGTTATACGTCTGCCCAGTGTTCAATTTGAGACTCGCGGTGCAATCGTTGTTCACGCTGTAGCCGCCCACCACCATCTTGTTACCGGAAGCATCGCTGCCCAGAATGACCCCGTTGCCATCGAAGTAGAACCGGCCCATCGCAGGGATGTTGCCGGTGAGGCTGGTGCCAGCGCCGACCAGGCCGCCGGTGGCTGCTCCGCCGGAAGAGCCGACGCTCGCCGTGCTGCTACCACCGGTGCTTCCACTGCTTCCCGAGCCGGAGGTAGACATGCTGCCGGGCCCGTTGACGGCCGTGACTACACTGGCGAGTGCCGCGCTGGACACTTGTGCGTTATACGCGCCGATCAGGTACGTATTGTTGCACCCGCTGATTGCAAACGAAGGGAGAGGAAGGCCCAACCCGCACAACAGGAGCCCCCCGCTTAACGAAAGTTTTTGAGTGAGTGTCATCGTTTTGCCTTTCCCCCGATATCGAGGATTGCGGAAGCCGGAACGCGTCTGCAATTGGCTTCGCGAAGGCAGTATAGAAAAAGGACACTGGCGGGNNATCATACGCTGCGACGAGGGGCCGTTTTATTGGACACGCTCAGGCTCTCGGTTTGGGACAGTTCTTAACGCGACGGGTAGATGGGAGGTCGATTCCCTGCATGCTATCATGTGGTAGATCACCTTGCAGGAGGAAAAATAGATGTTAACCGTGGGCACGCCGGAGATGATCTTCATCTTCCTCCTGGCGCTTGTCCTGTTCGGCCCCAAGAAACTGCCGGAAATCGGAAGAACGGTGGGGAGAGCCATCACCGAATTCCGCAAAGCTTCCAACGAGCTGAAATCCACTTTTGACCGGGAAGTCAGAGCGTTGGAACAGGAAGCCAAACTGTCGGAGATCACCGACCAGTTTCAACACGATACGTACAATTACGACTACTCGTCGTATGAAACCACCTACGAAGGCTCATACGGCGACAATTACGATTCCCACGCTATCGAACCACCCACTGCAAGCGCATCCGCATCTCAGGACGCTGAATCTCCGTCTGCCGTCGCCATAGAAGGCACCATCGCCCAGGGCTCCGAAATCGCGGAAATGGAAGCGGGGAGCGAATACGTCCTCGAGACTTCCGAAACTTCCGAGGCTTCCGATTCACAGGAGCACACGGCTACTTCTTCCTCGCCGGCGGAAAACAACGCATAGCGAATGAGTTCATCTGAAGGAACCCCCGGGGCAGGACTGCCCCAAAAGGGCAGTGCGTCCGGCGCCAGGCCGGTCGACGCCATTGAGAAACTGCGGCGTCGCATCGGCGCGGCCGGGGGTGCTCCGCCACCTCCGCCGCCTACGGGCGGGGGAGAGGACGAAGACGATGAAGGGATGCTGCGCATGTCCTTCCTGGAACATCTGGAAGAACTGCGTTCGCGCATCATTCGCTCCGTGATTGGGGTTGGCGTGGCCTTCACCGTCAGCCTCCTCTTTAGCAGTCAACTGTGGAATTTTGTCCGCCAACCCGCCAGGATCTCTCTGCTCAGCCTGGGCTACGATCCGGATCTCTACGTGATCTCTCCCATGGAAGGGTTCAACATCGTCTGGTTCAAGCTACCGCTAGTGTGCTCCATTTTCCTGGCTTTTCCTTGTGTGCTGTACCAGGTGTGGGCCTTCGTTTCACCGGGCCTCTATCGCCGGGAAAGACGATGGGCGGCTCCGTTTATCCTGGTCTCCAGCGGACTCTTCCTGCTGGGCGGCTGCTTCGCGTACTTCGTGGTTTTCAAATATGGCCTCACCTTCCTGCTAGGCATCGAACACGGCAATGGCGTCAAGGCCATGGTGAGTATTACCGAATATTTCGATCTTTTCGTCAATGTGATGCTGGGCGTGGGAGTGGTTTTCGAACTCCCGATCCTCATTTTCTTTCTGTGCTTACTCAGAATCGTCACTCCGGGTTTTCTGGTCAGGCACAGCCGGTACGCCATTCTCATCATCTTTATCATCGCGGCCGTGGTGACACCCACACCCGATGTATTCAATATGATGTTATTTGCGTTGCCGATGTGTGCGCTGTTCTACGTTGGGATTTTTGCAGGGTACTTGCTAGTACTCAATCGCGAACAGCGAAAGTTCCCCTGGAAGAAAGCGTTGACCATTGGAGCCATCGTACTGTTGCTACTAGCTGCGGCGGTATCCCTTGCTATTACCAAAGGACATTACAAGCTGGTACCACATTGGCCGTTCTTTATGAAATAAACTGAGAATTTCGCTAGAATTGTTTCTCGCTTCCGATGTAACATGCTGTTTACCGTGCACAAAGCACGGTATCACTCACATTGTGATGCGATGGATCTATATAAAGCGATTCAGGACTTATACGCAGAAAAAGAAAAACTCGAGCGCGTAATTGCTTCACTCGAAGAACTGCAGCGGACTGCCGGAGCCGTCCAGCCAATTCCCAAGAGCACTCGCCGGCGCGGGCGAAAATCGATGAGCCCCACCGAGCGTGAAGAAGTGTCTGAGCGCATGAAGCGGTATTGGGCTACGCGGCGGACCGAGAAGCAGGCGAGACACCTGTCGGAGGGACAGTCCTAACGCGATCTGCCGGTCTCGGGTTTGAAATACCAGAGCCAGTAGTATTGCTCTCCAGCCCCGGCCTGGTAGCGCATCTCGAAGCCGCAGCGCCGCGCCATGGCTCGTGCCTCCGGTTCGGTGAACGGGGCCCCCAGCCAGCTACCTGAGGGGTCAATTGCGCCGAGCGCCGCGCCTTGCACTTGAAATTTGAACAGGCCACCCGGGCGCAAGAGGCGGTGCACGTCGCGCACGTAGCTTTCAATGATCTCGCGGCTCGGAATGTGTTGGAACACCATGGTGGAGAAAGCGAAATCCACCTGGACGCCCGCTCCGATGCCGAAGCGGTTCCACCAGTGGCGCCGCACCACAGACAGATCCTTGCCATTGTTCCGGTAAATCCGTGCTGTTGGAAAATCCGACACGGCATTTCGGGCGCGCTTCACCATCTCCGCGCTGATATCCACGGCGTGGACTGCACCGAAGAAGCGTGCGAAAGCCCGCGTGACGCGCCCGGCCCCGCAACCAATCTCCAGCACCGTCATCTCTTTCGGATTCCTACCCTGGCAGATGTTGGCGAGATCGTTCAGGATGTCCTCCTGCATGGTGATTTCACCAGACTGGTAGAACTCCTCGTCGCTCCACTGCTGCTGGTGCGTGACCACGTAGTGGCGGGCGTTTTCGCGGGCGCGCAGGTCCCAATCCCGGCGCATTTTCCGCAGTTGCCGGGTGATTCGAGGGCGCGCCATTTGTTATATTGTAATTACCCGCAAGCGCACCGTGGGCGAGTAGCTCAGTTGGGAGAGCACGGCGTTCGCAACGCCGGGGTCGGGGGTTCGAATCCCCTCTCGTCCACCAGTTTCTTTTCTTTTTTGTTTAGTACGTCCACAACCGCCGCCGTACCGCTGGGACTATCGTTTTGGGGGCTGCTCAGGCCATACTGGGCCTTCGGAGGGATGCATGAGGACTCTGATGCAGAACTTTTTGATGGCGGAAGAAGGGCAGCAGGACGTGCTCGAATACTCGCTCCTATTCGCGGCCCTGCTGCTCGTGACGGTGGGGATTCTCCACGGGATGCACTACTCGATCTCAGGCATCTGGAGTGCGCCGAACACCTCAGTCGCTGCCGCCAAGACGGCCGGATTCTAGCGACGGGTAACGCCGGCGATCTTGTCGCCGGTCGGCCAGTGAACCGGTGGCGAGACCACCGGCGCTACCAGTCGCTGCCGCCAGGACAGCCGGATTCTAGGTTCCTAGAAAGAGACAGACGACAGAAACCGATCGTCTGTCCCACCGGGCGCCCGATGGCGGCGCACCGCCAGCGCAATCGCACCTGCCACTAGGCCCGCGAACAGAGCCACTACCACGATGGCCAGCCGATTGGGCGTAAGTGCCTGCTCCGCCACCTGCGGAGGATCCAGAACCTCGACCTTCACTGTCCAGCTTTCAGCGATCTTGCTGACGATCTCCTGCACTGCCCTCTGAGCCTTGTAGCGGTCCGAGTAGTCAAATCGCACGATGCAGACCTTGCCTTTGGTGGCATTCAGACTTTGCACCACCAGGCTCCGCTGCATCAGGTCCACTCCGTTCGGCCTCTTGCTGTACAGAGCGTACTCCTGCATCACCGAGGCGAGGAATGCGCGGTTGTTCACCACCTCCCGTGCGGCCTGACTCACATCCGCAGTCTTGCTTCGCAGCACCGCCTGGGAGCGATAGGTATCCGAAAGCAGGTACGATGCCGGCCAGACCACAATCGCCACTGCCAATCCCGTCAATGGGATCAGAGGCCAGCGGCGGATTCCCAGCAGCACCATCCCGGCAGCCATTCCCAGAACGAGTCCCACGGCTAGCATGACGGGGCGATTGGAACCGTCGGCCTGCTTCGGCGGACTTGCCGGATCCAGCAGCTCCAGTGGTGCGGAGTCCTTCAGTGCCGTGATGAATCGTTCGGTGAGATAAGTGGTCACAGCTTGCGCTTTCGCCGGGTCCCCGGATTGGTACCGGATCGAGAAAGCGTTGGCTGTCGTTTTGGGGATTTGAAGCACGCGAAGCTGGATGTACCGGTTGCGCATGCCCGAAATGACGTCTTCCAGGGGTTGCGTCTTTCTTTCCTCGCCATACAAGTCGTACTTGTGAATCACCGTGTATAGAGATTTGCGGCTCAAGATCTCCTGTTCCGCCTGGTTGAGTTTTTCCACCTGGTCATCCCACTGCCCCGCCGCCATGCGCAGTACCGCGGTCGACTGGTATTGCGCCCGCGCGCTGAACGCGATCACCCCCGCGACAATGAGCCCCACTACTCCGCATGCGGCAGTAAATCGCCAGACACCGCCCTTCAACATCTGCATCTTGATCGCTCCCTTGCAAACATCCACGAACTCCAGCCACCCCGCACCCGCGTCTTCGATCAGCGCGTCCAACTCCGCGCCGTAGCGCGCCCGCCAGCCGCCGGGATAGAGTCCCGCCGCACATCGA
>OKRF01000258.1:0-3601 GCA_900290315.1 Candidatus Sulfopaludibacter sp. SbA3 | reverse complement strand
CCCGCCAGCCGCCGGGATAGAGTCCCGCCGCACATCGAAGGAGGAGTCTCATGTGCCTCTAATTCTCCGAGGGCCGTTCCACGTGATCGATCACCAGGATTTCGACGGGACCCTTGCCCGCTTCCAGTTTCAGCCCGAGTTGCTGCAAGGCTGCAAAGATCGATGGCGCGGGAGTGTCAGCGGATGGCGCGCCCGGGTCTCCCGCTCCGCCGCGGCCGCCAGGTTCCGGCATCAAGTTATCTGGCGCGAAGTCGATCTGGATGTCATATTCTCCGGCGAGTCCCGTCTTGTCGATGATCGGGCGGCCGGCAACCTGAGGCAGCGCCATACCGGTAAACATACTCATGGTGATCCCGCGCGCCGTCATCGTGACACTTGACCCTGTCCTTCTCATGCTCTGGTTCCCGCAGAAATTGGGCCGCGGCTCGCCGGGTTTGGGCAGATGTTCCAGGTCGATCGGCACGCAGCTTCCGTCCTTTGTCGGCTCCAGTTTGGCGCCGCCCTTGGCCACCGTCAGGATGTAAACGGGTGCTTCTTTCGTCTCGCGATGGATCTTCAGTTTGAAGCGGTCTTCCAGCAGCATCTGCATCATTGGCCCCATCATGCGGGCGACCGGTGCGCCGCCCTCCGCTTTCGCCGCCAGGTCATATGTGTCGGACTCCATCCACCCCGGGCCTCCCACGATGTCCACCATTTTGAGATTGAGACCGACACCGTTCGCGAAGACCAACCACCATTTTGAGATTGAGACCGACACCGTTCGCGAAGACCAAATATGCGTTCTGAATCAAGTTCCGCAGGGTGATGCACTCCATATTCATCCGGCCGGGAGATGGCGGCGACCCCGCTCCGCGCCGGCCGCCGCAATCCGTGTTGCGCTTGATCGACGCCACTTCGAATTGCGGCCGCGCCTCAGGCGTTTGTGCGTGGCTGACTGCAGTGGCAATCACGATAGCGCCCAACAGAATCCGTTTCATGCGTGTTTGAGCCGCCTTTGCGCAGTTTTCAGGACGTGGTCCAGGCTGGCCACCTGCTGTTCCAGGTATTCCCGCCCCGCGCCGGTGATGGCGTAGGGTTGCCGCCGGTCGCGCGCGCCGGAAGGGCGGATCCAGCCCCTTTCCTCCAACCGCGTGATGGCGCCATAAAGCGTACCTGGCCCCAGACGCACGCCGGCGAATTTCTGAATGTCTTCCATCATGGCGTAGCCGTGCTTGTCGCCATCGGCCAGGCTCGCCAGAACCAGTAAGGTTGGATCAGTCACGAATATTACGTCTCACGTAGTATCGTACGGCGTAATAGGGGGTGCTGTCAAGACTTCCTGTTACCATTGACCCTTCCGGAGGAAAATGAAGCTCACATTCTGGGGTGCGGCCGGTCAGGTCACCGGCTCCATGCACCTGGTCGAGGCTGCCGCGAAGCGCCTCCTGCTGGACTGCGGAATGAATCAGGGCCGCCGCAAAGAAGCTGACGCCAAGAACCGGCACCTCCCGTTCCCCGGCTCTTCCANNGAAAAGTGGATTTGCCGGCCCCATCTATTCCACTCCGGCTACGGTCGATCTCTGCAACTGGATGCTGCGCGATACGGCGCACATCCAGGAGCACGATGCCGAGTTCGTGAACAAACGCCATGATCATCGCAAAAAGCTCGGCCTGGCGGACGGCCACGTGATTCCGCTGTACACCACCGCAGATGCCGAACAGACCCTGCCGCTATTTCAACAGGTGCCATATCACGCCCCGCACCAGCTTGCGCCCAGCCTGACCTATACCGCCTACGATGCGGGCCACATTCTGGGCTCATCCTGCGTGATTCTGGAAGACAGCACCAGCGGCGCGCCGGTGCGCCTGGCGTTTTCGGGCGATGTGGGACGGCCCGGCCTGCCCATAATCCGCGATCCGGAGCCCCTGCCGCCGGCCGACTACCTCATCCTGGAAAGCACCTACGGCGGAAGGCTGCACAAGGGCGTCAGCCACGTCGTCAACAAGCTGGCCGACGTGGTCAACCGTACCGCGCATCACGGTGGCCGCATTATTGTTCCGGCGTTTGCCGTGGGCCGCGCACAGCAACTGGTGCTGCTGCTGCATCAACTCGCCAACGAAAAGCACATCCCCAACATCCCCATATTCGTGGACAGCCCCTTGGCTCTGAATGTTACCGACGTCCATCGCGCGCATCCAGAGTGCTTCAACCCGGAGACCATCCACTACCTGACGAATCACGAAGATCCGTTCGGCTTCCAGCGCCTGAAATACGTGCGCGAGGCGGAAGATTCCAAGAAATTGAATGATCTCCACGGTCCGTTCGTGGTCATTTCCGCTTCCGGCATGTGCGAAGCGGGGCGCATCCTGCACCACCTGCGCAACGGCATCGAAGATCCGCGCAACACGGTGCTCATCACGGGCTTTCAGGCGGAGGGCACACTGGGCCGCAAACTCATCGAAAAGTGGCCGGAAGTCAAGATTTTCGGCGAACCGATGCGCGTCCGCGCGGAAATCTCCAGCCTGGATGAACTGAGCGCGCATGCCGATCAAAAGGAGCTGCTGGAGTGGATCAAGCCCCTGGTCCCTTCGCTCCGCAAGGTCTTCCTGGTCCACGGGGAGCCCGCCCAGGCGGAGACCCTGGCCGGGCTGCTGCATGCCGATTATGGCCTGGAGGTGGTAGTACCTGCGCCGGGCCAGTCGTTCGAACTGCTTTAGATGTAACCGAATGGGCCGCAAGGGCCATCTATACTGAAAGGGAATATAAAGGAGTATCGTTTACGTGAGTCCCACACCTACCTACCAAGAGCCGCAGCCGCAGCGCTCAGGCCTGTTGACGGCCCTTGTCGCTGGCGCGATTATCGCCCTCGTGGGGGCTAACATTTACCTGTTCGTGCAATTGGACCATATGAAGACCGATCTGGCCCAGACGCACGACAAGCTGCTGACCGAGTTGAGCAACATGCGCGACGCCTCCAGCGTCAACACTGCTTCGCAGCAGCGGCATCTGGAAACATTGAAGGAAGAGTTGGAAGCCGCCCGCGCGCAAGCTCGCGATCAGGCCCGCACTATGTCCAGCCAGGCCAAGGCGGAAGCTCTGGCCAGCCAGGAACGGCTCGCCAAGCAGATCGAAGCCGAGCAGGCCAAGGTGCAGCAGCAGGTCTCCAGCGAGATCAGCGACGTGAAGCAGACCGCCACCCAGGCGAACACCAAAATCGCCGATGTCTCCTCGGACGTGGGCAACCTGCGAAGCCAGGCCTCGGCCACGCAGTCGCAGCTCGATAAGACCATTGCCGACCTGAAATCCACCAGGGGTGACCTGGGCGTGCAGAGTGGCCTCATCGCTACCAATGCCAATGAATTGGCCGCCCTCAAGCGTCTCGGCGAGCGCAACTACTTCGAGTTCGACCTCATCAAGGGAGGGAAGGACAAGGACAAAGACGCGTCGCGAAAGCCGCAGCGTGTGGGTGACGTCAGCATCCAGATTAGGAGTCTCGATCCCAAGAAGAACAAGTACACCATCACCGTGATGGCCGACGACAAGCTGACCGAAAAGAAAGACAAGGGCGTCAACGAGCCGATCCAGTTCTACACCAGCAAGGCCCGCCAGCCCTACGAAATC
>OKRF01000257.1 GCA_900290315.1 Candidatus Sulfopaludibacter sp. SbA3 | reverse complement strand
GTAAGCGGGTGCCACGTTGCGCGCTGTGCATGTGACCGCGCAGCTATCCCGGTGCCCACACCTTCACCGGCCCCGCGCCGTTTGATACCGTGTAGGCATGTCCGATATCCACGTCTACGGCGCTATGTCTGATGGCGAAGTGGGCATCATCCTTGCGCTGCCAGAGGATTCCACCATCCGAAATCCCGAAGGGGCAACAGTGCCGGGAATCGTGCTGACGCCACGTGAAGCGCGGGCACTCGCAACGCAGCTTGTTTCGCAGGTGGAACAGATGGAAGCGCGGAAGCGACGGTAGCTAACGACCACGCCCCAGCGTGTACAGACTTTGTACAAAATGGCTGAAATGGGTGCGATTCATGAGAAGCGTGATTCCGCGTTGTCTGTAACTTATACAGTCCACAAGACTTGAAAAAATACGGGTTCGATTCCCGTTAGCGCTACCAATTCCTCTATAACTTACAGACATTGCGCAGCCACGCGCAGCCACCAGCAACGCTCCAGCGAGATTCACTGCACGTTCCCTTTCCAGTTTTCCGGCTTGGCCGGCCTGTGCTGCCGCTGGTATTCTTCCCACCGCCGCACTGCCTCGTCGTCCTGGCCGTGGATTGCGTGCGAGTAGATGTCGGCCGTAACCCGCACCGAAGAGTGCCCAAGCCGCCGGGACACTACTGGCAATGGCACGCCGCTGTCGAGCATCTGCGAGGCCATGGTATGCCGGAGCAGGTGCAGGGCGCCACCTTTCGGTTTAGGAATCTTCAGCCGTTTGAATAGTGCTGATACAGTCGCGGAGACGGAATCCGGCTTCAGCGGCGACCCGTCTGGATTCGCAAAAATCAGGTCGAGTCTGCTCTTGTAGTCCGGGCCGAATTTCAAGCGGAACTCGTCCTGGCGCTTCCGGTGCGCCTCGAGCTTCGGCAGCGTCTCTTCCGGGATCTTTGACACGACCATCTCGTCCGTTTTCGTGCCCTTAAACTCCAGGAGGTTCTTGGTCTGCGTAAGCGAGCGGGCAATAGTCGCGCGGCCATCAACGACATCGGACCAGCGCAGTGCCAGCACTTCGCCACGGCGGGCACCAAGCCCGACAGCCATTTCCAGGAACAAAGCAATGCACCAGGGACCGGTTGCCGCCTCGATCAGCATATCCTTCTGCGCCACTGTGAGCCCGATGCCCTTTCGCTTTTTCGGCACCGGAGGGTCGCTGTCCGTAACCGGGTTGGCCTTTACAAGGCCCCACTTGACTGCCTTTGCGAATGCGCTAGAAACCACGCCGGCGATATTTCTGACCGTCTTCGCAGAGAGAGGCCGTGGCAGCTTTGTCTTGCGGTGGTGTCCGCCGCTTTTCAGTAGACGATTCCATTCGCGCTCGAAGTGTAACGGGGTGATCTCGCAAATGGCCATGTTGAGCAGTTCTAGACCCAGGTACGCGGCCTGCTCGTGATATCGTTCGACGGTCTTGGGCGCCAGTTTTACGTCAACATGCTGGGCAAAGAACTCGCCCAGTAGCATCGAGAGCGTCTTCGGGATTTCCGCGCTGACGGAGACACCCGCTTTGGCCAGATCGCGTTTCTGCTGCTCCTCGATCCGCCGTGCCGCTTCTGCGTCCGTTGCTTCGACCTTAGAGGCGAATCCAGATCCGAAGACGCGCTTACGGTCCTCACGGGTTGATCCCGGCAATGAGAATTGGTAGCGCCAGTGGGTCTTCCGGGCCCGGTCTTTGTATTTGTGGACTGACATCAGTTCAACACCGATACCTCTGGTTGCGCCTCAAGTCCAGTGCCGAGCCGCATCCCGCAGGTGCGCTCCCAGTGGTCATAGGCATACTGCGTGATGATCCATCGGCGGCCGAGGCGTATACCCGGGATGATTCCCTGCTCCAGCAGGTCGTATACGGCGAGACGACCGATTTTCAGACGTCTTGCGATCTCCGGCACCGTAATTCGACAGCATTCGGGGTCGGCTGCAACCGGAAAGGCGTAGTCAGCAAGAGAATTGGGCATGGGCTCGCTCAAGAACCGATTGGAGTTAGACGCCATTACAAAATTGACCTCACCTACATAAACGGGAATCACTATTTCCGGTGTGCAGGGTCGAATTAGTGATAATTAGTGATTATTAAGGGATTTAGTGAAGAGAATTTGAAAGACCGGGTGGAGAAAGCTCCGCCTCGTCCATCGGAATCGGGATCCTCCCCGCTTCCATCAGATTCCAGTGAGCGCAGCAGTACCCCTCGATGCGCGCCTTCTGGCCACAATGTTCGCCAGCCTTGCGGCCCTTGAGGGGATAGGTGCAGTTCTTCGGATAGCGGACATCTGCCGTGGCTGTCTCTGACGTCAGATCATACAGTTTCGGCCCTGTCGATCCAGTCTTAGCCCACTTTTCCGCATTGTTGCGCTTCCAGTCGCGCGTTGGCCATTCGCCGCCCTCAGCTTCGAGTGGACACTTCTGTGACTGCCTCTGGAGTCGCCGCATACGGCAGTGCATCTGCACGAGTGACGCTGCGGATGAGCACCAACGGCCCCAGCACATGGCGGTGTCCTGCTTAATACCGACCGCCTCCGGCCATTCCGTCCAAACTGAAAATGATTCCCAGGAAATCCAAGGGGTCGTGTGATTGTCAAAGCGGGTTGGTGGCAGGTGGAAAATCGCCTTGCGAATGGCTATCCCGGAGGCGAGATCCCCCACGACCCTATACCCCATCTGTGTGCGGAGCCACCTTGCCCGTGCTTGGATGTCGTTGTCCAGGGCGTCAATCAACACTGGAAAACTAGCCGATATAGCAATAAAGCAACCACACGCCCACCTAAACTGAAAGCGCCACCTGTCTGCCGCGGGGGAGAGGACGATGGTGAATAGCCGAGGCTGCGCCCGTCGCGGTAAGGTTCAACAACAAACCGCAAACAGGCGAGAGCATCATCTTTGTATCGGGATACCGAGCTGCGATGGACGCCGAGTTTTTCCGCTATTTGATCTTGAGTTTCATCGTTATAAAACAGCCCGAGTATCACCGTAGCATATTCATGGCGGAGCTTCTGAACTCCACGGCCGAGGAGGCTAATCGCGGTCTTTGTCCGCTCTGATCGCTCCCGTGAAAGTAGTAGGCGCTCCGGGTCCGGTTCCCTGCCAGGTTGATTCCAAGATAAATTCAGCCTTTCGTCGTCTTCCTCCGCCTCTGGGCTTTCCGGCGTCGGCTCATCGATTTCCAGCCGCTGCCGATGAGCACGTTTCCCCGTACCCAAACACATCGGACAAGCGGAACCGGCGCATGGTTCACAAGTGATTTCCGTTAACACCCCTTGACAATCGTGTCGAATCAAGTCGTTGATGGCGCCCTCAATTCTTTTCTTCAACGGAACAGAAAAATGAACGCCCGGTAGCTCTGTATATGCCTTCCTGCCCGCAGACGGGGTAAGTGCCTCGACTAGTGCGAGGTAGGCCGTCTGTATTTCATCCTCCGGTTCGTCCCACCGCGGTCTAACCGCCCCGACATCCGATCGATAGCGGAATCGGATGCGATCCGGGTGCTTTCGGCCCACTTGATTGCCGCCTTTTTTCGCCAAAATACAATACTTCGCGATAAGGGCATCTTGTTCCGGATTGCGTGGGCTGGCAACCACCCGCACCCGCGCGTGTAACTCAGCAAGCTCGCCCGCAGAATAGGCGTGATACGGAACACCTCGCGCGCCATGCACGATCGGCAAACCGGCGCGACACGGGCTCTCTTCTGGGCCCTCGGGCGGAGCCGGGCCCTTCAGTCTTCGGTCCATCGTGACGCATGGATCCCCACTCTCCATCCCGGTCCAGTGTTCCGTGCAACGCTGATGTGCGACGATCTCGCGATTACTCCGACGATCCAGTGCCCGGGCTCGGTTTTCCGATGCAGGCGTGCCGCTCTGAACACACAGCTCGTGCCAACCCATCGCATATCCGGCACCGTCCCACCAAGGGATATCAGCTTGCGGAGATTCAGTAAGGCAGTCCAGAAGAACTCCCAGGCAATCACCTGCTCGTTGCCGTCGTGAAACTGGCGGCGGAAAGACGGCGTTTCTCTGCGACCTTGCCATGACCCCATGAAAGCACGACCCTCTCACCAGGGACGGAACCGGACCCCCGTCCCAAACGCTTGCGGCGTTCCCAGTCCGAAAGGAAAACAATCTCGTAGACCGCGGACGCCGCCGGACAAGTAGCCAGGTATTGGCATTGCCGGTTTTCGAGGCAGCCACGATAGCGGGAGTAGTCCATAAGACGGCGCCACCGTCTAGGAAATGCCCTTCAATGCAGCTAACTTCTGTATGAATTGGGCAGGGGAAAGCTCGAGGGTGTGCTTGAATCTCGCCGACTGCGCCTCGGAGCAACGTGGGCTGCCTTGACGGTAGTACGTTAGGGTCGTATCGTCCGCATACCCTGAGACGAGGGAGAAATCGTGCAGTGTGATTTCACGGCGCAGCTTGATAATAGGGTTGGCGTCACTACGGGCGAACTTGGTTATTTCCGTGATGCGCTGGTCTACTTCTACATGGGCATTCGGATGTATCCGCGGTCTGCCGCGTCTGCCGGGTTTTGTTAGGTTCTGGCGGTTGGGAGTCGGCTCAGCCAGCCTGGCAAGCAAGAGCCTCCCTCGCCAGTCAAGAATGCGGCCGTCCACGCGCCTGAAGAAATATTCGGCAATGAACCCCTCTGGGTAGTACTCATTCCCGAATTTGGCGGAACAGCCGCGGACGGGAACTGGTGTGCCGTGCTTCGCGGCTCCCCACATTGCACTGGCCGTCGCGTCCATGACCATCATGGGGATTGCGTCGCGCATTACGCTCTCACAGAGAACTCCTCGCTCGAAAAAGGTGATCGCAAATACGTCGAACGCCCGCCGCCAGCATTCTATCAGCTCATCTTCGCCAAGTCTGTTCTCCAAAAAGGCGGCATGGANNGATCCCAGGTATCCAGATAGAACAGAGGCGTCGGGTCCTTCCAATACTCCTCAACTTGTCCCTTGGGAACCAGCTTTGGGAGGGTTTCGCTTGAGGTATGCTCGGGCACCCCGTCTGTTTCGACTATTCTGTCTTTCGCCGGTTCGGTCACGGATTCCGCTACGACACCAGTGGCTCTATCGCTTGTTTTCTCAATAACCGCCTTCGATGCAGGTGGCGCCTGGGGGGCCAGTCCTGCCCGACTGTGTCTTTCGGTTTTCATCGCTCTTGCTTCAGACCGGGTTGCGGCATGCCGACGCTGCTACAAACAATTTTATCCGAATCTGTTTGGCTGTGCTCGGCCATTGACGCAACAGATCCGGAGGCCTTGAGGGCGTTCGGAGGCGTATACGCTTAAAGCAGCATGATTCTTGGGGCCGTGCGCCCTTCGACAGCCGCGCGGGTAATGTCGCCGCCCATCGCGCCACGTTCGCCAACGTTGCGCTGCTGGCGCGCGCCGCGACCAGTTTTGCGACCGGTGTGTACGAATGCCGGGATTCCGTCAGCATCAACGGACGCGTCCACTGCCGCAAAATAGTGTCCGATATATCGGAATAACACCAAGTGAATAGTTGTTCCTGCTCAGATGCGCCTTCGCTGGCGCTTCCTTGTCGACATTGTACGAGTGATACACTGGGCCCCGTAGAAACAAGTTAGCCCCGAGGTATGAATGCACACTCTCGATCTCACCACACTGAAAAAGGCGGTCGCGGGCGAATATGCAGCGATCCGGCGGGTTACCCGGATGGAAGCGCTGGGAGAGAAGACCTTCCCTCCCACGTATGAAGGCGGCGAGTACGCCACTGAGCAGCGCCAAGTCCGCATCGCGGACGGTACGGTGCAGACCGTTGAAACGGTGCTGCTGGATTCCGTGCAGTCGCAGGCCAACCGGATGGAGATGGCTCTGCTGCGGGCTTACGATACCGGGCGCCTGAAGATGCCGTTGCTGGCCGTGAACTTCGCTGGCGACGGAAGCGATCCGATCCTCTCCGAGATTGGACGGCTGACCGCCCTCGAAGCGCCACATCGGATGTGTGACGCAATCTTTCGCGACGCACTGTATCAGGAGAAGCCATTCCGAACATCCGGCCCGGGGGAACGGCTGAATACGGCGAAGGCAGCGAACGCGACGGTCGTGTTTGAACTCTGCCCAACGGCCCTGATCTTCGGTTTCTGGGATTCGACTGGTCCGCGTGGCGGACTCGGAGCGAAGATACAGCGGGCGCTGGTATCGGAGATCGTCGGATATCAGGCTACTAAGGAAAACAAACGGACGTCGAGTCGAATCGATCCGCTAGGGATCGAGAACAATCTCGATATCTTCCGGAAAGTGCGTGGCGGATGGACGTTCGACGACTCCGAAGCAGAGAAGAATGCGAAGGGAGAGCCGGTTAAACTAAAACCCTCGGAGATCAACCACGGCAACATCACGCCCTCCTTCAGGAACAAAGACGGCAAACTGAATCACGGCGGCGTTACTTTGGCCTATGCCGAACAGCAGACGGTGCTCTCGCTGGCGGCTCTGCGGCGCTTGCGTTTTCCAATAGGCGAGGCAGCCAGACCGGAGGCGGATTTGGCGGCGCGAACTGTACTCGCAGCGCTCGGGCTGGCTGCGATCTGTTTCCTCGATGAGGATGGGTACGATCTGCGGTCGCGTTGCCTGCTGGATGGCAAACCGGGAGCAATGGCATTCGTGGGGCGCGGCGAAGTCCAGGAGTTCTCCTTGGACGCAGATGCGACGGCGGGCTTGGTGGCGGATGCCGCAGCGGACACGAAGGGGCTTGGTCTTCCTTGGCCGGATGCGCCGCTGGTTCTGGAACCTTCGGAGGATCTCAGCAGGCTGGTGGTGGAAAGCCGCACGCGCGCGATGGCCGCGAGCAAGGTGGAGTAGCAGTGCTGGCGCTACGCGTGAGCTATCTCATGGGGCGGATTTACTCCGCGCGTTTTGAAGATGGCGACATGAAGAGCGAGCCTGAGTGGCCACCGCATCCGTCGCGGCTGTTTTCAGCGTTGACTTCCGCGTGGGGCGAGGGCGGGGCCGAGGAGTACTTGCGCACCGCGCTAGAGTGGCTCGAGAGCCAGCCTGCGCCCCGAATCCTAGCCGGGCCTCAAACGGAGCGTAAACTCGTGCAGGCGTTCGTTCCTGTCAACGACTCGAAGACAATACCTGAAGACCGACCTCGCAAGGGACGTGTCTTTCCCTCAGCGACGTTGACTTACCNNCATTCGTCAAGCCTGGTATCCGTGGAAATGGCAGATCCATTAGATGTGGGAGATCTGACGGAGTGGCACCCGGACGCAGCGAAGGGGGACCGCATGCGAATCCCGTATCCTGGACGGTTGAAGGAATTAGTGGAGCGGCATAGGCTCCTGGAGGAGACTGGCAGCAAGATCCATCGTCCTTCGGCCGGGCGGTCCACGCTGTACGCAGAACCAAAAAGGGCAGACATCGAGCCGATACGGAGTGTGTTCGATCGCATGATCGTACTACGGCGCGATGGCGGGCAGCATGCTTCTCTGCGATCAGCGCTATCGGTGATGTCGGCATTGCGCGGGGCGATTCTGAAGCACTCGCCACAGCCGCCTCCGGAGTACATCAGCGGACACACGGCTGGAAGCACGGCGGAGACGCCTGTGCGGAGCGAACGTCCGCACATCGCGCTGGCGCCTCTTCCGTTCGTAAACGCACCGCATGCGACTGGCGAACTAATGGGCGTGGCCGTTCTGTTGCCAAACACGCTGACCCGTGAAGAACGGGAAATCTGCTGGCGCGCCGTGGAAGCCGTGGNNAGCGCGCACACGGTTTGGTCGACGGTTACGCCGTTCGTGTTCGACCGCTACCCGAAAGACCCGTATGGGGACGAAGCGGAGCGAACGTTGCGCGAGGCGATGACACGCGTCGGCCTACCTGAGCCCTGTGAAATCGATCTGCATTACAACCCATGGCACCGTGGCGTTCCAAAAGCGTCCGAGTTCCCTCCGGCGCCCGCGCGGCCAGGCAAGCCGCAACGGTATCACTGTCATGCACGAGTGCGGTTTGATCGTCCCGTTGCGGGTCCGGTGGTGGCGGGGGCCGGACGCTACTACGGGTACGGGTTATTTAAGGCGCTATTTGACAACCGGGAGAAGCGATGACGTTCGCGGAGTTCTACTACGCAGTTCGAGGCCGGAAGCCGTTTCCATGGCAGGAACGGCTTGCCACGGCGGCGCTGGCGGGGAAGTGGCCCCCCATCGGCATGCCAACAGCGGCAGGCAAGACGGCAGTGATCGATATCGCCGTGTATGCGCTGGCGAAGCGGGCGCCGAATGCGGCAAGGCGGATCTTCTTCGTGGTGGACCGGCGCGTAATTGTAGACGAGGCTGCCGAAAACGCGGTGAAACTCGCGGAATGCCTGGAAAATGCGGCACCGGATTCGGAGTTAGGTAAGCTGGCGCAATCGTTGAAGGATCTCGGGGGGAGCAGGCCTCTAGAGACGGCAGTGCTGCGCGGCGGAATTCCGCGCGACAACTCCTGGGCGGATTCCCCGCTGCAGCCTGTAGTTATCTGCTCCACAGTGGATCAAGTTGGGTCCAGCCTGCTATTTCGGGCATACGGGGCCAGTGAATATGGGCGATCGATTCGCGCCGGTTTGGCGGCATACGATTCACTGATCATCCTAGACGAGGCGCACACCAGCCGCGCCTTCGCGGAAACGCTGGGGGCCATTAACAAGTATCGCGGCTGGGCGGATCTGCCATTGGAGTTGCCCTTCACGGTGGTGGAGATGTCGGCCACGCCGCGTGGCGATGCGATTCGGGAGACGCCAGAGGATCTCGAAAACGAAGTACTCAAACGCCGTTGGCAAGCGAGTAAGCGGGCCAAACTGGTGGAAGTGGAACCGCACAAGAACGAGGAGGCTAAGAAGGGCGGGCTCACCGGTTTGGTGGGTGGGTTGGTGAAGGAAGCGCGGGCGCTGCGGGATGAGCGGGGGGCGAGAGTGGTCGGGGTAATTGCCAACCGTGTTCGCACCGCACGGCGAGTACATGAATCGCTCATCGCAGACGCGGGCTGCCAGGCGATTCTGTTGACTGGTCGGTCGCGGCCGTATGACCGGGATGCTATTTGGATGGAGTGGAAGCCGGCGATCGGGCTGGGCGGCAAACGCGATCCGGAGAAGACCGTGTTCGTAGTGGCCACACAGTGTATCGAGGTGGGCGCGAATCTGGATTTCGACGGGCTCGTGACGGAAGTCGCGAGCATGGATGCGCTGGAGCAGCGATTCGGACGTTTGGATCGCGACGGCAAGCACGGGCCAACACATGCTGCGATTGTGGCGCAAGAGGATCAGGTAGCGAAGAAGTACGAGGACGCGCTTTACGGGGCCGCGATGGCGGCGACCTGGGGTTGGCTGAATGCGCACCCTACGAAGGTCGTGCGCGAGGAGATAGTACCGGCGGAAGGCAAGAAGAAGGCAAAGACGCGCAAGGTGAAGGAAGAGTTCGTCGAGATGGGCGTCCTGGCGTTGCGCGGGGCGTTGGCGGGGACCGAGGATCGGGCCGCGCTTGTGATGCCGGCGCGGAAGGCGCCGGTGTTGATGCCGGCACATGTGGACCTGCTGAGCCAGACGAGTCCAGAGCCAGCGGTCAACCCAGATGCGTCGGTGTACCTGCATGGTCCGGAGGCGGGCGCGCCAGATGTGCAGGTGGTGTGGCGAGCGGACCTTGGCGAGGACACCACAGGTTGGCTGGGTATGGTGGCGATGTGTCCGCCGAGCGCGGCGGAAGCGTTGGCGGTTCCAATTGGCGCGCTCCGCTGCTGGCTGGCGGAGGAAGAGGGTGGGGGAGATGTCTGCGACATCGAGGGGGAGGCAGATCAGCCTGTTCGGACGAAAGGCGATATGCGCCCGGTCTTGCAGTGGCGCGGCGTGGAAGACAGCAAGGTTGCAGCGAGCGTCAAGCCGGAATGACCATCGTGGTGCCGACCTCGTATGGCGGGTGCGATCCATGGGGCTGGAACCCCGAGTATAAAGGCGATGTCAGCGATGTAGGCGATGCGGTGAAACTACGGATGGGCCGGCCAATGCTGCGCTTGCATAAAAAGCTGGCGGCGCACTGGAAGTATGGCGAGTTGGCCAACCAACTGCGTGAAGCCGAGCCGTCGGAATTCGCCGGCATTCTGAAAACGGCGGAGGCAGGCGAGCCGTGGCTGCACGATACTCTGGCGAAACTGCGAGCACGGATGCCGAAGGCGATGGCAGATCCGGACCACGAGGTCTGGGCAGCGATCGTGGGCAGGGCAGTGTTCGATCAGAATGGCGTTGGCTCTTCGTATGGGCGGGAGATCGGTCTGCGTGAGCATCTGGAGGGATGCGCGGCAAAGGCGCAGAAGTTCGCGAGCGAACTGCCGCCGAAGCTTCAGAGGACTGTGGAGCGGGCGGCGATGCTGCACGATATCGGCAAGGCGGACCCGCGATTCCAGGCGTGGCTGCGCGGAGGCAACCCAATAAAGCCTGACGAGCTTCTTGCCAAGTCTAAAGGGTCTGGTCAGAACTGGGCTGCGATAGAGCGCGCGCGAAAAATGGCAGGCTACCCCAAGGGGGCTCGGCACGAGTTGACGTCCACTGCATTGCTGGTGCCGCATGCGGGGGACGCTGGCGACGTCGATTTCGAGCTTCTACTTCACCTGGTGGCGAGCCATCACGGGCGGTGCCGGCCATTTGCCCCTGCGGTGGAGGATGCGGAACCGGTGGAGGTTCGGTATGAAAACTGGCTGGCGCGTAGCGATCACGGGTTGGAACGCGTGGGTTCGGGGGTGAGCGAGCGGTTTTGGAAGCTTACTCGCAGATATGGTTGGTATGGGTTGGCATATCTAGAAAGCGCGGTTCGGCTTGCCGATCAACGGCAGAGCGAGGCGGAGCAGAAGCACAGGAAGACTACGAATGCGTGAAATCGAATTGACCGGGCTGGACGGCAGCAACCTGCTGGCGTACCTGGCGGCACTGGGTACGCTGCGGGTGTTGACGTTGGCCGAGCCGGACCGCGATCTCCGAATGAGCTGGGTGGAGCGGGGATTCTGGATGCCGGTGATACACGGGAGCGGAGTAGACACGGTGGAGGCGTTCCTGGGTCTGCTGGCTCACCTAGTCTGCGGCGAGGAATCGGTGGATGAGGCGTGGAAGATCGGCAAGGATCTGACGCTGCCTTGTGCCGAGTTCGGCGAGCGGATGCGAGAGGCCGTGGAAAACGCGGCGCATTGTCAGCGCGGGACAGTGGACTTTCTGGCAGCCTTCGGCTCGGACGTCTACGGCGCGGGTCCCAAGAAGGAACTGATGTCCGACACGGGATTCCGCACCATGAGCGGTGCGGGGCATCAGCACTTCCTGGGCTTCATGCACGAACTGGCGGCTGGGACGGACGTTGGGCACATACGAAGGTCTCTTTTCGCGGCTTGGGACTACGCGGATGGCCGTCCTTCCCTGCGCTGGGACGCCGCCGATTTCCGGCCGCATGCGTTGCGCGCGGTGGACCCTTCAGGCGATCCTATCAAAACGATGCGCGGCGCAAATCGCCTGGCGATAGAAGCGCTACCTCTTTTCCCGACAGCCCCGCAGGGTCGCAGGATTCGGACCACAGGATTCCAAGACGGCGACGACGGCACCGAGGTCTGGTGGCCCATCTGGACCGAAGCGATCGAGTTGGGAACGGTCGCATCGCTCCTGGCTGCCGGCGAAGAACGCGTGCGGGCGGGGGTCGCCCAAGTCTTCCGATCCGTGCGATTCACCGAAGGAAAGTACCGAAATTTCAGTCCTTCGAAGGCGACTTTGTAGTCATGCGCACCTCTTACCTGATCTGCTACGACATTTGCGACGACAAGAGACTGCGCAAGGTATTTCAGACGATGCGCGGGTATGGGGACCACTTGCAGTTCTCCGTCTTCGAATGCCAATTGACGGCGACCGATTTGGCGCGGTGCCGGTCGGAACTGTCGTCGATCATCCACCATACCGAAGACCAGGTGCTGTTCGTCAACCTGGGTCCGGCCGAAGGGCGTGGGGACCGCGCGATCGCGGCACTCGGGAAACCATATACGGCGCTCGACGCGCCATGCATCATCGTATGAGGTGTCCCGATGTCCGCGCTGCCGATCCTGATTGAAGCGAAGCGTTCGCTGCCCGACTACCTGCCGGCGCGGATGGTTAACGAGTTCGCCTACTGTCCGCGACTCTTTTTCTACGAATGGGTGGAGGGCCTCTTCGCGGATAGCGTCGACACCGTGGAGGGCGCGATCCAGCACCAGTGGGTCGACGCGAAGGCGACCGCGCTGCCGGATGCCGGGGAGTTGCCGGACCAGATCCACTCGCGGTCGGTGACGCTCTCCAGCGAGCGGCTGCGGGTGATCGCCAAGATGGACCTCGTCGAAGTGGAGGACGGCGTGGTGACGCCGGTAGACTACAAGCACGGGAGTCCCCGCGACGGCGCGGACGGGCTGGAGTTGTGGCCGGCCGACCGCGCGCAGTTGGCGGTGCAGGGGATCGTGCTGCGCGACGCCGGGTACCGGTGCGACGAGGGCGTCGCGTACTACCGGAAGACAGGGCAGCGCGTGCGGGTGGTGTTCGACGCGGCGCTGATCGCGGAAACGGAAGCGCTGATCCTGGAGGCGTGGGGTGCGGCGGAAGCAGGCGTGATGCCGCGGCCGCTGGAAGATTCGCCGAAGTGTCCGGGGTGCTCGCTGGTGGGGATCTGCCTGCCCGACGAGACGTGGCGGGCGGCGGACGAAATCGAGGAGCCACAGCAACTCGATCTGTTCGACATGCCGAGGCGCAAGGGCGTCCAGCGCGCGGTGCGGCCGATGATGACGCCGCGCAGCGAATTGCTTCCGCTAAACGTGAACAGCCAGGGTGTGAAGATCGGAAAGAGCGGCGCGGTGCTGCAGATCAAGGACAAGGAAAAGCTGCTGCAGGAGGTGCGGATCGGCGAGATCTGCCAAGTGAACCTGATGGGGAACGTGCAGATCACGACGCAGGCGGTACAGACGCTGTGCGAGTCGGAGACGCCGATCTGCTACTTCTCGATGGGCGGGTGGTTCTACGGGATCACGATGGGGCTGAATACGAAGAACGTGTTCCTGCGGCGGAACCAATTCCGTCTGGCGGAGGAGGAGTATTTCGCGCGGATGATCGCGCGACGGCTGGTGGCGGGGAAGATTCGCAATCAGCGTACGCTGTTGCAGCGCAATCACGTGGAGCCGGATCGGGAGACGCTGGCGGCGATGAAGGCGTCGGCGGACCGGGCGGAGAGGGCGGGATCGCTGGCGGAGTTGTTGGGGATCGAGGGGAACGCGGCGCGGATGTACTTCGGGGAGTTCGCGGGGATGATGAAGCCTGACGACGGGCGGGCGAGCGCGCTGCCGTTCGAGATGGACGGGCGGAATCGGCGTCCGGCGCGGGACCCGGTGAACTCGATGCTGTCGCTGGGGTACAGTCTGCTGGCCAAGGATTTGACGGTGGCGTGTTACGCCGTTGGGTTCGATCCGTATGTGGGGTTCTATCACCAGCCGCGGTTCGGGCGTCCGGCGCTGGCGCTGGATTTGATGGAGCCGTTCCGGCCGCTGATCGTGGACTCGGCGGTGTTGACGGCGATCAATACGGGGATGGTGACGGCGCGCGATTTTGTGCGGGCGGGGGGAGCGGTGGCGCTGACGGCCGGCGGGCGGAAGGGGCTTTTCCGCGCGTATGAGATGCGGATGGATACGCTGGTGACGCACCCGATGTTTGAGTACCGGGTAAGTTACCGGCGACTGCTGGAGATTCAGGCTCGGCTACTGGCGCGGGTTTTGGAGGGGGAGATTGGGGAGTATCCTGTATTTACGACGCGTTAGGATATTGCGAGCGGCGGGTCGGGGCACGGAGTGTGGGGAGCGCTCGCGAGGGTGTAAGGCCGCGGGGTGGTTGAGGTTAGCGAAGTTTGAGGTAGAGCGTGCTTGAGAGTTGGGTGTAAAAGGAATGGGTGCTCGCGTAGAGGCTCGCAGGTCCTTGAAAACAGAATAGATTGGTGATGTGCTATTTCTGGGATGGAAACATCCCGGCCCCATTGAAGCATCGCAATCACATTGGCAACCATTGCGCGAGCGGCATTTCTGGGATGGAAACATCCCGGCCCCATTGAAGCGAGATGGCCGGCGGCGACATCGACCTGGAGATGCGATTTCTGGGATGGAAACATCCCGGCCCCATTGAAGCCGGTCGGCCCTTGGCTCCATCGATTCTGCGGATTGGATTTCTGGGATGGAAACATCCCGGCCCCATTGAAGCAGCCAGAGCGCTGTCGCCACCACTGAGATAAGTCCCATTTCTGGGATGGAAACATCCCGGCCCCATTGAAGCCGCGGGAGATCCAACGCTCGTTCTTGGAGCCCAGCGGATGGAAACATCCCGGCCCCATTGAAGCTTGAAGGAGTCGGTCATGGCCAGTAACACCTCGCATTTCTGGGATGGAAACATCCCGGCCCCATTGAAGCAATGGAGCTTCCCCGCCCGCGCGGTTCGACATGGCATTTCTGGGATGGAAACATCCCGGCCCCATTGAAGCAGGCTGCCAGCCGGATGGGCTGCGGCGCGCCTTCCATTTCTGGGATGGAAACATCCCGGCCCCATTGAAGCTGGAAGGCTCCTCGCTGGAGGACCTCCAGAAGATGGATTTCTGGGATGGAAACATCCCGGCCCCATTGAAGCTGGACGCGGGATAGTAGGGGTGAATGGCACGAACCTATTTCTGGGATGGAAACATCCCGGCCCCATTGAAGCGGCGTGCGCACATCCCGCGCACAACGGCCGCCTCCATTTCTGGGATGGAAACATCCCGGCCCCATTGAAGCCCGATTTCGAGACCTGGGCCAACGCGGTAGCGGCATTTCTGGGATGGAAACATCCCGGCCCCATTGAAGCTTCCCTCCGCGAGTAACTTCTCCACGAACGCCAGGTCATTTCTGGGATGGAAACATCCCGGCCCCATTGAAGCTGGGCTGATAAGGCCTGCGCCGGACTGGAGACGCTCATTTCTGGGATGGAAACATCCCGGCCCCATTGAAGCCCGCGCTTGCGCGCAGTCCTTCCTGGCAGATCCCACATTTCTGGGATGGAAACATCCCGGCCCCATTGAAGCATACGCAGCGTCCAGGTTCTTTACCGCTTCGGTTACATTTCTGGGATGGAAACATCCCGGCCCCATTGAAGCAGTTGTGTGATTTCCAGCGTCAGTTCAGCGGTCGTCATTTCTGGGATGGAAACATCCCGGCCCCATTGAAGCGATGCGGATATCGCGGCGGGACTGGCGAAGAATCGGATTTCTGGGATGGAAACATCCCGGCCCCATTGAAGCTCGTAAATCGCCGCTGCCTTCAACTGCGACGGTGTAATTTCTGGGATGGAAACATCCCGGCCCCATTGAAGCGCCGAGCCGCCGCGTTTATGGGCGCGAAACGATAGGATTTCTGGGATGGAAACATCCCGGCCCCATTGAAGCTCGTAGTACAAAAACCGGGCCGCGCCGGTCAATTCATTTCTGGGATGGAAACATCCCGGCCCCATTGAAGCTTGTCCCTGCCCGTCCTTCTCGGTCGCGGGCAAAGGAATTTCTGGGATGGAAACATCCCGGCCCCATTGAAGCACGATCTCATTAAGAGCGTCCACCAGATCATGCAGTATTTCTGGGATGGAAACATCCCGGCCCCATTGAAGCCCGCAACACCATCGAGGGTTACCGGTGGTTGACACTGATTTCTGGGATGGAAACATCCCGGCCCCATTGAAGCCATTAGCGCAGTTACAGGCGAATCTCGCGGCGCTTCATTTCTGGGATGGAAACATCCCGGCCCCATTGAAGCGGCGCTGGACCTGGCCGACATCACGCGCGAGGATGGATTTCTGGGATGGAAACATCCCGGCCCCATTGAAGCCTTTCGCGCGCAATGGGGGCAGTGGGGGCAATTTCAGATTTCTGGGATGGAAACATCCCGGCCCCATTGAAGCGATGGAAAGGCTGGTGGTCACCGTGGCCGAACCGTCCATTTCTGGGATGGAAACATCCCGGCCCCATTGAAGCTGGGATTGTTCGCGTGCGGGCCGGTGTTCGCGGCGTTATTTCTGGGATGGAAACATCCCGGCCCCATTGAAGCGCCGGCGCGCCGGCCGCGGGAGGGTCCGCGGGTTTCATTTCTGGGATGGAAACATCCCGGCCCCATTGAAGCACCATCGCTCGCCATTACCCAGGCACCCCGCCCGGTATTTCTGGGATGGAAACATCCCGGCCCCATTGAAGCCCGTTCTGAGGCTCGGTTATCCGGTGGGTTAATCGAATTTCTGGGATGGAAACATCCCGGCCCCATTGAAGCCATCCGAATTCGACGCGCCTCTGACTTCGACCGCCTAATTTCTGGGATGGAAACATCCCGGCCCCATTGAAGCATTCGCGCGGCGACGGCCGTGGTTGCCGCGGTTCCGATTTCTGGGATGGAAACATCCCGGCCCCATTGAAGCGCCCGCGCGGATTCGTTGTACCCGCCGCGGTCAAGCATTTCTGGGATGGAAACATCCCGGCCCCATTGAAGCCCTAACCCCTGCGACATCGCCGATTTAATGCTGTCATTTCTGGGATGGAAACATCCCGGCCCCATTGAAGCCAGAACAGCGGTTCTATGCCGGGCTGACGGGTCTGATTTCTGGGATGGAAACATCCCGGCCCCATTGAAGCCGCGATGATGCGCGCGTAACCCGCCGCGCGCTGGTCATTTCTGGGATGGAAACATCCCGGCCCCATTGAAGCGAGGCCATCACGATTAAGCTCGGCCCCGATTGCCGCATTTCTGGGATGGAAACATCCCGGCCCCATTGAAGCCGCCGCGCTCGGCGTTACGTCGGGCTCAGGCGCGGATTTCTGGGATGGAAACATCCCGGCCCCATTGAAGCGAGAGTAGAGAGGAATGACATTAGACGTTCCCGCCGGATTTCTGGGATGGAAACATCCCGGCCCCATTGAAGCTCTGGAACGCGGGAAGGCCCACCCCCGCAACAGCGCCATTTCTGGGATGGAAACATCCCGGCCCCATTGAAGCGGTCTTCATGGCGCTGACGCTATCGACACGCATGACATTTCTGGGATGGAAACATCCCGGCCCCATTGAAGCCCGCTTTCTGGAGGGGGAGTAGTGGGGCCAACGGGATTTCTGGGATGGAAACATCCCGGCCCCATTGAAGCGAATCAACAGGTTCCCGGATCACGGTGTACATCTTATTTCTGGGATGGAAACATCCCGGCCCCATTGAAGCGGCCGAAAGCGGGCAGGTATACCTGTGCGGTCCACATTTCTGGGATGGAAACATCCCGGCCCCATTGAAGCGCCATCGCCGCGGCGGCAGCTACCGTGAGCGGCTGGCATTTCTGGGATGGAAACATCCCGGCCCCATTGAAGCCAGCCGTCTGGCGTGATAGGACGGTGACGCCACCTATTTCTGGGATGGAAACATCCCGGCCCCATTGAAGCTTGATCTGTTCGGTGCGGGGCGCCACGCCGGCAACATTTCTGGGATGGAAACATCCCGGCCCCATTGAAGCACATACATCCGCGCCATGCTCACCGTGGGGCTCCCCGTATTTCTGGGATGGAAACATCCCGGCCCCATTGAAGCATCGAAGAGTAGCTCGTCTACGCTCTGGCACGTGTGATTTCTGGGATGGAAACATCCCGGCCCCATTGAAGCTCGGGGAACCGGGAAAGCCCGCTTAAGCTCCACGTCATTTCTGGGATGGAAACATCCCGGCCCCATTGAAGCTCGAGCACTCTGCGCGTAATCCGCCGAGCCTCCCGACATTTCTGGGATGGAAACATCCCGGCCCCATTGAAGCTGGGCACTCACAGCGGCCTTCTCATCGTCGGCCAGCATTTCTGGGATGGAAACATCCCGGCCCCATTGAAGCGTCTAGTCCATTGACCCGCTTGTCGAACTCGCTGAATTTCTGGGATGGAAACATCCCGGCCCCATTGAAGCCTGCTTCGCGTAGCCGCTCCTGTTTTTCGATCAGCGCATTTCTGGGATGGAAACATCCCGGCCCCATTGAAGCCAGGAATTTCGCATCGGTCTGCCAGTGTCGGTCTATCATTTCTGGGATGGAAACATCCCGGCCCCATTGAAGCGCTGGGGTGGGCATCGTTCATGAGCTGGGCGCTGCCATTTCTGGGATGGAAACATCCCGGCCCCATTGAAGCGATGCAGACAGTGACAGCTCCGGTCATCCCGGAAATGATTTCTGGGATGGAAACATCCCGGCCCCATTGAAGCCCCGCCAGGCCGGGTGTTGCACGGACAGGCGCTTAAGACATTTCTGGGATGGAAACATCCCGGCCCCATTGAAGCCACCTTCGGCGGAGCGTTCATGCAGATGAGCGCGGAGATTTCTGGGATGGAAACATCCCGGCCCCATTGAAGCCGACGATACCAACGTGCTCACCGTGAAGCAGAACGCCATTTCTGGGATGGAAACATCCCGGCCCCATTGAAGCGAGCAGAACACGCCCTGCGTGGACATGACGCTCGGATTTCTGGGATGGAAACATCCCGGCCCCATTGAAGCGAACCCAAGGAGAGGTGTCGCCTAAACTTCGCCTAGACTGCCACTCTCAGCTTGATCCCATCATTCGGCGCGTGAACCAAATCCTGCTTCGTGCCCAGGTACCGCTCGGTCGTCTGTACCGAAGCGTGTCCAAGCAGCAGTTGAATCTGCTCCAGTTCACCACCGGCCGCCCGGCACATTTTCGCGCAGGACCTTCGCAGGTCATGGGGCGCGATCCCTGGCACGCCAGCGGTCGCGGCGTATCCCTGGAGCAACTGCCAGACGACCTTCTCGCCGCGATTCACGGGGCGGAAGACCGGGCCGGTGACGACGCTGGCGGCGGAGGTCCAAGCATCGATCGCCACCTTGGTCCACGTCGGTACCGGAACGGTCCGCACGCGCCCGTGTTTCCCGAGAAGGTCCACGATGCACCACCGCCCATCCCTCTGCTGGACGTGCCCCATGGTCAGCGCTGCCACCTCGGACCGGCGGAGGCCGCAGCCCAGAAGAACGGCCAGGATCGCGCGGTCGCGAAGGCCCTTAGTGGTCGCCACATCAGGAGCGTTTAGGAGCTTCTGGGCCTGCTGGACGGATAGCCAGTTCCCGCAGCGCACGCCCTTGGATGCAACGCCCTTCACACGCGTGATTCCGTTGGCCAACTCGGGCGCCAGCAGCCCGTTGTCGGCGGCCTCGACCGCCAGTTTGCGCACAGCGGTGATCCGCACGTTGATCGATACGGCGCCAAGGTTGCGGGCTTCCAGGGCCACGCGCCAGGCGCTCACCGTTGCCTTGGTGAAGCCGGCGCGGGGCTCCTGGCCATACCAGGCGACAAACTCGTCCAGGCCCAGATTGTAAACGCGCTTGGTGATTGGGGATGAGACGCTGTCCAGCACCAGGGACTTCAATCGGAGCCATTGGTTCGGCTGCGGAACCACAATCAAATCAGCCATTTAAAAGTCCTCATATTGTGAAATATCGTTAGCTATGTGGACCTTACCTCGGTGTGGCGGGGACATCGACGGGTGTGCGCCTCCCGCGGACAGATTCGCAGGCGAGGCGAGCGTACCGCCTCAACATCTCCCCGCCGGGGGCGCCCTCGCAAAGGGAGCCCAGTTCACTCCATTACAGCGACGCAGTGCAGGACCACTTCCCCAGACGAATGTGTCGACTATAGGCCAAGCCATGGGACGACCGCAATCAGCAACAACCCCGACGTTTACTGCATCAACCTTAAAACTGGAGCCAGACCTGATGGAACACAGCCCAATACTCGCGGCTCTAGTGACGGCGGATTTCTCGATTGTCCCCTTATCCATGTTCAGCCTCCGTCAGGTTCGCCGGGAAAGGAAGGCTTTGAGATGGTTTCAATCATATCTCCCGGAGGTGCGGAAAGATAAAGGAGGTCCAATTCAGCAATTCAGTTCGGGCCATTTTTCCAGTCCCTCGTGGAGCGGGAACCGAACCTCCCCGGCGGGAGTTTCAAAAAAAGGAAAGCTAATTATTCCGTGACGCACCGAAAGCCGACGAAGTGGGCGTGGGCGAATGGAGCGTACCCGACACGGTACGAAACGCGCGCGCCCTTGGAATCGTACATCCAACAACCGCCGCGTAGCACTCGGAGCGTACCGCTCGGGGGGCCGGTCGGATCCTGCGTTTCGTTCGGCTGGGAGTATCTGTCGCCGTACCAGTCCGCCACCCAATCAAACACGTTCCCCAGCATGTCGTACAGCCCCCACGCATTCGGTCCCTTTTGCGCCACACCGTGGGTTCTGCCGCCGCTGTTACCGGTGTGCCAGGCGACCTCATCCAGATCGTCATAGCGGGCACCGGTAGTCCCCGCCCGCGCCGCGTACTCCCACTCCGCCTCAGTCGGCAACCTTCCTCCGATGGTCGTGCAGTAGCGCCGCGCTTCGTCCCAACTCACTTCCTCAACGGGGAGATTGGTGCCCTTGAAATAGCTCGGATTCTTTCCGACCACACTCTCGTAGACAGCCTCCGTCACGGGCGTCTGTCCCAGCCAAAAGCCCTTGGTGATGATGACCTCATGGGGCGGTTTCTCGGCCTCGTCGCATTCCGAGTCACCCGGCGAGCAGCCCATGGTAAACCTCCCGGGTGGGATCCACATGTAGTTCAGCCCATCACGGGGGTTCATTTTAAAATCGCCGACGCGACTCGACGTGACCTTCGTCGTGTAATGGCGGTTCGCCTTGGAATCGTCAACGCGATTCATCGCACTGGCCTCCATCGAATCGGAGCGCTGAGTGGCCGCTCCTGGCGCGGCCTTCCTCGAATCGGGGGGCGCCGGGGACGCGGCCGGCGTGGCGTTTGGTCCGCTGTCCGCCGTCGGCAGCGCAGTCGTCGTTGCTTTTGGCGACGCTGGCGTTTCTACGGACGTGGCCGTCGCGGGTGCGTTCGAATACGCCACCGCTGCGGGACGTCGCGAGGGATGCATAAGGAAGACTACAAGCAGAATCACCGCCAACACCGTCACGCCCAGTTTGGCTGCACTCGCCCATTTGCGCACTCTGTGAGCGCTGGCCTGCGCCGGAATCAGCGCCTCGGGAAACGGACCCGATATCGACACCGCCCGCTCCTCCAGCGACTCCGCCAGATCCTTGACGAATCCCGCGCAGGTGCCATAGCGCTGATTCGGGTCCTTCGCCAGGCCTTTCCGCAGCACATCGGAAGTGCGCGGCGAAAACGAGCGGTCAAGCTCGTGCAATGCCTGCGGCTCCTCGGATACAATCTTGAAGATCAAGCCCGGCTCGGTCTCGGCGATAAAGGGCCTCCGTCCGCTCAGCATCTGGTAAGCGATAACCGCCAAAGAGAACTGATCGGCCTGGCCATTCACCCGGGCGCTCATGATTTGTTCCGGCGCCATGTAGGCCGGAGTACCCATGCTGAGACCGGACCTGGTGACGGTCTGGGAGGAGATCCTGGCAATTCCGAAATCGGTGATCTTGACCTTTCCGTCGGCACGCACCAGAATGTTGGCGGGTTTCACATCGCGATGAACGATGCCCTCGCCGTGCGCGTAATCCAGGGCGCCGGCCACCTGAGTCAGGATGGAAACAGCTATCCCGCGATCTTGCCGTTGGCCATCGGCGAGCGTTTTCTCCAGAGACTGCCCATCCACCAGTTCCAGAACCAGGTATTGCAGGTCACCCTGCTCGCCAAGCTGATGAACGGTCACGATATTCGGATGGGAGAGCTTGCCCGCGGCGGTGGCCTCTCTGGCAAACCGAAACCGGAGTTCGGCTTTCTCGGCGGCGGTCGCAAACTCGTTCAATCGGATAATCTTGATTGCTACGGCGCGGCCGATTGCGGGGTCGAACCCCCGGTAGACGACGCCCATGGCGCCGTGGCCCAATTCCGCGTCCAGACGGTACGAACCGATAGATTCCATAGCAGCGTTCGGTCCAATTCTAGCTCTGTCTCGTATAACATGTCTCGCCATCCAGTGCCCTGCTTTGCAGAGTGCCAGGGTGCTTCGGATGCCGTCGACGATATGAGGACTGAGCGTTAAGACCAGATATCGGCCTCTACTCGCCACTCTCTCTGACCCAGCCGGATGCTGCCCGCATCGCCGCAACGTACCGGTCAGTTGCTCCTAGCCGGTCGCGGCATTCGGAGCAGATCAGCAGGTGCTCTGGCGACGTAGCACGGGCGCTCCTGGCACCACGCAATCGCCAGCCGGGCAGTGCGATATTCGTTATCATCGTTGTCTGTTTTCGTTGACGACCCGAGCATTTCTGGCGGCCGTGTGGCGCATCATCCTCTGTCGTCGCTAGCTGCCGCCGGGTAATTCCGTCTTCCTGTACTCGTCGATGTAGATGGTCATGGGCTCGGCCATGACATCGCGGTACAAGCCCATTTTGAAATAGAAGATGCTGGGATTGGCGTAGCCTGTTACTGCGCTCTCCGGATAAGCAGTCATACCCCGGTAATCCACGACTGGCAGGCCATTCAGCCAAGCTCGAAGGAGTCCGTCTTCGTGGGTGGTGAAACGAATCTGAAATCGAAAATCGGTCCACTTGCCCCGCAGGTCCTCGCCGGTTTGAAAGAGAGCCGCGCGATGACGACCGATTTGATGGGTGATCTGTAGCACGCCCGAAGTATAACGAAGGGCAACCACTGGGCTATCGTCGGAGCATGGGGCGTGGCCGTCGCAGTCCTGTTTCCACTGTGCGATCACGAGGTGCGTAGGCACAATGGGAAAATCCAGAGGGACGAACATACTGAAGGAATACTCGTNNCTCAGTGTCTCTATTCCCATTGATTCCAGCTTCGAACTTGTCGCGGCTGCGGACAACGACCTTCGCCGCGCCATGACCGGCCCGGACGATCGCCGATTGCATTGTCACCGCGCCACGTTCAAATCTGTCGGTATCCCAGATCCTGCTGAGTTTGCCCGTTTCGAATCCGTCGTAGACGTCAACATGCGACTGCGGGGCTCGCGCCCATTTTCTGTAACCGATGGATGCGATCAGGCCGACAGCGACGCCTATGGCAAGGATCGCTGTTCGGCGGCGCGTTCTTGGCTGCAAATCGGCAAGGACATTGTAGCGCAATGGGATCACCACCGGACTACGGCAGGCCTTACCAGTGAATATCGGTAGGCATTTTGTGGGTGACCCGCAGCGGTCCACGCTACGATAAGCAGATTCACAGTCCCAATCTCGCAGGCACGCCGCCAGCGAGCTTTCAGGTAAACACCATGCGCCCGGCCGGGAGCGATCAGCGAAGCAGTCGCCCAACTCCCTATAGCCGACCAAGGTTCTCACTCGCTCCTTCGGAAGTACTTACCGTTTGCGTTAGAATCCTGTTGTGCTCTCTGGCTCCCCTGCGATCTCAATTCGTGGATTGACCAAACGCTACGGCAGACTCATCGCTGTAAATCATCTTGACCTGGATGTTCCGCGTGGTGAAGTCTTTGGATTCCTCGGGTTGAACGGCGCCGGCAAAACGACCACCATCAGAATCTTGCTCGACCTGCTGTGACCCACATCGGGCAATGCCGCCGTCTTCGGGCATGATTGCCAGTCAAACAGCTTGAAAGCCCGCTCCGCGGTGGGATACTTGCCAGGCGAAATGGGAATCTGTTCCGATTTGACAGGACACGAATTGCTGGTGTTCCTGGAGCGAATCGGAGGCGGGACCGTTTCTAGAGAGCATCGAAACAATCTGACCGAGCGCTTCGAGCTGAGCGACAGCGATCTATCGAGAAAGCTGCGAGAGTACAGCACTGGCATGAAACGAAAGCTCGGCTTGATCCAGGCGTTTCAATCCGACCCACTCCTATTGATTCTGGACGAACCCACGGAAGGTCTCGACCCCGTCATGCAGGAATCTTTCTATGAATTGCTGGCCGCCGTTCGCAATCGTGGCCGTACCGTTTTCATGTCGTCGCACGTGCTGTCCGAGGTAGAGCGGGTTTGCGACCGCATCGCCATGTTGCGCAAGGGCGAGGTCGTACTGCTCTCCTCAGTCGAAGACGCGCGGAAGCTCGCATCCAGGCGCGTGCGCGTCGCATTCCAGCAGGATGTTGTCGTTCCGGCTTCCCTTCCGCAGGGCTACGAGATGATAGACGCGAGACCCCGTACTTGGATTCTTCGCGTGACGGGGCAACTCGGCTCGCTGCCTCCGTTTCTCGTGACCCTTCCCGTGGCCGACTTAGCGGTGGAAGAAGCGAGACTCGAAGATGTGCTGGTCAAGTACTACCGGGATGGCGCTACCGGGATGGCGCCGAATGACCACGCTCGTCGCGCTGATCGTTCAGTTGCTCCATCGGGTTCGGAGATTTCTCTTGGCGGCCGGCGTGTTGCTGGCGGGGTTTCAGGTTGTCCTGATTCTCCAGGCCAATTCGATTCAAGCGTCCAATTCGTTCGC
>OKRF01000492.1 GCA_900290315.1 Candidatus Sulfopaludibacter sp. SbA3 | reverse complement strand
TGAGAGACTTCGTTGTGGTTCGGGTCAGCGGTTGTTGCGCCTCACGGAGCGGCGGGATTTTCGCGTCGATCACGCGGAGAAGGTTCCGGCAGAGAATTAACGGCAGCTCATTTAGGCGCCGCGAAAGGTCGATTTGTCTCGCCAAGACGCAAAGGCGTAAAGAGAAAGTCTTTTTTGCTTCTTGGCGGCATGGCGACTTTGCGGCTTGGCGAGAGACGTCGTTGTGGCTCGGGTTAGCGGGTGTGGGTGATACCATAAAGCATCACCCTTGACTGGCACTGTTCCAAACATCCTGGCCCGAATTGTCGCTCAGAAGCGGGAAGAGTTGGGCCGCGGTATCGGTCCCCTTGACGAGTGGGAACGGGCGGCGGAATTGCGCCTGGCGGAGCGGCGGGATTTTCGCGGGGCGCTGGCGGCGCGGACGCCGGCGATCCTTGCGGAAATCAAGAAAGCATCTCCCAGCAAAGGAGTGTTGTCGCACGACTTCGACCCGGTCCGCACGGCGGGGCAGTACGAGCGCGGCGGCGCGGCGGCGCTGAGCGTGCTCACCGACGAGAGCTTCTTTCAAGGGAGCCTGGCGGATCTGCAGGCAGCGCGCGCGAGCGTGCGTTTGCCGGTGCTCCGCAAAGATTTTACGATTGCGACGGCGCACATTTTGCAGGCCGCGGCACACGGGGCGGACGCGATTCTGTTGATTGCCGCGATTCTCAGCGAGCGGGAGATTCGCGATTTTCGAGAGGCGGCTGCGCGCTTCCGGATGGCCGCCCTGGTGGAAGTGCATGACCGGCGGGAACTGGACGTGGCGATCGCGGCGGGCGCTGACATCATCGGAGTGAACAATCGCAATCTGAATACCTTCGAAGTGACGCTGAAGACGTCGCTGGCGCTGGCGGAGCATATGCCGGCCGATGCGCTGCGGGTGAGCGAAAGCGGGATCCACCATGCGCGCGACGTGGCCACTCTGCGATCGGCGGGATACACGGCGTTCCTGGTGGGCGAGCACCTCATGAAGGCGGGCGATCCGGCGGCGGCGCTGCAGGAACTGGTGCGGGAATGATCGTCAAGATCTGCGGCATCACCAATCCGGAGGATGCAGCGGCGGCGATTGCGGGCGGGGCGACCGCCATCGGCTTCAACTTCTATCAACCCAGTCCACGCTATATCATGCCAGAATGGGCAGCCCGGATTGTGACGCCTCCCGGCGTGCGGCGCGTGGGTGTGTTTGTGAACGAACCGCGCGAAACGGTGGAGCGCATTGTGCTCCTCGCGAACCTGGACGTCGCGCAACTCCACGGAGACGAGACGCAGAGCGAGTATCCCGCGGGCACGACTGTATGGAAGGCCATGCGCGTGACCGGCGGGTTCGATTTCGGCGCGTACCGCAACGATCGGGCGGAAGCGCTGCTGCTGGATGGGCCGGCGGGAGATTTCTACGGCGGCGCCGGTCAGGCATTCGACTGGTACCTGGCAGCAGCCGCGTCTTGCCGGGTAATCGTGGCCGGTGGGCTGGATGCATCCAACGTGGCTGCCGCGGTCGCGCTGGCGCACCCGTGGGGGGTGGACGCCTGCTCGCGAATCGAAAGTGCACCGGGTAAAAAGGACCACAAGAAGATGAACGACTTTCTGCAGGCGGCCCGCGAGGCGCTGCACCTATGACACCGCAACCGGATCACGGCGGGCACTTCGGACCGTACGGCGGCCGATACGTGCCGGAAGTGCTGATGGCTCCCATCGAGGAGTTGGAGACCGCGTATCTGGAGGCACGCCAGGATCCCGCATTCCAGGCGGAGCTGGCCGGTCTGCTGCACCACTACGCCGGCCGTCCGACTCCACTGTATTTCGCCAAGCGGCTGACAGAGACTCTGGGCGGCGCGCGCATCTGGCTGAAGCGGGAAGACCTGCTACACACCGGCGCGCACAAGATCAACAACAGCCTGGGGCAGGCGTTGCTGGCGCGGCGCATGGGCAAGAAGCGGATCATCGCGGAGACGGGCGCGGGCCAACACGGCGTCGCCACAGCCACGGTGTGCGCGCTGTTTGGCCTGGAATGCATCGTCTACATGGGCGAAGAGGATATGCGGCGCCAGCGGCTCAACGTGTTCCGCATGCGCCTCTTGGGCGCCAAGGTGGAGCCGGTGAGCGCGGGCGCGCGGACGCTGAAAGACGCCATCAGCGAAGCCATGCGTGACTGGGTGACCAACGTCGGCGACACTTACTATCTGCTGGGGTCGGCACTGGGCTCGCATCCTTATCCCATGATGGTGCGCGATTTTCAGAAGATCATTGGGGAAGAAGCGCGCCGGCAAATTCTGGAAGCAGAAGGGAAGCTACCCGACACCATTTTCGCCTGCGTGGGCGGGGGCAGCAACGCCATCGGCATCTTCTACGACTTCCTGAAGGACCAGGACGTCGAACTGATCGGCATTGAAGCCGGCGGCACGTCGCATGAGATCGGAGCGCACGCGGCGCGTTTTCGCGGCGGCGTTCCCGGGGTGCTGCAGGGCGCGTACAGCTACGTGCTGCAGGATGAGAACGGGCAGATCGCGCTGACGCACTCGGTATCGGCGGGGCTGGATTACGCCATGATCGGGCCGGAGCACGCTTCGCTGCACGACGGGCATCGCGCGGAGTATGTGGCGGCGTCGGATAGCGAAGCGCTGGAGGCGGCGGTGCTGCTTTCGCGAACGGAAGGCATCATTCCGGCGCTGGAATCGGCCCACGCCATCGCCGAGGCGGTGAAGCGGGCGCCGGCGGCGAAAGAGAAGATCTTCCTGGTGAATGTTTCCGGCCGCGGCGACAAGGATATCGACATCTACCGCGAGAATTTGAAGGAACTCGACGCACAATGACGCGCATCGGGCGGATGTTCGAGAACCTGAAGCGCGAAGGCCGCAAGGGCTTCATCGCCTATCTCACGGCGGGCGACCCATCGCCCGATCGCACCCCGGCGCTGGTGGAGGCGCTGGTGCGCGGCGGCGCCGACCTGATCGAACTGGGGGTGCCGTTCTCCGACCCCATCGCCGATGGGCCGGTGATTCAGCGAGCGGGCGAACGGGCGCTGAAAGCGGGAACCAGCCTGAAAGTGGTGCTGGAGATTGCGGCGGAGATTCGCCGGACTTCGGAAGTGCCGCTGCTGCTCTTCACCTATCTCAATCCGGTGATGCGCTACGGATTGGAGCGGCTGGCGCGGGACGCAGCGGCCAATGGAATCGATGGCTGCCTGCTGACGGACGCATCGGTGGAAGAGGCGCACGAATATGTCGGGGCCATGCACCGCCACGGACTCGACACGGTCTTTCTGGCCGCGCCCACCAGCACCCCCCGAAGACTCAAACTGGTGGCGCAATATTCCACCGGGTTTGTGTACCTGGTCTCGCGCACCGGTGTGACGGGCGAGCGGGAATCGCTATCCGCCCAGGTGGCGCCGCTGGTGCACGCCGTTCGCGCGGTGACGGACCTGCCGCTGGCGGTCGGCTTCGGGATCTCCAAGCCGGAGCATGTGGCCGAACTGGGCGGACAGGTGGAGGCGGTGGTGGTAGGCAGCGCGATTGTGCGCTGCATCGAGCGCAACCTGCACAACGCCTCGCTGGAGATCCAGCTCGAATCGCTCACGCGCGAACTGAAGCGCGGCTTTGGAGCTCACGCATGACGCCGGACGAAGCTCGCCAGAAGCTGGACGATCTGCGTGTGCTGATCGACGATGTGGACCAGCGCATTGTGGCCCTGCTGAACGAACGCACCAGCGTGGTGGAGAATATCGGCCGCGTGAAGCGCGAGGCGCAGTTGCCGGTCTATGAGCCCAAGCGCGAAGAGATGGTCTACTTGAACGTTACCGGCTGCAACCGGGGGCCGCTGACGGCGGAAGCACTGCGGCGCATTTTCGAGCGCGTGATCGACGAGATGCGGCAGATTCAGCGGGTGCGGATGGAATCGGACGGAGCCAAATAGATGGTTGTCGTAATGCAGCAGGGAGCTACTGAGGAGCAGATTGACGCGGTCATCGAGCGCCTGGTGGAACTGGGATTCAACGTGCACCGCTCCACCGGCGTAGTCCACACCGTGCTCGGCGGCGTGGGCGGGAAAGAGGATTTCGACCTGGAGATCTTCGACGTGATGGATGGCGTGAAGGAAGCGCATCGCATCGCGTCGCCCTACAAGCTGGCCAGCCGCAGCTTCAAGCCTGGCGGAACGGTGGTGAAGGCGGGCGGGGTGGAAATTGGCGGCGGCCGCGTGGTAGTGATGGCGGGGCCGAGCAGCGTGGAGAGCCGGGAGCAGATTGAGCGGTCGGCGGAAGCGGTGGCGCAGGCCGGGGCGCGTGTGATTCGCGGCGGCGCGTTCAAGCCGCGCAGCTCGCCGTACAGCTTCCAGGGGCTCGGCGAAGAGGGCCTGCGGCTGCTGCGCGAGGCGGCAGATCGCAACGGCCTGATCGTGGTCAGCGAGGTGATGGAGATTGCGCAGATTCCACTGGTGGCCGCCTACGCCGACATTGTGCAGGTGGGCGCGCGCAACATGCAGAACTTCAACCTGCTGCGCGAGCTGGGCAACCTGCGCAAGCCGGTACTGCTGAAACGCGGGATCGCCGCTACCATTGAAGAGCTGCTGCTCTCGGCGGAGTATATTCTCTCCGGTGGAAACTACGACGTGATTCTGTGCGAGCGCGGCATCCGCACGTTCGAGACTTATACGCGCAATACCATGGATATTTCGGCGATCCCTGTGGTGAAGAAGCTTTCGCACCTGCCGATTGTGGCGGACCCTTCGCACGGCACCGGGCGGCGCGACAAGGTGGCGCCGATGGCGCTGGCGGCAGTGGCGGCGGGAGCGGACGGCCTGATGATCGAAGTGCATCCCGATCCCGATCACGCATTGAGCGATGGGGCACAGAGTCTGCGGCCGGCGCAGTTCGAGGAATTGATGGAGAAGGTGAGCAAGGTTGCCGCGGCGGTGGGACGCAGTGTCTGAAGAGTTGGATCCGCCGATCGGCGCGGGCCGGACACTCGACCCTTCCGATTGGCCGGCTTTTCGGACCCAGGCCCACCGAATGCTGGACGACATGCTCGATTACATCGAAAACATCGGCGAACGCCCTGTTTGGCAGCCGATTCCAGACGAGGTGCGGTCGCAATTCCGCAGCGATCTTCCCGTGGCGCCCGGCGATCTCGCCGAAGTGCATCAGGAATTCATGCGCTATGTCCTGCCCTTCACCACCGGCAATGTGCATCCAGGTTTCATGGGTTGGGTGCATGGAGGGGGCACACCCGTAGGCATGTTGGCGGAGATGCTCGCGGCGGGGCTGAACGCCAACCTGGGAGGACGGGATCATGCTCCGATCGAGGTGGAGCGCCAAGTTGTTCAGTGGATGCGGCGCATCTTCGGGTTTCCGGAAAGCGCCACGGGCCTGTTCGTCAATGGGGCGTCGATGGCCAATCTCATCGGAGTCCTGGTTGCGCGTGATACGGAACTGGGGTTCGAGGTGCGGTGCGCGGGTGTCGCCGGGGGTTCGAAAAGGCTCACGGCCTACGCCTCCGCCGCGGCCCATAGCTGTATCGCGAAAGCCATGGACGCCTCCGGTATCGGCAGCGATGCGCTCCGTTTGATTCCAGTGGACGGACACCATCGGATCGATCTTCACGCCCTGGAGAAAGCCATTGAGGCGGATCGGCGCGCGGGTCTTTCGCCGTTCCTGGTGGTGGGAACCGCGGGTACGGTGGACACCGGCGCGCTCGACGATCTCGACGCTCTCGCCCGCATCTGCCGCCGGGAGCGGATCTGGTTCCACGTGGACGGCGCGCTTGGCGCGCTGGCGATTTTGGCGCCGGATCTGGCGCCGCGGCTCAAAGGCATCGAGTGCGCGGACTCGCTGGCCTTCGATTTTCATAAGTGGGGTCAAGTGCCCTACGACGCCGGATTCGTTCTGGTGCGCGACGGCGTGCTGCATCGCAAGGCCTTTTCCACTACGGCTCCGTATTTGAGAAAGGAGCTGCGGGGCCTGGCGGCGGGTGCACCCTGGCCCTGCGATTACGGGCCGGATCTTTCGCGCGGTTTCCGGGCGCTTAAGACCTGGTACACGCTCAAAGTGTACGGCACGGAAGCTTTGGGATCGGTGATTTCAGGCACGTGCGCGCTGGCTCGTTATTTGGAAAGCCGCATTGCCGGCACTCCGGAATTGGAGTTGCTGGCTCCGGTAGAACTCAACGTGGTTTGCTTCCGCTATCGCGCAGACGAAGCGCAACGTATCAATCCCAGGATCGTAATTGAACTCCAGGAGTCCGGGCAAGTGGCGCCATCCACCACTATCATCGGCGGTAACCTGGCCATTCGCGCGGCCCTGGTCAATCACCGGACCAGCGAGAAAGAGATTGACATATTAGTGGAGCGGACGGTGGCTCTGGGGCGCACGATGGAAGCCACCGCGGCCAGGAATCGCGTCCCGGGACCGCCAGCGGATTGGGCGCCGCATCGCGCGCGGGAATCCGCCCTGCGCGATCTGAATGACCGCATCGCGCTCTATCCGGATTCGGTGGATCTGCGATTTGAGGCCGCCTGTCTGCTTGCCGAGATGGGCCGGACTCTGGAAGCCAGAAACGCGTATCTCGATCTGCTGCGGCGCGAACCAACACACCGGCTGGCGCTCAACAATCTGGGCACGCTGCTGCATGCTACGGGATACCGGACCGCTGCCCGTACAGCCTACGCCGAAGCTGTGGCGCACCATCCCGGCGACTCCATGAGCCGGGTGAACCTGGCCAACGCACTTTACGAGGGCGGCGAGTTTGAGGCGGCTCGGGAGCACTATGAAACCGCGCTCGCCATCGACCCCGGCCAAGCGGAAGCACACCAGGGCTTGTCGTATGTGCTGGCCGAACAGGGCGACGAAGAGGGCGCCCAGCGGCACCGGCGACTGGGTTTTCAGGAACGGCCCGTGACTGCATTGCCGTATCGCGGAGAAGGCCCTCCGGTGTCATTGCTCCTTCTGGTCTCGGCCGCGGGCGGCAACATACCGACGCGTTGGCTGCTGGATGACCGCGTCTTCCAGACATTCGTCGTGGTACCCGAGTTTTACGATTCCAAAGTGCCGCTGCCGCCGCATCAGGTGGTGTTCAACGCCATCGGCGATGCCGATCTGGCGGGGCCGGCGCTGGCTGCCGCGCAGTCGGTAGTGGCTCTCACAACGGCGCCGGTGATCAATCTGCCTTCGGCAGTGCAGGCGACGGGGCGCGCCGACCATGCACGGCTTGCGCAGTTGCCGGGTGTGGTGACGCCGGCAACGGTCACTCTGCCCCGGGACCTTCTCGCCTCTCCGGAGGCCGCGGCCGCGGTGGCACGCCACGGCTTCTCTTTCCCACTGCTGGTGCGCACGCCCGGCTTTCACACGGGGCGCCATTTTCTGCGGGTGGAGAGTCTAGAGGCGCTGGCTGGTGCGGTGGCGCAGCTTCCAGGGAGGGAATTGACTGTCATCGAATTCCTCAACGCCCGCGGCGCCGACGGGAAGGTGCGCAAGTATCGGGTGATGATGATCGATGGGCAACTCTACCCGCTGCACGTAGCGATTTCCAGCCATTGGAAAATTCACTACTTCACTGCCGACATGGCGGAACGGCCGGACCACCGGGCCGAGGATGCCGAGTTTCTTGAGAACATGCCGGGTGTGCTGGGAACTCGCGCCATGGAAGCGCTCGCTCGCATACAAGGCACCCTCGGACTGGACTATGCCGGCATCGATTTCGGTTTGAGCGCCACCGGAGATCTCTTGCTCTTCGAAGCCAATGCTACGATGGTGGTCAATCCGCCCGAACCCGACGAACGATGGGCATACCGTCGTCCGGCAGTCGAGCGGATCCTGGCGGCGGTGCGAAAGATGCTGACCGCGCACATCACTGCGGTACCGTGATCGCGGCACCGGTCCACAAACGGTGTGATTCGGGCTAAGACCTGGAGATGGAACCTGAATGAAAAGCGTTGCGATTATCGGGACTGGGTTGATTGGCGCTTCGTTTGGACTGGGTCTGCGGAAGGCGGGCTTCGAAGGACCCATCTGGGGCGTGAGTTCGGCGGGCGCGGTAAAAGAGGCTCTGGCGGTGAAAGCCATCGATCGCGCGGCGCCTCTGGCGGAAGCAGCGGCGGAGTGCGATCTGCTCTTTCTGGCCCAGCCCATTGGCCGGATCCTGGATACCATTCGTCATTTGAATCCGCTGGTGCGTCCGGAAGCATTGGTGACCGATGCCGGCAGTACCAAGTGCGAGATCGCCGACCTGGCGCTGCGCGAGATCACGCGGTGCCGTTTCTTGGGCGGCCACCCCATGGCGGGAAAAGAGAAGCGTGGCGCGGCAGCCGCGGAAGCCGGCCTGTTTCGCGGCGCCACTGCAGCCGCGGAAGCCGGCCTGTTTCGCGGCGCCACCTGGGTGTTGACGCCGGAAGAGCCGGGAGATCTGGCCAGCACGCAGGCCAAGGACTTCGTGCACTGGCTGCACAAGCTGGGCGCCAAACCGGTACGCATGGATCCGGAGGAGCACGACCGCGTGGTGTCTCTGACGTCGCACCTGGCGCAACTGGCGTCGACTGCGCTGGCGGCGGCGGTGGCGGAAAACCTGCAGCCGGCGGAACGTCTGGCCGTGGCGGGACCCGGCCTGATGGACATGACGCGGCTGGCGCTCAGCTCTTATGACCTCTGGCGCGATATACTGGCAACGAACAGCGAACCCATCGATCGCGCTCTGGGAGCCTACATTCAAAAACTGGAATACGTACGCGAAAACCTGCGGACGCGGCAACTGCAACGGGAGTTCCAGCGCGGCGCCGAACTGGCCGCCCGGTTGCGGGAGGCAGTTGCCGGGGACGCTCGTGTACCGAACGATAAATTAGGATAAACTACGCATGAGGCGCACAGCCAATTCTGCGCCGCCTTCGGACGGTATGTCCGCGAGCGGTCCCCCGGCTTATCAGGCGAGGCGAGCGATGCGCTCCACTTCACCGAATGCCGGATTTAAGGAATTCAACATGGAACAAAAACTGAAGATCGCCGTCTTCATCGATTTCGACAACATCGAGATAGGCGTCAAGAGCACTCTGCACCGCGAGTTTGACGTGGCTGCAGTGCTGGACGCCTTGAAGGAACGTGGCGAAATCGTTACCAAGTTCGCATATGCGAATTGGGGACGGCAGGAGTCTGCGACGCGCGCGCTCAGCGAGCACGCGGTGCAGATGGTACAGCGAGACCCCTCGCCGCGCGGCGATAAAAACGGGGCGGATATCAACCTGGCGCTGGACGCGCTGGAAATGGCTTTCACGCACGACCATATCAACGCTTTCGCCATTGTGAGCGGCGACAGCGATTTTATCGCTCTGGTGAATAAGCTGAAGCAGTACGACAAGCGGATCTTCGTGGTGGGCGGGCGCGCCTTTACCAGTACGATTCTGCAAAAGAACTGTCACGAATTCGTGGCATACGAGTCGATCATAGACGACCCGCGGCCACGTCAACAGGGACATCGCGAGCAGCAGCAGCAGCAACAACCACCGCGGGAGGAGAAGCCGCAGCAACAAGCGCCACCGCAGCAGCAGTCTCAACCGCAGCAGTCTCAACCGCAGCAATCCCAACCGCCGCAACAAGGATCGCAGCAGCGCCCGCAGCATAAGCGCGTGTCGCTGGATCTGGCGCAGGCCATGCCGCTGGTGGAGCGCGCGCTGGGCGTACTGGAGCGGCGCGAAGTGCGCCCGCAACTGGGGCTCTTGAAATCCACGATGCTGCAGCTCGACTCCACCTTCAACGAAAAGGCGTACGGCGCCAGTTCGTTCACCGATTTCGTGGAGAAGCTGCAGAAGGCGGATTTCGTGGAAGTGACCGGCGGCGAGGGCCGCTACATGATCCGCATGAAAGGCGGCGGCGCGCCGGAGAAGCCCGGGGCCAAGCCGGAACAGGCCGGAACAGGCCATTCCGCTGCTGCGCGACATACTGGAACTGCACCGCATCGAAATCGACGACGGCGCCATGGCGGAAGAACTGGCCGAGTGGGTCAAGCAGGAGCATCCCAACTTCGATTCGCGCGAGTACGGCTTCCAGGAATTCAGCGAGCTGCTGAATTTCGCCCAGGATAAGGGACTGGTGCGCATTCAGGCGGACGAAGAAAAGGGTCTCATCGTATTCCTGGGCGCGGAATTCCACCCGCCGGCGCCGCCTCCGGAGCCGGAACCGGTGGCCCCGATGGAGGAGGAAGAGATCGACGAGCCGCAGCCGATTGTACCCGGCCAGCCGACGGCCACGGGCGAAATTCCCGAGCCTCTGCCGCCACCCAAGGTGCAAAGGCGTCCGCGCGCTCCGCGCAAGCAGTCCGGCGACGGCAACGTGGCGAAGAAGCGCACGTCGCGGCCGAGGAAAAAGCAGCCGGTGTAAACGATGATGCGGTGACCGCCGGCCCAGGAGGCGATGCCTCACCCTGGGGGGTTGAAAATCCGCGCGCCTGGTAGCGCCGGCGATCTTGTCGCCGGTTCTTTTGGTTGCCGAGTGGACAGGCGATCGTTTCTTGTCTTTCTTCACGCCATGCGGGCATTTTCGAGAGAGCCGGCTCATGAGGCGACGCCTCACCCGGGGGGTTGAAAATGGGGCCGGGGACCAGCAACGCCACCGACTGCGCCGGATTGAACGGGATGTGACTCGGGCGTATCGCGAGCTTTACCGGCGGCAAGACCGCCGGCGTTACCTGGCTTTCGCAGGAGTCGCAGACGAGGGGCCGGGGGCCGCGTTAGACCCGCCGCAGCCGCGACGTTTCCTGAGTCGACAGCCACAGAAGCAATTCGTGGACGGCGGCGGGATCGGGCAAGTGGTATCGGGCGCACGTGACTGGTGCGTTGCCCACTTTGACCGTGATGGCGTCGGGCATCACGCTGAAGGCCTCTTCGTCACTGGCGTCGTCTCCCAGATAGATCGAGAGAAGCGGCCCTTCCAGGTGATTGTTGATCCAGCGCACGGCCGCGCCCTTGTGCCAGTCTGTACGGGGCACGATCTCCAGGACCTTCCTGCCCGGAATCAGCCGAAACAGGGCGCCGTTGCGAGCGACGCCTTCGCGAACAGCGGCTTGCACCTTGGGCACATCGTTCGCAGCAACCTGCCGGTAATGAATACTGGCAGTCAATCCCTTGTGCTCCACCAGGACCCCGTCGATTGGCCGCAGGTCCTCGCTTAACTTCTCGCAGAGTTCCGCTAGGTGCTCCCGCCGGGACCACGCCGCCGGCTCTACGAAGCGTAGACCGCGGCCGAAGATTTCGAGTCCGTAGTTTCCCGCATAAATGAGACTGTCCAGGCGGATGCGGGAATACAGGTCCTCGATGGCGCGGCCGCTGATGATGGTAGTCGTCACGCCTTCCTGTACGGCAATGGATTTCAGCGTCTCGGCGGCGTCCGGGTCCAGTTGAGGGGCCATCGGATCTTCGGTGATGGGCACGAGCGTGCCGTCAAAGTCCAGAAAGAGCGAGATCCCCTGGGCGGATTGGATGCGGTCCTTCATCTCGGTGATTACTTGGGCCAACAATGCGGGCATACGCAGGCATTACTGGCAAGGAGATTGCCAATCCAGGACATGCCGTGATTTCTTTGCGTTTGCGTGCCTGCCCACGCCAAGCTGGCACTTTCTGCCCGCAAATTGTTCACTCTATCGCAGCCTGCGCACAGGTAGCGAAAGAAAAGGAGTGTGGTCCACAGTACGGTGGCCGGGCTATAGGAGAGCAGGAACATGGCCGCGGCGGGCGAAAAAGCTCCCTGTGCTGGTAACGTTGGCGCCGGTTGCGCCTTTACTCGTACCGCAGTGCGTCCAGAGGATCCACGCGGGAAGCCCGGCGGGCGGGCCAATATGCCGCGGCGGCGGCCGTTAGCGCCAGCACCAGGGTGGCGCCGGCGATGATTGTGGCATCCCTGGCGTGCACTCCGAAGAGGCGGCTCTCAATCAACTTCGTGGAAGCCAGCGCCGCGGGGATTCCCACTCCCAGTCCGAAGCCGAGAATCCAAACCAGCTCGCGCATCACCATGGAGCGGATCTTCGCCGGCGCCGCGCCGAGCGCCATGCGAATACCGATCTCGCGCGTGCGCCGTGCTACCCCGTGGGCCATCACGCCGTACAGGCCGAGCATGGCCAGTGCGGTCGCCAGGACGGCGAACGCCGCGGCCAACCGCATGATCAGCTCATCCGACTGGATGTTGAAATGCACCTGCTCTTCCAGGGTGCGCACATCTTCCAAGGGAAGGTCGCGATCGATGTTGCGCATCACGCTGCGGATTTGCGGAACGATGCGCGCCGCCGGCAAGGGGGATCGCACGTAAAACGACATCGATGGCAAGCGGTCGGACTGCCGCCAGGGACGGAAAAACAGCGCCGGAGGCTTCTGGCGCACACTGGCGTAATGGGTATCTTTGACTACGCCCACGATTTCCGCCGGGACATTGTTCTTACCTCCGAACATCAGGCTATGGCCGACCGGGTTGCGGCCCCCGAAGAACTGCCTGACGAACGTTTCGTTGACCACCACGACTTTCGGCGCGGAGGCGGTATCGGTCTCGAGAATTTCCCGGCCGGTGACGAGCGGAATCCCGACCTTGCCGAAAAAGCCAGGGCCGACATCATTGAACTTCGAATTCAACCTGGGTCCGTCGGGAGCCATCTCGTCCGTCCGAACATTGGTGCCGTGGTTGCTGTTGCCGATGAGAGGCACCTGGGCTCCGACCGCGCTGCGCACGCCTGGAATGGCGGCCAACGCGGCTTCCGCGCGCTCAAAGATCGCTTTGGACTGATCGATTTTGTAGCCGTTCCACTGCGGGGAGACGCGGAAGCCGATAGTCTGGTCCGTACGAATTCCCAGGTCCACATGCAGCAGATTGACCAGGCTCTTGAGGAACAGTCCCGTCGGCACCAGAAGCACGATCGAAATGGTCACCTGGGCACACACCAACGCCTTGCGAAGCCGCGCGGCGCCGCGCGACGAGGACGATTTACCCGTTTCATCGCTCAAGGTCATGGCCAGGGAAACGCGGGCCGCGTCCCATGCGGGATAGAGGCCGAACAGCACGCCCGTCAGCAGGGAGAGCCCCAGGCTGAACCACAGCACCGGCCAGTTCAGGCCCGCGCTTTTGAAAGAGTAGCCTGACGACCCTTCCCACGAAGCCAGCAGAAGCTTCAGAGTCAGTTGGGCGATGGCCAGTCCGGCAGCCCCGCCGGCACCGGCCAGAAGGAGGGCCTCCGTCAGGCACTGGCTCATCAATTCGCCGCGCCCGGCACCCACGGCGGCGCGGATGGCTAACTCTTTGCGCCGTTCCGCCGAGCGCGCCAGCAGGAGGTTGGCGGCGTTCGCCATGGCGATGAGGAGCACCAGGCCGGTGGCCAGCATCAGCACATTCAGCGCCGTGCGGTAATCGTCGCGGAATCCGCTGTTCCCCTGGCTGCCATCCCGCAGGGACAGCGTCTGTTGCCGAAAACGGGGCGACTGCTCGGTGGGCTCATGGACGGCCGCCGCGATCTCCTCCACAATGCCGTGATAGGGCACGTTTAGCGCCGCCTCAGCCTGGGACCTGGTGACGCCCGGCTTCAGGCGCGCCAGCAGATCCACCCAGTAGTCGTTCAACCGATCGGTGCCGTTCCAATTCTGTGTGAGGTGTGGCTTGAATGACATGGGCACGTAGACGGTGGCCTCCGTGCCCACTGTGGTGCCGGTGAATGCCGGAGGGGCGACGCCGACCACGGTGAATGCCTGGCCGTTGACTTTGACTGTCTGGTTCAGCACCTCCGCCTCGCCGCCGAGCTTTTCGTGAAAGTACCGCCAGGAGAGGACGGCGACCGGATAGCCTCCGCCGGGGACGTCGTCTTCCGGGGCGATGAGCCGGCCGGTGACAGGCTGAACGCCCAACACCGAAAAATAGCGGCCGGACACCAGCGTCATGGTACCGGTCACGGTCTGGCGCGAGAAGGCGATGTTGCCGGACAGGCTGAAGAACCCCGCGACGTCCGCCGCTTCGGTGTGTTTCTCCAGTTCGCGGAGCGTGCGCCAGTTGAAGATGTAGTTCTCATCGCCGGAATCGTTGGTGGATGTCGAGCCGTGCTTGAGATCGCCGGGCGACGTGAGCAGCACCAGTTGTTCCGGGTGCGGAATCGGTAGCACGCTCAGCACCACCTGGTGGAGCAGCGAAAAGATAGCGGTATTGACGCCGATTCCCAGTCCCAGAGATGCGACAACTACCAGGCTGAGCAGCGGCGCCTTTGCCAGGCTGCGCAAAGCGAAACGCACACGTCCCATGAGACAGCCTCCTCGCTGTTTCTGATAAGACGGAGCAAACCCGCCGAACGTTGGCACGAACTTCCAGTCTGTCAATTAGGGGCGAACCGCCCCGCAGAACGGGATGAAAAACCGGTAACGCCGGCGGTCTTGCCGCCGGTGCGGCGAGCGATGCGCGCCGTTGCACAGCCCCGGCCCCTGACCCCCAGCCCAAACCCCCAGCCCCTGGCCCCGGTTTTTCGACCCTGTTATTGTATGGCTATGGCAGTTGAGACGTTGATCTCAGTCGAGGAATATCTGAGTACTTCATATTCTCCGGACATGGAGTATGTAGATGGCGTGCTCGTGGAGCGCAACGCGGGCGATTGGCTGCATTCCCTGGTGCAGCGGAACGTCATTCTCGCATTGAGCCGAAGATACCCGCACATTTATGCCCTGCCGGAGCTCCGCTCTCAAATTAAGGCTACGCACTTCCGTCTTCCCGATGTGTGCGTTCTGTTGCAGGCCCTGAAGACCAGCGTACTGCTCGATCCGCCCTTCGTGGCCATCGAAATCCTGTCGGAAGACGATCGCATGACCCGGGTCATCGAAAGACTCCTGGAGTTCGCGGCGATCGGCACTCCGCACATCTGGGTGATCGACCCGCGATTGAAAAAGATGTTCACTTTTCACGGCCACACGCTGCAGGAAGTGGAAGGTGACATCATCGCCACCGGGGATCCGCGCCTGGAACTGACTCGCGCGGAGATCTTCCAGGAGTAGTGGTGCGCCGCATCGCCGCTGTTCTCTTCGTGGCGGGGATCTGTTTCGCGCAGCCGAAGGAGCCCTGTTTCGCCTTCCTCCTCAAAGGCGATATCATCGCCGTTTGCCAGGGCAAGACAACACAGATCACCCATCGCAGCAACATCGAAAACTTCGCCGTGAGCGACGAACTGGCCAGCCTGGCTTACATTTCGGGTGGTGAAGGCACGGCCACTGTGGTGAACCTCAAGACGGGAACCAGTCAGCGAGTCGAGGGCGCGGATGGCGTGGTGAGTTCGTGCGGAGGCATCCTGCCGATCCCGGTGGGAGCCACTGCCGGCACCCACGACGTAGTGACCGGCGCGGCGCTCACCTTCGCCCCGTATCTCCGCTTCCGATGCAGCTCCGACCGGAAGACCGTGGTCGGAATCGCCAGCCGTGAGTTGTACCAGGGCGTTCCGCCCACCACAAGAATCGCCGCGGGCGCCGATGTCGACGCACTCTACTTCAATGTCAGTCCCGACGGTTCCCAGATTGGCTACTTTAACAGTGTCCGGCCGCTCTGCGTGGTCTCGCTTCCGAACACACCGCGCTGCGTGGAGCATGAAACCATGAGCGATCCGCTTTCCGTGAATGACTCAGGTGAAGTGCTCGCCGCCTCCGGCACGGGGAAAGGCTGCGTGTACAAAACCGCCTACAACTTCTCACCGGCCAAGGCTGCCGACGCAGGCGATGACGAATGCCTGGGGGTTGGATACTGGAAGCCGGGCCTGCCCGCCATCGTGTTTCTGCAGGACATCGGCCGCAACCCGCAGTGGCTTTGGCCCGGGACTGCGAAGCTACTGGCCGATTGGTCGCGAAAAGCCAATTAAGACAGCATCTGGAATCGTACCGTTTGATACGTTCCGGCCAATCGCGCCGGATTACAGTGCGCCCGAACACCGGCCTTTTCCTGGGAACTGTTGCCCCCGCCAGACCCTGCCGTTACAATCGGGATGCAATGGCCGATGCCAAGAAAACCATTCTCGTCGTGGATGACGAACCGGAGATCCGCAAACTGGTGGGCGCCATGGTAACCCAGTCGGGCTACCTGGCAATCACGGCCGATAGCGGTGAACATGCCCTGACGCTCTTCAAGAAGCAAAGGGAGCCTGTCGAACTGCTCATCACCGACGTCGTCCAACCCGGTATGAGCGGCCCCATGCTGGCAGATCGCCTCACCGCTCTGCAGCCCGGTCTCAAGGTGTTGTACATCTCCGGCTACGACAACACGCACGTCGTGCAGAAATACGTGGTGGAAAAGGGTCACGCGCTCTTGCCCAAACCGTTTACGGTGGAAGAACTGCGCGCCAAAGTCCGCGAGATCCTGGTGGTTCAGGGCTAGTTCGCCGCTTCCATCGAGCTGACTTTGATCGTCTGCGTTTTCTCGTTGAGCGTACCCGTCACCTTCACCCGCTTGGCGGCGAATTTCGCCGGCGTCTTCTGGTCGCTCAGGCGCAGGACCGTCTTGCCGTCAAACAATGCGTACTGGCTGGAGCCCTTGACACACATTGCGACGCACTTTTCATCGGACTGGCCGCCCATCATCTCGTGCGATTTGCCGCACATCGTGTCCGTGATGACTCCGGTAAAGGTCTGGTCGGCCGCTGCCAGCAGGCCCGTCGATACAAGCGTCAATAGAATGGTTCGTTTCACAAATTCTCCTTTCTGAGTCGCAGCCGCAGGTAGAAATTCACGCCCCAGGGGCGGCTGCCATAATACGGTTTGAGTGCATCCGGCAGCGTATAGGCCGTCAGATTGGCCCCGATGCCGGTTTCCAGGTATTTCAGACTGCCTATGTCGCGCGTATATCCGGCGGTGTAAGCGCCGATTCGGAAGATGCCGGTCACCGAAAGCTCGTCTTTGTCCACCAGTTCCCAGCGGCCGGTCAGAAAATCGCGGCGGCTCAGGGGGTAGACCGTTTCCGCCAGATACGAATTCAGATTGTGTTGCGTGAAGGTATTGTGGTTGCGCCCCCAGATGAGGCTGGTGGACCAGGAACTGCCCCCCTCCATGGGCCGGCTGTAATGCAGCGAAGAGGTCACCCGAGTCACGTCGCCCGGCTCCTGCCCCGGCTCCTGCCGCTCGGGACGCGACAAGCGGCCCGCCGACACCTGGAACATCCAGTCCTTCGACGGCGCCACACTCAAGCGGCCGGAGTACGAATTCATGGGTCCCCAATCGATGTGCCAGCGGTTCTCGCCCGGCTCTGTGCCGTAGAAGCCACTCGCCTCCAGCCGCAGCCAGGCATGCTGCATGGCCACGGTCGCCACGTTGTCGGCAATGTGAGTGGAATCCTGCCAGTGATGGCTGATGGGCGCCTGCGGCAGTTCGGCGGCGGAGGCGCGGTGCGGGTAGGCCACGGGTCCCAACGCCGGGTCGCCCACCGGCGCGTAGTAAAATTGCAGCACCGTGCCGCCGCCCAGGCTGTGCGCGTATTGCGCGCCCAGCGCCATCAGGAAATTGTGCGGATGTTGGGCATCCACCAGCGGACGTCCGTAGGCGGTCTCACCGGTCTGGAAGAGCAACGGGTAGCTGCGGTTGGTGATGGTTGCCGGCTCCAGGCTCAGCATGGATTGCAGCATCAGGCTGCCGCCCCACAGGCTGTGCCCGGCGGACGCCATGAAGGCGTTGGCGGAATACAGCTTGTCGCCGCCGCGCGGACCCGATTGCTGCGTCTCCACCACGAACGCCGTTCCCATGAACATCAGGTTCCACGAGCCCGCGCGCGTCATCAGCATCGGCATCTCCCAAGATGCAGGATTGCGGCTGGTGCCGGACGCCATGTCCATGAGGTACATGCCGGCCTCATTCATCTGCGCGCCGGCGCAAACTGCAAATAGAAACAGTAATCCAATCAGTTTCATACGTTTGGTAGGACATGCTTCAGCTTGTCCGGCCAGCCGCAAGGCTGGCCCCCAAATCAGGCGCGGAGAGGCGTCGAAACTAAGGGCGGCGGCGGCGAGATGGGATGTGCCAGCGATTCGGCAACAGGCGCCGTGGCTTGCTGATATTCCGCCGCGGCCACAATCGCCCCCGCAGCCAGCGGAGAATGAAGCGCGGGGCGAGACGCTTCCACGGCCACCGACGAAGCGCACGGCTTTACCGACTGGTGATGGCGGTGACACGGAGGGAGCTTCGACGTTTGGCACGGCGTGATCGCGCATTGCGCCACGCACCATGTATTGGCAAACAGCAGCAGCACGGCCAATACCACGATCTGGAATCTACCCCTGGGCATCCCTGCTTTCAGGATATCGCAGATACCGGTCAACGGGTCAATCGCTGTCCGGCCCTCCGATGTCCGCTATGATAGAAACGGGAGAATAAACGGAAAGTCAGCCCGACTGACTTTCAGAATGTGTCCTATCATGCCCCAAGCCTTCATCAAACTCCAACGCAGAGGCCAAATGGTCCTTCCCCGCCGGCTGCGAGACATAGCCGGCGTAACGGAAGGTACCCTCATGAAAGTCGACGTTATCGAGGGGCCGCGTTTCTTGGTGACTCCCCAACTCACCATCGATCGCCCCCTAGTCGCCGGCCCCAAGAGAAGCCGGAAAGAAGTACTCAAGGAACTGGCCGCAGCCGTGGCCGACCTCCGCCAAGACGCCCAGGAAAAGGGTCTGGACAAGATGCCCATGCGCGAAATCAGAGCGGCCGTCACGGCAGCCAGGCGCGATCTGAAGGCTGGTAAACAACCCGCCAAATGACCCGGGTCGTCATTGACGCCAGCGTTTTGGTTTCCGCCGCCATCTCCCCGAGCGGACCAAATGCCCAGATTCTCGATCTTGTCGCCGCCAACAAAATCAGGACCTACGTCACCCCGGTCGTCGTCGAGGAATGCAGCGCGTGTTTCAGTACGAACGGTTGAAGCACTTGGACAAAAAGCGGGTGGGCCGCCAAGGCCCATTACATCATCACGGAGAATACCAGGCACTTCGACAAACCCCATAAGCTGACGAAAATCGTTAACGCCCGCCAACTTCTCAAACTCCTGGAAGCAGGTCAGGCGTAAGATCGAGCATACACACAGCGTCAGGTGCGCCAAATGCCCCACGCCCCACCCTTCGAATCGTTGCAAACATTCGTTCTGAGCGATGGCACGCCGATTGCTTCTCCGGGTGCGAGCTGTGTTGCGCACCGTTGCCCATTTCGCAGTTGTTTTTTTCCTGGTGGCCGCCCTGGTCTCCAGCGCCCTGGCATGCGCTCCCGTCAAGAGCACTTGCTGCGATCCTGCCGGCCACTGCAAACGAATGTCCAAGACTTGCGACAACCAGACCGTTGCGATTCTCACTCCCGTCCCACCCCCCGTCGCGATGCCTGTGGCCACCCTCGCCCCCGTGCCGACGCCGCAAACAGATTCATCATCGCCCGTAGTCCCGATGGCGCAAGATTGGCCGCCGGATCTCTGTCTGCTCCACTCCGTCTTCCGTATTTGATCGCCCTCGCCTGAGTCCCAATCTGTTTTTTCAAGTCAGGAAAGGAGTCGATCATGCGTGCTTTTTGGGCGCTCCTGCTTGTTTTTTCAGGAGCCGCCAAGCCTATACAGCTAAAGGAGTTCATCGCCACAGCGCTGGCACGCAATCCGGAGATTCTGGCGGCGCAGAAACGCTACGAAGCCGCCCGTCTGCGCCCCGCGCAGGAAAACAGCCTGCCCGATCCGCGCCTGTCTTTCGGGTACGCCAGCAATGGCGGACCGTTGCCCGGCCAGGGACTCGGCAGCCAGCCCACCAGCAATATCGGCGTGATGGTGTCGCAGGAGATTCCCTACCCCGGCAAGCTCAAACTGCGCGGCGGCATCGCGGCCAAAGAGGCCGGCGCCGAATTCCAGCAATACCTGGCAGTGCAGTTGAGCGTCCGCTCCCGCGTCATCCAGGCCTACCACATGCTCCACCACACCTACGCCATGGTGGAGATTCTGAACCAGGGCAAAGATCTGGTGTCACGCACCATCGGCGTCTCCGAGGTCCGCTACTCCGCGGGCAAAGCGGCGCAGCAGGACATCCTGAAAGCGCAGACCCAGCTATCGCTTCTGGAAACTCGCATCATCCAAATGTTGCAGGACCGCCGCTCGGCGGAGGCGGAATTGAACGCGCTCCTCAATCGCCAACCGGGCAGCCCCGTCGGCGTGCCTGAGGATGCCGACCCGCCCGCGCTCCCTCTCACTGTGGAGGAACTGCTGGCGCGCGCCGCCGAGACTGCACCCGACTTGGGCCGCGGCCGCAAAATGATCGAGCGCGGCGAACTGGCCGTCAATCTCGCCCGCAAGGAGTTTCACCCCGACTACACCGTCTCGGCGGGCTACTACAACATGGGCGCCATGCCCTCGATGTACGAAGCGCGCATCGAAATTCCCCTGCACCTGCACACCGCTGCCAGGCAGCGTCCAGCGCTCGATGAGCAGGTACAGCTTCTCGGCGAGGCGCGCCATAACTTCGAAGCGGCCGAACAGAACCTACAGTTCCGCGTGCGCGAGGCTTATGCCGCGGCGCAAACGGCGTTCCGCCTCATGAAGATCTACAGCGATACGATCCTGCCACAGAGTTCGCTCACCATCGAATCGTCGCTGGCCTCGTACGAGACGGGCGCCACCGATTTCCTCTCCGTCCTGACCAACGTGATCACCAGGATCGACGCGCAGCAGCAGGCTCACGAACAGGAACTGAACTACGCCCTGGCGCTGGCGAAGCTTGAAGAACTCACCGGTGTATCGCTGGAGGCAAAGCCATGAGAGCCGTCAAATTCCTGCTGACTCTGGTCGCGGTGGCGTTCGTGTTCGTCTTCGGCTTCGGCTATGGCCGCTGGTACAGCACCCGGCCCGCGGAAGCCAAGAGCGGGCACAGGATTCTGTACTACGTGGATGCCATGCACCCCTGGTACAAGTCCGACAAGCCCGGCATCGCGCCGGATTGCGGCATGAAACTCGAACCTGTGTATGCCGGTGACGCTCCCCCTGCAGCCGAGGGCCAGGGCCCGCCGCCGAACACCATGCTGATCGGCCAGGACAAGCAACAGTTGATCGGCGTGCGTTACGGCCAGGCGGAATGGATCACGGAAGGCCAGACTATCCGCGCTGCCGGCCGCGTGGCTGCCGATGAAACCCAGATCTCCCGAGTCCATTCCAAAGTGGAAGGCTGGATCGAGCACGTCTCCGCCGATTTCACCGGCCAGTTGATTCAGAAAGGCCAGCCGCTGCTCACCCTCTACAGCCCCGAAATGCTGGCCAGCCAGCAGGAGTTGCTGCTGGCGCTGAAAGCGCGCGACGTCATGAGTCACAGTTCGCTGGCCGAATCGGCTGGCAGCGGCGAGTGAATCGGCTGGCAGCGGCGAGTCGCTAGTGGCTGCCGCGCGGCGCCGCCTGGAATTGTGGGACCTCTCACCCGAACAAGTAGCGGAAGTCGAACGCACGGGCAAGGCGATCAAATCGATCACCCTCTACGCTCCCGCCGCGGGATACCTGACCACGCGCAATGCCTTCCCGGGGCAGAAGATTATGCCCGAGACCGAACTCTACGCCATCACCGACCTGAGCCGCGTCTGGGTGATGGCGGACGTGTCCGAATCCGACGCGCCGCAGGTGCGTCTGGGGCAAAGTGCGCGCATCGAACTGCCCGGCGGGGCGGCGCTGTCCGCGCGGGTGAGCTATCTGCAGCCGCAGATCGACCCCACCACGCGCACCCTCAAGGCGCGCCTCGACGTCGCCAATCCCGGAATGCGCCTGCGGCCGGACATGTTTGTCGATGTCGAAATGCAACTGGGAGGCGCGCGCCGCCTCATGGTACCGGCCGATGCGGTGCTGGATTCCGGCGCCGCCAAGACCATCTTTATGGATCGCGGCAATGGCTACCTGGAACCTCGCCAGGTGGAGACCGGGCAGCGCCTCGGCGGCCGGGTGGAGATCGTCAAAGGGCTGACGGCCGATGAGCGCATCGTCATCAGCGGCGCCTTCCTGCTGAATTCGGAAAGCCAGATGAAGCCCGTAGCGGGCGGAGGGCTCAAGCCGTGATCGACAGCATCATCGAGTTCAGCGGCCGCAATCGGTTCGCCGTGTT
>OKRF01000401.1 GCA_900290315.1 Candidatus Sulfopaludibacter sp. SbA3 | reverse complement strand
CAGGGGCCCGGGTTGTGTGCGGCTCGCTTCGCTCGCCGTACCGGCGGCAAGACCGCCGGCGTTACCGACCGGTTTTTCATGAAGTTTCGCGGGCGGAACGCCCAGACGACAAAAACTCAGCCTAGCCTAATGTGCGCGCGCCTTTTTGTCGAAGTAGGCCTTCATGACGTCGCGCACGATGGGGGCGGCGAACTTGCTTTCCACGCCGTGTTCGAAAAAGGCCGTCACCACGATTTCCGGCGACTGGCAGGGCGCGAAGCCCACAAACCAGGCATTGTCCTTCAGATTGGCAACGTTCCCCTGGCTCCTGACGAAATCGGCCGAGGCTACCTGGGCCGTTCCGGTTTTGCCGCACACTTGGATGCCGGGTAATTCGGCCCAGGTGCCCGTTCCGCCTGCCTCGTTCACCACGCCATACATGGCGTCGATCACCTGGTTGAGATGATCCCGATTGAACTTGTGAACGACTGGCGGCTCGGCGGCCTGCTTCACCAGGTGGGGACGATACCAGACTCCGCCCATCGCCAGGCCGCCCATGGCGCGGGTCAACTGCAGGGGAGTGACCGTCAGCGCGCCCTGCCCGATGGCAACGTTGATGGTTTCGCCGCCGAACCAGCGATCGTGCTGGTTGTGGATCTTCCACTGGGATGAGGGCATGACGCCGGCGGCTTCATGTGGAAGGTCGATTCCCGTCGCCCGGCCGTAACCGAAGAGGTCGCCGTAGAAAGCGATCTTGTCGATGCCCAGGCGGTCGCCCACGGCGTAGAAATAGGTATCGCAGGAATCCACGATGCCGCGATGCAGGGTCACCGTGCCGTGTCCCGTCTTCAGATGGCAGCGGTAATAGCGGCCGTAGTAGGTGGCGCCGCCGGGACAGTGCACGCTGAACTGAGTGTCGATGATCCCGGTCTCGAGGGCCGCCATGGCCATGATGGGCTTGAAAGTGGATCCGGGAGCCTGGGCCTCCTGGATGGCGCGATTCATGAGTGGATGGTCGGGGTTGTCCAGCAGTTCCTTCCAGCTCTCGCGGAATTTGTTGGGGTCGAAGGCCGGCCGGCTGACCATGGTAAGCACCTCGCCATTGCGTGGATCGAGCGCCACCACGGCGCCGTTCTTGCCTTCCATTGCCAGTTCCGCCACGGCCTGCATATCCAGGTCGATGGTGAGTCGCAGATCTCTGCCGGGAATGGCTTCCTTGGTGGCGAGCTTCTCGCGCTCCGTCAGGTTGTGGTCCACGACTACCAGCCGCTGCCCGTCCACGCCGGTCAGGATGGCGTTGTACTGGCGCTCAATGCCGAATTTCCCGATCACCTGGCCGGGCTTGTACCTGGCAAATTCCGGGAGATCCAGGTCCTCTTCGCTGATCTCACCGGTATATCCGATCACGTGAGCCAGGACGCCATTCTGCGGATACAGGCGGCTCTGAATTTGGATGACCTCCATTTCGGGGAAAAAGTCCCGATGCGAATCGATGAAGGCCAGGTCGGCCGCGGAGAGTTCGCTCTTGATCCGGACGGGCACGTACTTGGGCTGGGACTTCACCTTCTGGACACGCGCCACGAGGTCGCTATACTCCAGGTCGAGGCCGTCGGCGATCGGTTTGAGATGGGGTTCTTTGAGATTCTCACGCCCCAGCCAGACGGTGAAGGAAGAATGATTGTCGACAATGATGCGGCCGTCCCGGTCACGGATGCGGCCGCGCGGCGCCGGAATGGGGAAGCTCTTGATGCTGTTCTGCAGGGCACGCTCGTCGTAGACCTGGGGATTCTGCACCTGCAATCTCCAGAATCCGCCGATCAGAAACAGGAAAATGCCAAGAGTGGTGTACTGGAAAGCGGTGATCTTCCCGGCGGCGAAACGTGCATCGTCATGCTGCGGCCCGTTGCCCGACAAGCGCTCTTCGAGATTCGGATCGATAGGCGGAATGATCACGGGAATTTGCTCACCGCCGAGACGGTGAGGAAGACTCCTCGTCGGTGATCTTTTATCTTATCCGATTGCTCCGCTGGCGGATCATACGGTTAGAATCGACGTATGGCCCAGCCTGACAATCTGCTCATCAAGCGACTGAAGGTATCGGGGCTCCTCTCATTCAGCCCAAACGGGATCGATCTTCCCCTGCGCGGATTGAATGTGCTCATCGGGGCAAATGGATCGGGCAAGACGAATCTCATCGAGGTGCTGGCATTGCTCCCGCGGCTCCCAAAGATCTTTCCGCACCGGTCTACGAGAGAGGAGGACCGCAAGAGTGGCTGTGGAANNCCGTGGTGACGAATCCCATCAAGAACGTCGATTTACGTCACGTCATTAGTATTCGCCAGAGCGCCTCTCGCTTCGAAGTGGCTGACGAACGGATCGAGGATGAGACGGCCGACCCCGACAAGCCTGACTCGTTTTACTATCGGTATCGGCGTGGTAACCCAGTGTTGCGGGATCTTGAGGAGACACGAGACTTGAAGCGGGAGCAGTTCGCTCCGGGCGCGTCCATTCTGTCGCAGCTTAAAGACCCGGAGCGTTATCCTATGCTCACTAGGCTTCAGGATGCCTATAGCAACATCCGACTGTTCCGCAACTGGTCGTTCGGTCCAGGAGCGGCTCTGCGCCGGGAACAAGCTGTTTATGGGCGGAGCGATGTGATCGAAGATGGGGGAGGAAACCTCGCCCTGGTTTTGTCCAACTTGAGCCTATCTAAAAAGCTGAACAAGGAACTGATTCCATCACTCAAGAAACTGTATGGCGGAATTGAAGACATTACGTTCCGCATGGAGCGGGGAACCATGCAACTGTTCGTCGAAGAGGCGTTTGGCCGCCGGGTCCCCGCCACGCGACTGTCCGATGGCACACTGCGCTACCTCTATATGCTGGTTATTCTTCTCGACCCTGATCCTCCACCATTGATTGCCATTGAGGAACCCGAACTTGGCCTGCACCCGGACGTGATCTCCCAAATCGCCGAATTGTTGATCGATGCAGCCGAACGCACTCAGCTTGTGGTCACCACGCATTCCCGAATGCTTGTGGACGCGTTGGCGGAGCAGCCCGAAGCCGTCATCGTCTGTGAGAAAGGAGAGGATGAATCCTGCTTCGAGCGTCTGGACGGTGAGCACTTGAAGGACTGGCTGGAACGCTACTCGCTCGGCGAACTCTGGAGCATGGGAGAACTCGGGGGCAATCGCTGGTGAGAGTGAAGATTTACATCGAGGGCGGAGGCGACAGCGCCTACCTTGACGAACGCTTTCGAGAGGGTTGGACAGCTTTCTTTGAAAGGGCTGGGCTCGATAACCGGATGCCTCGACCCGTGCGCGGCAAGGGCCGGACTCAGACCTTCGACCTTTACAGGACACCAGTTCGGAATCGGCGCCCGGACGAGTTGCCCCTGCTGCTTGTCGACAGTGAGAGCTTGCCGGCGCAAGAGTGCTCCCCATGGCAACACCTGAAAGCGCGGCCGGAGGACAACTGGGACAAGCCAGAGGGAGCAGGTGATGATGACGCCTTTCTCATGATTTGTTGCATGGAAACCTGGTTCATTGCGGATCGGGTTGCGCTCCAGCGGTTCTTCGGACAACACTGGCGTGAAAATGGCATCCCAAAGTGGGAGACACTGGAAGCCATCTCCAAGGAGCAAGTCTTAAAGGCCTTGAACAGCGCCAGCGTTGTGGATCCCGTCGATACGCGAAGGGTGCACCCTCGTTCAAGTTGCTTGCCGAGATCGATCCTGCAGAGGTCGAGGAAAGGTGCCCGGCCGCAGCAAAGTTATTGAATCGTCTTCGCGGCCTGTCAGGCGGTGCATAAGGGCAAATTCGAGCCAGGCACGAAGATTCGCCCAAAGGCGGCGAATTTCGAGCCTGGCACGGATTTGCGGCGTGTCCTTCGACCGCGGGACCTTACCAGAGCACCTTAAAGCCGATCTGGATGGAGCGCGGATTGACGCTCGCCTGCGTCGACTGGGTGTGCGGAATGATGCTGCCGAAGTTCGGATCGGTGGCCGTGTTGTTCACGTTCGCCAGCATGTAGTTCCAGTGATTGAGCGCGTTGAATGCTTCGGCGCGGAACTGGGCCCGGACGCGTTCGGTCACGCGGGTCTCTTTGATGAGCGAAGCATCCATGGTGTAAGTGCCTTGCACGCGGACGTTGGGGCTGCGATAGGAGTTGACCTGGTTGGGCCGGTAGTTAGGCGGCAGTTGCAGCCAATCGTATCCCGACCAATCCGTCGCGCTGCAGCCGTTGGCAATGCTTTGCGGCAGTGGCGCGACAGCCCCCGTATCGTCCTCGTTCAGGATGCAGTTGTTGTTGATCTGCACCTTGTTGGCTCCCCAGTGCACGTTGCCCAGGCCGGGATTCTTGATCGCCACAATGCTGCCGGGCATGTTGGCGGGCTCACCCAAGGGCGAATCGGTGATGAATGTATTGAACTCCCAACCACTGACCACCCGGTCGGCGACGCCGTGTACTCCGGCCAGGAGTTTCTTGCCTTTGCCAAACGGCAGAGAATACACCACGGTCGCCTTGATGAAGTGCGGCCGGTCGGCGTAGTAGAGTCCTTCCTGATATTGGATGGGGGTTTGATAGTAATTCAGGTAGCCCCAGCGCTCATTCTGCTTGGACAGGGTGTAATTGAGCAGAAGGTTGAGGCCGTTGCGCATGCGGTGGTTGTAGTTGAGCTGCATCGAGTTGTACCAGACGTGGCCGGTATTCAAGCCGTATTCGGTACCACCCGTAAACTGCGGGTATGTCCGCTGCAACTGGTTGAGCGAGATGGTAGTCGCGGTATAGTAACTGGTGCCTAGGAACGGCGCCAGACCCTGGAACGGGTTCGGGAGGGTCTGGTTGCAGTAGGCCGCGGGCGAGGCAAATCCGGTAGGGATCGGGGCACCATACATCACGCTGCACGAATCGTAATTGGGATTCGTGTCGAATGGGAAATTCGACTGGGTATGAGCCGCGCGGTTGCCCACATAGGAAACATCGAGCGTGCCGGCCTGGCTGATCTGGTATTGGAATCCGAACGAGAACTGGTGCGACCGCGGCAACTTGAAGTTAGGATTGAACCAGTTGACGCTCTTGCCCACGTAGGTCAACGCCCCCAGACTGGATCCGGGCGGAGGGTTGATGCCGGCGGGGAACGGGTTATTCATCACGCCCGCGATCGGGGTGCGGCCGCCGTCGTTGCTATTGTTTAGCGACGTGTTGTTGCTGAAGCCGTTGGTGATCATCCAGTCGTTGCTGGGGTTGATGACGTACATCCCGTAGCCGCCGCGCACTACCAGCTTATCCTTCAGCCGGTAAGCGAAGCCGGCGCGGGGTTGGAGGCCGGTCCAGTCGATATTAGCCGGCATGGCGGAGTTGCCGTTCTGGCCCGCGAACTGCATTCCTCCCTTGAGATTCGACAGGTTGGCGTACAGCGAGGCATACTGCGGCTGGATGTTCAGCTTGAGGGCCGCGATATTGGCGGCGACCATGGGCCCCAGCGGACTGGTCATGTTCGGATTGAACGCATAATCCAGCCGGTTATACTTCTCGGTGATGGGCTCATTGATGTCAAACCGGAGTCCCAGATTGACGGTCAGCCGGCTGTTGACTTTCCAGTCGTCCTGCAGGTAAGGCGCGATGTACCACTGGCGATAGAACGGGTACGCCGCATAGTTGGATTGTCCACCGCTAGGATACCCCAGCAGGAAACTGGCGTAGCCATCTCCACCCAAGCCGTTGCCGGCATTGTTGTAAATCTGCTGCGTCCAGGTAGAGTTGAAGTCTTCTTCCAGAATACTGCCGGTGTCCAGGACGAGGTATTGAATCCGGCGGAGGTCGAGTCCCGCTTTGAGGGAGTGCTTGCCGGCAACCTTGGTGATGCTCGATTCCAGACCGTAGCTGTTGGTGATGTTGTCACTCGTAGTGCGGCCCAACGTCTGATAACCGCCGACGCTCCATACGCCCATTAAGTAGCCGCCGGGCAGTTGCGAGACCAGCGACTTCGGAATGCCCAACGTGGTCAAATCGAAGCCGGCATTATCGAAGCCGGAGCCCTTTTCGATGAAGCGGGTATTGGAAGCGCGGACGTCGAGCACAGTCGTCGGATTCAACGTGGCCGTCCAGTCCAGCACGTAGGTGTCGTTGATGCGCTGGAAGGGCAACTGGCCATCCTCGCCCATGCCTACGATTCCGTTGACAGGACGATGCTCGGTGATGCTCGGTGCGGTCGTTGGACCCTTCGCGCATGAAGAAGCGATGCTTGTCGCCCACGGTCCAATCGAACTTGATGGTCATGTTGTAGTAGGCATCATGGTCGGTGACGTCGGGAAGGCTGAGGTCCCCGGTGCCGTACCGGTAGCCCGGCGTCGTGGTATTCGGCAGCGGCATCAGTTTCGTCAGCACCTGCGCGGCAGGATTGACGCGATTCGCTGGAATGATATTCCCCGGGAATGGCAGGCGATTGGTCACGACGTTTCCACTGGCGTCGTAGACGGCGGTGGTGGGATCGTAGATGGTGATGGCTTGTCCGGCTCCATTGACCAGTTTGCTGAAATCGCCGGTGCGCATTTCGGGAGTGGGCCAGCTTACCAGCAGCGGATCGGCTGTGGCTTCCCGATAGTTCTGGAAGGCGCCCATATAGAACAGCTTGATGTAGCCATCCCGCTTGAGCAGTTTCGGAACGATCACCTGCCCGGATACCTGCCCGCCGTAATCGTCCAGGTAGTGGTTCGGCCTGGGCGCGTAAACCGAAGCCGAATTGTTCTGGAAGTTGTTGGCGTCCAGGGCGGACCGGCGTAGGAATTCCCAACCGGTACCGTGGAAGGTGCTGCCGCCGCTCTTCATCACGGTGTTCAGAATGCCGCCCATGGTGTGGCCGTACTGTGCATCATAGGTGTTCTGCATCATGGTGAATTCCTGGACCGTCTCCACCATGGGCACATAGGCGATATTGTTGGTACCCATCTGCGCGTTGTTGGGCGCGCCGTCCAGCAGGAATTCGTTGCTCTCCTGCCAGCCGCCGTTGACTACCCAATCGGCGATGGCGCCGTTGTCGAACGGGCGCTGCCAGATGGAGGCTCCGCGGAAGGTGACCCCGGACGCGGTGAGCCCCAGCATGAAGGGATTGCGGCCGGAGTTCAGCGGCAGTTCGGCTACTTCCTTGGTATCGATGAGGCCGCTGCGGCTCGCGCTCTGAGTCTCCAGAAGCGCGGCCTCGCCGGTGACTTCTACCGTCTGGGTCACATCGCCCAGTTCGAGTTTGGCATCGATACCGGCAGCCTGGCTGATTTCCAGGCTGACGTTCTCGCGAATGTACTGCTTGAAACCGGTTGCCTGGATGGTCAATTTGTAGATTCCCGGTGGCAGCAACGGAATTGTATAACCCCCGGAATTGTCGGTTGTTGCGTTGTTGACTTCTTTGGTTGCAATGTTTGTGGCTTGGACTTTGGCCTGCGGAACGCTTGCCCCCGTGGAATCCGTGACATGGCCCGAGATGCTGGCGCGGAATTCCTGAGCATACGCGAAAGTGCCAAGTGACAGAAGACAAATCACGAAACAGACGCCTACGGTTCTCACATGAATCTCCTTGTGTCACACCCTGGCAGTCTGACAACTGCCCCTGATCGGCTCACCCACCGTGAGACACAGGTCTTCTCCTCGCCCAGGGATGCACCAGGACCTCTTGGCTGATACAAAGACCCGAATATCTCATTAAGGTAAGTAACACCTAATGTAAACGCTGTCAATGGATTTGTGATCGGCGCAGCAGCAATCCTTGTTCGCCTCCCCGCACAAGGGAATACCCCCACCTGGCGTAGTACGGAGCATAACGGATGCGCCAGGTAGCCGCGCCTTCGGAGCCGGGCGAAAACAGTACCGCCAGGTAGGCCGGCCGTTCCGTAACCGGCAACTGGTCCATTTGCTCCGGCAGCAGCGCGCGAACCGCGGGATTCACCGGATTGCCAGCCGCCACCACCTGTCCGGCGAAATAGCCCCCGTCGGTGAGCGCCAGGACCGCGAGTCCCTGCGTGCGGACGGCGGATAGCGCAGGCTTCAGATCGTTCCAATAGGGAGTCCACAGAACTCGGTTGCGCTCCACCAGAAACGGGCAGCTTATGACCAGTGCGGCCAGGCAGAGCGCCGCGCGCAGCCGTGGCCGCAGGCGCGAGGCGGCCAGCAGCGTCACCAGCACAGCCCCAGCGGCCGGCAGGACCAGCGACAGCGGAAATACCTGCGCGGGAATCCGGCTATAGAGCAAAATCAGGCGGCTGGCCAGGTTGGCGCCTACCAGCGCTGGCGCGATGCGTTGGAAGAGTGCGACTAGAAACAGCTCACTGGCTGCCAGCACACCTTCGGCGTATCGCAGGGAGTTGAGGTCATTGCGAATGAACCCGAGGTCGCCGGCCGCGCCTCCGGCCCCCAGTGCCGAGCGGAAATACAACATCCAGCCGCAGAGAATCAGGAACGCCGCGGCGTCCAGCGGCGCCGGTGCCCGGCCGTGGCGCAGCCAGAGGAACATGGCGCGGGCACAGCACCCGGCGCTCAGCAGCAGCGTCAGAGCCAGCACCAGCGGAAACATCAGCCCCGCGTGGGAAATGCCGGAAGCGGGCAGAAAGAAGATGCGCCACAACTCGGGATTGCGGGCGTTATAGAGCAGCGACGTGTTTGACAGATCGGCGAGGCCGGGCAGATGGATGGGTCCCAGATTGATCTGCACGGGATAGAAGGGCGATCCGAATTCCAACACGTGATGCACGTAGTAGTGCCAACTGGTGCCGAGGGCGAGCACGCCGATCGCCAGAGTTGCGCGAATCGTCGATGCGGGATGGCTCCGCACCTGCTCGCGCCGGAACCACAGGATGGCGGCAATGGCGACGGGTACGATGAAAATCCCCAGGTACTTGACCGGTGCAAAGATGACGCCGCCGGCCAGCAGGGCAATGTCCGCGCGCGTGAGGCGACGCCGGGTGGCCCGCACCACGACCAGTGTAAGTAGCAGGAAACCGACGCCGTGCAGCATGTCATTCTTCAGCGTGGAGATACCCGAAACGGCGTACCACATGTGGCGCAGCAGGCAACTGCCCAGTACCGTGGCGCCCAACAAGGCCGCGCGCAGCTTGAATTCGCGCCCCAGCAGCCAGGCGGCGAGCGCCAGCAGGACCAGCGATTTCAACTCCAGCAGCGGAAAGAACAGGTCCACTCGGGTGACCATCCAGGTGGGCAGGAAGGAGAGTTCCCAGAAGGCTACGTAGTAAGTGGCGAAATCGTAGGGCGTGGAGCGATTGGCCATCCACTCGATCAGGTAGTGCAGATAGTTGATGGAATCGATCTCATCCACGGGATGAAACGAGAGCAGCACCAGTGGCGCCAACAGCGCCGCCAGCACCGCCAGGGCGTAGCGCGCGCGAAACAGGTGAAGATGTCCGATGGTCCCTGGAAAGACACGCAGGGCCCGCCGGCCCGCAGGCACGGCGATTGCCGCGGCGGCGCACAGAGCGGCGGCAATCCAATATGCGGCCGGCGAATTCGTGCCGGTGAATGAGAAGAGCGCGGCGNNGAGCGCCCGATCACGCCAGCGAGCGCGATGGCCGCCAGAAACAGCGCCGCTTCCCAGCAGGTGAACTGGAGCAGAGCGAGCAGCATGGCCTACGCCGTTTCGCGCAGCTTGTCCAGGAAATGGAAGAGAGACACGCCCACTACCGCATTCAGCAGCGCCAGAACGAGCGTGGTCTGAATATCGAACGCCATCTGCTTGCCCAGCATGGCGCGCAGAATGATCCAGTAGAAGAACCGGTGCACGATGAAGAAGAGGAAAGAGAGCAACAACCGGATGAAGGGATGGTCCACATCCAACTTCATGCCTACAGAGGCAGCGAAATAGCCCACCAGCGTTTCGGCAATCCCATACATGCCGAGCGGCTTATTGGAAAGCGAATCCTGCGCCAGGCCTACCAGTGCGCCGATGACAAGCCCGCTGATCTGGCTGCGGCGCATGATGGCGAAGTACACCACCACCAGCAGCGGCACTTCCAGAAAGCGCAGGAACTGAAAGAAGAGCGGGACGTACACCTGAAACAGGATGGCGCCCAGCGGCACGGCCAGAAGAACCCAGGCACGGAACCGCGAGACCTGCCCTTCGCGCTGGCTATTGAGGAGGATCCGGCCGTCGGGGTAGCTCATTTCTTAGACACGCCGCTCGGATCACCAGCAGCCTGATTGGCATGTCGTACGGCATCCGGAGGGTTGCCGGTCTGGGGCAGCGCTCCTGGCGGCTTGGCGCCGGGAACAGGCGCCGCAATGCCGGTGCCGGCAGCGGGCGTGGGAGGCCCAGTAGCCCCGTTGGGCAGCTTGATGTTGAAATCGGGCGGCTTGGTTCCGGGAGCGCCTTCCCCGTAGGTGTGATTCTCGGCGTCGCCAATGGCTTTGTACAACGTGCGAAGCTTGTCGGCTTCCGTGCCCACGGCGGGAACGGCCGCGGGCTGGGCGCCGGGCGCTCCGGCTGCCGAAGCGGGCACCGGCGGCTCCAGGTAAACCGGCTGGTTCGCTGGCGGCGTGTCCGGTATGTCCTGATGGACGCCCTGCAGAATGATCAGGACGTCTTCGACGCCATGCTGCACACCCACAGGTTCCAGCAGAATCTCCTTGAAGTTGGCACGGTCAGGGGTGCGTACAGCGCGCACTATGCCCACGGGAAAACCGCGCGGAAAGATGCGATCGTCTCCCGACGTATAGAACCACTCTCCGACTTCGACCTTCTCTTCTACGGCAACGTAATCCACCTTGCAGTTGGGAGTGCCTTGCCCTTTCAACGTGCCGCGCACCCCGCCCTTTTGCGAAATCACGCCGGCGGCGAACTCGGGATCGGTCACCAGTTGCACCATGGATGCTGTGGGATAGGCCGCAGTCACTTTGCCCACAATGCCATCGGGAGTCACCACCGCCATCCCCCGCTCCACTCCGGAGAGCGATCCGCGATTGACCGTCACTACCTTGGAATCGGTCCCGGGCGCGATGGCAATCTCGTTGGCCGCCAGCGTCTTGGATGGTGTGGTGGCCTGGAAGATCTGCAGAGCCTTGGCCCGATCGGCCGTGTTCAGTTGATTCTGCAGGAAAATGACTTGCAGCTTCAACTGGCCTACTTCTTCCCTGAGGTGGCGGTTTTCGGCGTTGGTATCGTGCAGGGTAATGTAATTGTGCAGGAAGCCCACGCTGCCGCCGCGCAGCCCTTCCACCAGGCGCGCCACGGGGGTCACCGCCGTGATGGTCCATATGCGGATGAAGCGCACGTCCTGATCGTTCTTGACCTGCACGGCCAAAAGCACCAGTTGCGCGCAAATCACCAGTAGCAGGACGGTGATGTGCCGGTATCGGTTGAGAAAGGACTCCATGGCAGGGACGCCTTCTGTCCCTAGTCTATCGAAATCTTGCGCAGTAACCGGAAATCACTCAACATGCGGCCCGTTCCCAGCACCACCGACGCCAAGGGATCGTCGGCAATGGAAACGGGCAGCCCGGTTTCTTCGCGGATTCGTTTATCCAGATTCTTCAGCAATGCACCTCCACCGGTGAGCACGATTCCCCGGTCGCTGATATCGGCGCTCAACTCGGGCGGCGTACGCTCCAGCGCCACGCGGATGGCGTTAACAATGGTTGCGACACACTCGCCGAGAGCTTCGCGAATTTCCGAATCGTCCACGGTGATGGTGCGCGGCACACCTTCAATCAGGTTGCGGCCTTTGATCTCCATGGTGATCGGCTTATCCAGGGGAAAGGCCGAGCCCACTTCCATCTTGATGGCTTCGGCCGTACGTTCGCCGATCAGCAGGTTGTATTTACGCTTCAGATACTGCATGACGGCGTCGTCCATCTCGTTGCCCGCCACCCGCACACTGCGCGAGTAGACGATGCCGGAGAGAGAAATCACCGCCACGTCTGTGGTGCCACCGCCGATATCGACCACCATGTTGCCGGAAGGTTCCGTGATGGGCAGACCGGCGCCGATGGCGGCTACCATGGCCTGCTCCACCAGGTGTACTTCACTGGCTTTGGCGCGGTATGCCGAGTCCATGACGGCGCGTTTTTCCACTTGCGTAATTTCGCTGGGCACTCCGATGACAATGCGCGGATGGACCAGCATTTTGCGGCCGTGCGCCTTCTGAATGAAATAATTCAGCATGCGCTCGGTGACTTTGAAATCGGCGATAACCCCGTCTTTCATGGGTTTGATGGCGACAATATTCCCGGGAGTGCGGCCGAGCATTTCTTTGGCTTCTTTGCCGACCGCCTCCACTTCCCCGGTATTTTTGTTGATGGCGACAATCGAGGGCTCGTTCACGACGATGCCCTTGCCCTTGGCGTAGACCAGCGTATTGGCCGTCCCCAGATCGATCGCCAGATCCGAGGAGAAGAGGCTAAAAAGAGAGCGTAAGTTCATGTATTAAAGGTGGTTCACTTCGGGAAAGGAAACGCAATAGGACAGCCGGAGCGATCCTCCTGCATGTTAACACAAATGCGTCTCGAGGACCCTGGATGTGAATGGTTTTGCAGGGGGAAGAGGTGGGAAAGGCGGGGTCGCAGCAGGGGCACAGGCGTGGGATGCGGGAGTCACAGAGTAGTTGGACCGGCGGCAAGACCGCCGGCGTTACCAGGGCAGGAGTCACAGAGTAGGGGAGGGGACGTTTACTGGGCCTGGGAGAGAAACTGTTCCACGGAATCGACTGCCCCAAAGGAAAACCCGGACGGGGAGGCCGGTGCCGGCGCGGCCAGCACATAGAGATTCCAGGCTCCGCTGGACTCCGTAATAGGCTCCCGGCTCGTGAGTTCGAAGCGGTCGCCATTCCACACAAACGAGATCTTCATACCATTCACCACGCCTGCTTTCAGGAATGGGTAATTCCGCGGATCGGAGACGGGCGCCAGTGAGAAAAGGAAACGTCCGTGGCCGGGGATTGACACCCACACCAGCTTGCGCCTGATTACCTGGGCCGGCATGATCGCCGGTGTAACCGTGGAGTCATTCAGGCGCAGCTCAGGCGCCACCAGGTGAAGAAGCACATCGGAGACCCGAAAGTCCCGCGGCGGAGCATTGCCGGGAACCCAGCCGGTGGGTTCGTACGAGACCTGGATGTAGTCCACCACCCTCTGGCCCGTGGCCGGATTGGCCAGCAGATCGATCGCAATCGTCTGCCCCGACTGGAAGGTTTCCGAAGGGAGCTGCGGCGCGGGGAGTGGCCGGAACTCGGCCGCATGATACTTCTTGATCAACTGATCGGCACGCAGGCTGAACGGTTGAAACTTCCACCGGGCGGTGCTGATGCCATTGCCATCCGGGCGACCGAGATTGACCGGCTCGACCACCACGTCGTATCCAAAGTAGGTCTGAGAGGCGGGGTCGGTCAGGAATCGATGGAAAATCACCGGACCGCCCACGCTGGTATCGGTGTGAATCACATCGGTGTTGCCTTGAACGCTGCTGTGCTGGCCGGGCAACAGCGGCGGTTTGGCGACGTAGGAAACGCTGAACTTCCAGCCATCGCGCGACGTCGTCCCGACCGATCCCAATAGGCCGGGCTGGCCAGACGCGGAAGCTGCGAGCAAGAATAAGGAAAGTATCGTTTTGTTATTGGTCATCTCGAATGCTCCTTACCACGCGCGCTTTAATCTGGCGCACGGGTGGTAATTCCTTAAAGGTTAGACTAGCGATTCCCGCGCCGGGCTCTGTCTGCTGTGCTGGGCAATCGCGATACACCACACGCTCGCTCGCGGCGGGAATTTCCACGGTGCGGGTTTGCACGATGACGGAAGGCGGCCGCAGGACGCGGCTACCCACGGCACCGAGCACCACCAGGAGAAGGGCGGCCAGGGCTCCCAGCGGCCACGGAATGGTGATCGGGCACCGCCACGCCGCGGACGGGGCCACGCTTCTTCGGTATGCGCGCAAGGCGCGCGCCGCCAGTTGCGGGCCCGGCTTCGGCGGATTGTCTTTGGCCTGGCGAAGTAGAGAATTCAATTCGTCATCATTCAGTGGATTCATGGATCGCTCCTCTTGACTCCGGGGTCCGGCTGTAGCTGCGATAGGGGGCCAGGCTGCGACGCAGCCGCTCCCGCGCGCGATACAGGCGCGATTTGAGCGTGCCCACGTCAGTTCCCACCACAGCCGCTGTCTCTTCCAGCGACAGGTCTTCCAGTTCAAACAACACGATGGCCTCCCGTTGCAGCGGCGGCAGCGCGGCAATCGCCGCTTGCACACCTTCGGAGAGTTCCGCTGAAATCATCGGATCCGGACCGGCTGCCGGACCATCCTCCTCATCGTCTTCCCAGGGGACTTCGCGGCCGTTCGCCTGCCGGCGCTGCCGCACCAGATTCCTCACCATGCCATACAGATATTGCCGCAGCGATCCGCGATCCTGGTCGAATCCCGGGCTGCGCATCAGCCGCAGAAAACACTCCTGGGTGATATCCTCGGCGGCATCCACAGTGCTGGTGAGGCGATAGGCGAAACGGTACATGGCGGCGTGGTGCGTTTCGAAGAGCAGGCGGAACGCCTCCGTGTCTCCGCTCGCGGCGCGCGCGAGCAGTCCGTTTTCCTTTTCACTCGCCATGCAGTCTCTACCTGCTATTCAATGGCAGCACGAAAAAGATACGGGTGTGGGAAAACTTCAGAGGAACGGGTGCGCAGCCTGGGGCATCCACCGCGAGAGTGTGGCCGACAGCCTGGCGAGGCGGATCGGCTTGGCCAGATAATCGTCCATCCCGGCCGCCCGGCAACGATCCTGATCGTCTTCGAGGGGATTGGCAGTAAGGGCGATGATGGGGACGTGCGGGGTCTGCCGCGAGGCTTCGAGCAGCCTCATCTCCACCGCAGTCTGGTACCCATCCATGCCCGGCATCTGGCAATCCATCAAAACCAGGGAGACTGGAGAGCGCCCGAACTCTTCCAGGGCTGCCGCGCCCCCAGGGACCATCCTGGCCCGATAGCCCAGGCTGTTTATGGAGCGTGCGGTCGCCCTCTGATTTACGGGGTTGTCATCCACTACCAGGACGACACCCGGGCCGTGGTTCAACACACGCGTCCTCCTTTAGAGGACTAATCGGCAGAAACAGGAAAAAGTTTAATGAGACCTCAATATCTCCGTTTTCTCGCCCAGACGCCTGGCTCGAAAATCCCGAGCCGAGTGTCCGCCGCAAACCGTGCCAGGCTCGAAATTCGCCGCCTTTTGGCGAATCTTCGTGCCTGGCTCGAGTTTGCCC
>OKRF01000256.1:12352-17519 GCA_900290315.1 Candidatus Sulfopaludibacter sp. SbA3 | reverse complement strand
CGCAGATCATCACGTCGCCCTTTTCGGTGAGGGCCGAAAGGGTGGCGTAGTTGGCTTGGAAGCCGGTGCCGAAAATGATGGCGGCTTCCTTGTGCACGAATTCGGCCAGCTCGTGTTCCAGCTTGACGTGGATGTCCAGAGTGCCATTGAGCAGCCGCGAGCCGCTGCAGCCGCTGCCGTACTTCTTGAGTGCAACCGTGGCGGCTTCTTTCACCTTGGGATGATTGATCAGGTCAAGATAATCATTCGATCCGAACATCATCACCTTGCGTTTGCCCATGCGGACTTCGCCCGGCCCGCATCCTTCGCGTTCGCCAAACACCTCGAAGTACATGTACAGGCCGGCGGATTGCAGATCACTCGGACGAGTGAAGTTGCGACATTTTTCAAAAATATCGTTGGATCCGCTGCCCTTTCTCTTGCCGGTGATGTCGCTAGTCGATACGCGCATGGTCCTCAATTCCAATCGTAAATTCGGTATGTCTTGTACCGCTTGGCCCCCATCACCTCTAGGGAGCGATTCATCAGTACATTGTCCTCAAGTATCCAAGACATCTCACAGTCGCCGTAGCCCAATTTCCTGGCGTTGCGGACAAGCGTTGCGTAAAAACCTGCCGCCAGCCCGGAGGCGCGGTACTCCTCCACTACCCCCAGGGCGAGAACACGTACACTTTTGATCAAACGTTGATAATACAGGATTTTGAGGAGCCCTGTGGGGAATAGGCTCCCATTCGCCGGTTTCATCGCCTGGTTGGCGTCCGGCAAAGCCAGCGCAAAGCCCACTACACGGCCTCCGATTTCACCGAGCAGCACCAGATCGGGCTTCACGATCATCTTCATTTCTTTGCCCATGGCCGCGAATTCAGCCTTCGACATGGGAACGAATCCCCAGTTCCCGGACCAGGCGCCAGTGGCCGCGCCGTACACTTCCCATACGCGCGCCACCTCGGCATCGAAATCTTTCATGTTGATGGGACGAACGGTTACTCCCGTGGTCTTTAAAACCTTGTCGGCCACGCGATCGATTTTTTTCATCTCGATGCGGTTGGCGTTGCTCAGGTAGGCAAACAGGTCCTTGGCTTTGCGCAGTCCCACCTGCTGCATCAGCGAGTCATAGTACGGCGGGTTGTAGGTCATCATGACCATGGGATCCGAATCGAACCCGTCCACCAGGGTGCCGCATTCGTAGTTGGTGGAGGGGTTAACCGGCCCGCGGAGAAATTTCGCGCCGCGCTCACTGGTCCATTTGCGCGCCTGAGTGAGCAGGGCGCCCGCCACCGCGGGATCGTTCTCGCAATCGAAAAAGCCGAAGAATCCGGCTTGCTCCCGGTGAAACTGGTTGTGGGCTTTGTTCAGGATGGCGGCGATGCGGCCCACTATGCGCCCGTCGCGCCGCGCCAGAAACAGCTCCGTCTCCGCTTCGCTATAAAAAGGGTGTTTGGCTTTGTCCAACAGTTCCTTGACCGCAATACGCAGCGGCGGAACCCAATGCGCTTCACTGCGATAAAGCGCATAGGGGAGTTCGATGAACTCCTTTTGCGCGCCTTTACTGTCCACTGCAACGACTTCTATTCCACCCAAACAATTACGCCCTTTCCTGGAGAAATCGGTAAAGCGACGGGCTAGCCGCGATCAATGTGAACGCCAGGACGGCACCCGCCATCACGTCTACCGTGTAGTGGTATCGAAGATAAACTGTAGCAAAAATGATGGACGGAGTGTAGGCGAAATAGACCTTGAACAACCGCTTTGAGATCATCCGGCTTCCCCACCAGGCCAGGATGGTGAGTTCCGTGTGGCCGCTGGGGAAGCAGTCGTAGTGCGCCGATTCCAGCCAGTCCAGCCAATGCTGCATCCCATGGAATCCCCACAAGCCCTGTAACGGTATGTGTTCTAAGGATTTCAACAGGAAACGTGGCCCTCGCGCCGGGACCAGGAGATACCCGATATAAGAGGTCAAAAATCCCATTGCGATTAAAAAAGCATAATATTGGAACTCTCGGAATTTCCGTTTTTTCCACAGAAAAAATGCCACGAATAGGACCGCTGGTACGAACAGGGTGTACACAATCTGGAGGTATTCGGTCAGCGCCGGCGCGTAAATTCTCTCCAGCCAGATCGTGGGATTGGCGTGCCAGATGCCGAAGTCCACATCCGCCAGCCACTGGTCGGAATCGTGATGCCGGATGGGCGGGATCAGGATCGCCATCTCCTTGTAACAGGAAGCTACGTACAGCAACGGGTACCAGTTCCGGAATACCCAACTGGCACGGTTGGGCCGCTTCACTTCGTACAGCAACGCCGCGACGGCTGCGATGTGCAGCCCGAAATACACCGGTGCATCGGGCACCTGGCTCCACCAGCCAAGAATCAGCAGGCCAGTGAAGGTGAGGTAGGTAAGAATCACCTTGTCCACGGCCCAAAAGCCCCGCGACAGGTTTTCGGGACCGGTATTGCGCTTCAGTAGCTCAGCCAACCGGCCTCCTTATACCAGGCGAGAGTTTGGGCCAGCCCTGCTTCCAGGGGGGTGCGCGCCTGAAAACCCAGTTCCGCGGCGGCGCGGCGCGTGTCGCAGGTCCAATAGGTGCATTGCGCCTCTGCCACCTTTTCCCGCGAGATGATGCCGGGCCTACCAATAGCCCGCGCCCATAACTCGGCACAGATTCCCACGGCTTTGGCCACTGCGGGAGCGATCCGCAAGACGCGCGGAGTGCGCCCCATGATGCGCGCGGCGGCAAGGCTCAATTCACCCCACGATGCCGGCTTGGGATACGCCAGGAAATAGGCCCGTCCTGCGCCGTTAGGGCTGCGTACGGCGGCGATCAGGCCCTCCACCAGGTCTTCCACGTAGATGGCGCTGAACCAGCGCTCGCCGCCGGAGATCTCCAGCACGACGCCTTTGGAAATCGCTCTTAACAACTGAAACACGTCGGTATCCCGCGGGCCGTACACCACCGGCGGGCGGACGATGACCGCATCCGGGACCAGTTGCCGCACCAGGCGTTCGGCCTCCAGCTTGCTCTTGCCGTAACTGGTGAGCGGGTGCGGGTCGGCATCTTCATCGAGAGGCGCGCCTGCGGAACTGGGACCAATGGCGGCCAGCGAACTGACATGCACCAGTCGCAGGGTGTGGCCAGAAAGCGCGCGAGCCAGGGTTTCGGTTGCGCGGGCGTTGCCGGTGTAATAATCCCGGGCGCTCAGTGCTTTGGTCACGCCGGCCAGGTGGATCACGGTATCGACGCCGTGCAGGGCAGCGTCCAGGCCCTGGCCGCTGCTGAGATCGCCGTATGCGGTTTCGGCCTGACGCGGCAGAGTCACCTGGCGGCGCACCAGGCAGCGTACTCTTTCCCCGGCGGCTGTGAGTTTTTGGACGAGATGACTTCCAATGAAACCGGAGGCCCCCGTGACGAGCGTCATTACTGCGGGCTGCTTCGGAAAGCTACGTCTCCGAAGTAGCTTTCCGCAACGGAGCCGGTATGTTGGGAATTGATCTGAATCCGCAGCCCCTTGACGCGTGGTGCGGGTTTCCCATAGGCGCGCTCGTAATCAGCCGCCACATTGCGGTTTTCCGAAAGCCAGCGATTGGCAACCGACACGCCGGATTCGCAGACTACGGCAAATACGTGAACCATTGGAATGTTGCTGGCACTCTCGGCGGTGCCTTTCGGCGCCGAGCTGTCCCAAATATAGCTGAGGATCTTGCGGTCGGCAAATGCTACCAGCACCTGGGCCGCCTGATCGTCAGTCGAGGCACGCCGGAAATCCCCGTGGGCGGGCAACTGGGTCACCTTCCATCGCCAGGTGAGGAAGGGTGTTTCCGAGGGGCTCACATCCACCGCCCGTTCCAGCGCGAACGAGGATTTCACGCTTTTCAGGTGTAGGCAGGGGCCTTCACTATCGGAGCAGACGGAAACTTCCGGCCGTCCGTGGTTCACCGTAATCTTCCAATCGGAAGGCAATTTGCCGGTGCTCAAACTCGCCGAATTGAGCACAATCGTGGCCAACGGGGAATTGTAGGCCTGGAGAACGAACACAAGGATGGCGCCAAGCAAAAGCAGCTTCTTCAAATATCCTCACACCGGACAGAACGTGCCCTATAATTACACTTTATCGCACTCGATTACCCTTCCGCTACAGATCGATCCGGATCGACGCTGTCATCGTGTGAGACGCGCCTGGAGCGAGGTGAATAGCGTTATCGGCCGCATTAGCGGTTTCGATGCAGATCATCCCCGTCCAGTCTTCGGGGGCCATATCGGCGATGGTCTTGGTTTTTTCTATCCATGGATTCCAGACTACCGTGGTGTCCGAGCCGCTCTTCTCCACCACGATCCTACGGTTCCACGCCGGATCGTGTAGCACGCAGGATGCCTGGGTGCTCAAGTGCACCTGGTCGGTTTCCTTGGCGATCCGCAGAGGCTCGTTGCCGAGTTGCTTGCGCCGGAATGCGTCGGTCTTATCGATGTAGGTTGTGCCTTCCAGGCCGGAAATCGAGACCTGGTGGATATCGCCGATGGCGAAATAGGTATGCAGCGCTTCTTCGTAGATCAGGGTATCCGCGCCCTCGTTGCGGGTCTCCAGTTCCATTTCCAGTTCGCTGCCGACGGTCACACGGAAGCGCACGTGGAAGGCGGCATAGCCCAGCGCTCGCGTGTCGTCGTCCGGGGCCAGCGCGAGGGTGATCTGCACCTTTCCGTCGTCGTGGTGTTTGGTAGCCTCTACTGCCCATTCCTTGATGCGTGCGAATCCATGGAGCGGCCCGGGCTTGCCCTCGCCGCGAGGTCCGAACCAGGGGAAAACAATAGGCACGCCGCCGCGAATCGCCTTGCCCGGCGTGAACAGACTGGCGGGGCTGACGAACAAGACCGGCCACTGTCCCCGTGGCGCCCAATGCGTCACGTGTGCGCCGTGCAGATACACCTCCGCTTCCGCTTCCGGCGTGGCAATCACCGAGCGCACCAGTCCGCCGGGCGCCTTGTCGAAGTGAAGCGCTCGGGGAATCTCGAATTGGGCCAGGTTTTGGGTGAGCATGGTTCGTCCTTGCATAGTGTAGTTGGTGGCAGGCGCGGCATACAATGTGGTTCATGTCCAAATCCCGCAGGCAGTTCTTGAGCGGTGCGACCATCGGGCTGGTGGGCGCGGCCGCGGCGTGCCACAAAGCGCCGGA
>OKRF01000256.1:5148-12342 GCA_900290315.1 Candidatus Sulfopaludibacter sp. SbA3 | reverse complement strand
GTGGGCCCCGCGGTGGCGCCTGCCACATTCGCCGAAGCCGAAAAGCTGGTGCAGGTGGAGATGAGCGGCGCCGAACGCGACGTTGCCGCGCGCAGTTGGCGCACCACCATGGCCGCGCTCTACGAGCGCCGCACAGGACCGCGCAAAATCAAACTGGAGCCGGAGGTGTCGCCCTATTCGCTCTGGGACCCGGTCCTGCCTGGCCTGAAGGCGGGCCCGGAGCGCGACCGCTTCATCCGCAGCAAAGGCCAGGTCCCGCCCTTGCCGGCAAACGATCAGGACCTGGCATTCGCTCCCGTGGCGCAGCTTTCCCGCTGGATCGAGGCTCGCAAGTTGACCAGTGAGCGGCTCACCCGCCTTTATCTGGATCGGATCGAGCGCTTCGACCCGAAGCTGCGCTGCGTGATCACGTTGATGGGCGATCAGGCCCTGGCGCAGTCCAAAGCCGCGGACCAGGAGATCGCCGCGGGCAAATATCGTGGACCGCTGCACGGCATTCCGTGGGGCGCCAAAGACCTGGTGGATACCGCGGGCGTGCGCACTACGTACGGCGCCGAGCCGTTCCGCGGCCGTGTGCCGTCCGCGGATGCCGCCGTGGTGAAGCGGCTCAATCAGGCTGGCGCCGTGCTGCTGGCCAAGCTGAGCCTGGGTGCGCTGGCGCTCAACGATATCTGGTTCGGCGGCCAGACCATGAATCCGTGGCTGCTGGAGGAAGGCGCGTCAGGTTCGAGCGCGGGTCCGGGTGCGGCCACCGCGGCGGGCCTGGTGGCCTTCGCCATCGGCAGTGAGACCGGTGGCAGCATCGTCAGCCCTTCCATGCGCTGCGGCATTACCGGCCTGCGGCCCACTTTCGGCCGCGTACCGCGCACCGGCGCGATGACGCTGTGCTGGTCTCTGGACAAACTGGGGCCGATGACTCGCTCGGTGGAGGATGCGCTGCTGGTACTGCAAGCCATCTCCGGGCCCGATCCGGGCGATCTTTCCAGCGTCGCCAGCAAACTGGACTTCGACGCGGCGGCTCCGGTACAGGGACTGCGAGTCGGCTACTTCCCCGGCTGGATGAAAGAGAGTCCCGCGACTCCCGTGGATCGCGCCGCGCTGGAGACTGTCAAGAAACTGGGCATGGTGCCCGTGGAAGTGGCGATCCCGGATTGGCCCTACGATTCGCTCGACCTGATTCTGTTCGCCGAAGCGGCGGCCTCTTTCGAAGAACTCACTCTGAGCGGGGGAGTGCGCCAGTTGAAGGCGCAGGTGGACGATGCCTGGCCCAACATCTTCCGCCAGGCGCGCTTCCTTTCGGCGGTGGACTTCGTGCAGGCCGACCGCTTCCGCCGCAAAGTGGCGCAGGAGATGGCGCGTGTCTTCTCCCAGGTGGATCTGCTGCTGGTGCCCTCGCTCCGCGACGAAATGCTGACCATCAGCAATTTCACCGGCCACCCGTCGCTGACCCTGCGCGCGGGTTTTGTCGAAGTCGCCGAAGCGCGCAGCGACTGGGCGCCCGATCCGAAGCATCCGCTCCCGAAGTTTTCCCCGCCGCGCCGCGTGCCTCACGGCGTGACCCTCATCGGCCGCCTGTTCGACGAAGGTACGCTGGGGCGCGCCGGCTTGGCGCTGGAACGTAGCTTCGCGGTAATGGGGGAGCGTCCGCCAGGCTTCTAACGCCGCATAATGCGGTGCCCCTTTTGTGCCGCGTAGACAGCGTAGCCTGCCTCGAAAATCCTGAGCCGCGAGCCCGCCACCCGTGCCACGCTCGATAATCGCCCCCAATCGCCCGGATGCTCACGAGGCGAGGCCTCACTCGCCCGGATGAAAATGGCGGGAAAACACCTCGGGGTTNNGGCACGAAGGTCTACAAGCTGGATCCCTAGCTTATAAAAGCTAGCGCTCTTTGCGCCAATTCGGTGCGCCATGGGCTCGTGAATTCAAGATTCCAAGCCTTGGAGCATTCGGCCAAGTACAACACGCTGCAGAGAGGCGACGGGTCCACGTCTTCCAGGTTGGCGTTCACATCGGCGAGCAGGACGATCGCCCGGTAGGCGATTGACGGGCAAACAGGCATTTGGGAAGCGGGCGCGATCACCACTCCCATTTCAGGGCGCTCGATTCAACCTTTAAGCGAAGAGTTGACACGCTTCGGGTAATCAAACCACTCTAACGGGGACGCCCTGTGTTCGGTCAATTCGACCTTTGTACGGATGGCTGACGATACGCCCCTGGCCCGATTAGCGCACAGTCAGTCAAAGCGCTAACGTTTTGACTGACGTGATTCGACGAGAGCCATCCGCCAGTTGTCGTGGAGCGAGGTTCGCATGGGCGGCGAGCGGTCGTTGCCTGGCAGGCAACATGTCAGCACGCCATAATTGGAGATTATGGCAGCTTCAATGCAGGTGGCTGGGCAACTTGGATTGACCAGCCTATATCACTATCAGGACTTCAATCTGAGGAGCGCGGATGACCACGTCGGGCGCCTAACCGACATCCTTAAGAACCATCGGATCTGGTGTTCCAACCCCGCAAGTTTTAATGACCCGTGGGACTGCAAGCCGTACTTCAACCCATCGCTTCTTGATGATCCGCAGGTTCGGGCCGCCACGGCGGAGGCTCTGATATCAACTCGCACGGGTGGCGCGGACCTGAATCACATAGACGAGAGGCTGCGCATGAGTCCCGATTTCTTGAAGGCGGCGATTCAGGAGTACTCAACCCACATGCTAGGTTTTATCGCTTCGCGATGGGGCGTCTATTGTCTCAGTCCGGATCCATGTCTTACACTCATGTGGTCGCATTACGCCCGTGACCACAAGGGGGTCTGCCTTGGGTTCGCGGTCCAGAACACAAAGTTCCTTCTTGCGGTTAAGGTTCAATATCAAAAGGAATACCCAAAACTCCTGCTTCACGATCCAGACGCCCACGCACTGATGCTCGCGGTCAAGTCGGACGATTGGGAGTACGAGCAGGAATTCCGGTTGATATGCCCCCGTTTCACCGATGTCCGGGCCTCTCCGCTGATCATGGATGGGAATTACCTTCCAATCGGCGCAACCGACCTGACTTCAATTGTCCCGGGATGCCAAATCGAAGACGAAGCCATTTAGCCATCGAGGCCCTGGTGAAAGAGCATGCCCCCCATGTGCGGGTGCGTCGGGCGATCAGAGCGCCAAATAAATACCGACTCGTTGTTGAGGACTGAAGGCCTCCTCAGTAATCGAAGTTGCCAGCCACTCCCGCGCCATTCGGAGAGAACCGCGTTAAGCCGCTCTAATCGGTTTCATCATGTCCTGATCGGCGGTGCGCTAGGGCAGCGAAAAGGCGCGGGAGCGTGCTGCCCACCGCGATCCCGGCTATGCGACTGTAACGGCGCAGAATGCCGCAACGGGCGTTGAGCGGGGACGCCGCACAAGCTGTGCCCGATTCACTCTTCCTCGCCTTCCTGTTCCTCCAAGTCTTCAGCCTTATGCCGCGTGCAGGCCGAAATGTCGGTCGGCTCGCCTTTCTCGACGCCGACTACGAAGCAGGCATTACATCCCGTGCAGCGCACATGCGCATTGCCGATGCTGGCGTCGCAGCTAACGCTGCATTCATCGGTGTGGCCGCACTCGCCGCACCTAATATGAAATTGTCCGCAGGAATCGCATGAGCCCATCTGTGGGCCGCCTTCGGAATATTCCCAGTTGATGCTGCCCCAGCAGCCCATCAGGGTTTGGCAGTCTGTCGCCGAGGTATTCCGCCCAGTCGGTTTCCATCGCGTCTTCGAGGCTCATGATCTTCAGCGAGATATCCGCTGCCTTCGCACGACCCTCGGCTCCTGATGTGAATCCCGTCGTGGTGATGAAGACGCCTTTGTGCGCGCCGATGTCCTGCAGCATCCCGATGAACGAGTCGATCAGGTTGATGTCCACCTTGTCCTTATGGAATTTGCATTCGATGGCAACCCGGATCTCGCAGCCCGCCACGGACCCAGTTACCCAGACATCAATCTGCCGGGCAAACACCGCTTTTGCCCACGACTTTATGGTCACGGATGACCTCGCAGTCCGGATATTCCTCGTAGGTATCTGCGACGATTTTCTCGTAGATGCGCCATGACGCCTCCCGATCTGGCTCGGGCGTCCAGTCGGGCATTTCCGGGAACGACTCTGACGTGAGAATGGCCACAGACTTTCCAGAAGAACATAGCGCCCCGCGCTCCGCAAGCCCCCGCGTGTTTCGCAGGTCACCTGAGTCGTTTGCTATGAAGGGTCGTGACAACTCGGAGCGAATCACTCGTACAGAGCCGCTCCCGCGGCTGTTCCGTTCCAATTGGCGCCCGAACGCAACTCGGCGTCATCATTGGTCCCAAGTCGCGTTCTGGGAGATCGTCGATCAAATACCGCCTAATGCCGGTCTGGCGTGCGCCTCTCGCCGAATCACGCTTCGGTCGCGTTCCAAAGGCGGGCGTTCACAAACTGGCCAAGATGCCGCGTGTTGGTGGTCACGACAACAATCTCGGCACCACCGTCAAAGGTGAGTGCCTGGGCAGCAAGAATCACGTCAATATCGAGGTCGTGCGCGGACGAAGTGGGACGTCCCTGCTGTCGGGACTTTGCCCATAGCTCCGCGGCGAGCCGTAACGCACCGTCCGTCAGCTCCAAATATCGGTTTGATTCAATCTCCACGAGGGCATCCAGTCGGGCAAGCCCAGCAGTCTTCTGCGCCCGAAGCAATTCGCGACGTACCTCGAAGTAAATGATCGCGGGACCAGCACGGTGTCGCCGATCGAAAGGCAATCGACGAGCCAACGATTGATCGCCAGGACTTCAGCGGAGATCCTGGGCTGCGTAACCAGTCCAAGCGGCCCAGAATCCAGGAAGAGGTAACGACTCACGGAAAGATCGGCTTATCGGGAGGGCGATTTGCGTTGAATGCCGCCTTGAACTCAGCGAGTTCGCGTTCCGCCTCGGCGACGGTGGCCGGGTCGTTCGTGGCATCCTCACGCGTCCACTGCTCGAGCAAGGCGATAGTACGAGAGTTGTCCCGGGCGGAAGGCGGCGGAACAGGCTGTGCCGGAATCAAATGTTCAGATGGAGTCCAGTAGCGTTGGTCCATCGGTCACCTCGCGTTTCTTAAATAGCGCCCTTCTACAATGATCGGCTAAAGAGGCTGGAACTGCAATACGACACAACGGCGGGATTTCAGGGTCTCGCACGACATCAGGATTCCTCCCGCCAAACGCCGGTCACGGAAATAGGGAACGGCAAGTCGTCTTGTGGCCGCGGATCCTCCGGACCGGCCCCAAAGCGAGATGATTCCATCGCCCCGCTGATTACGCGATCACTCTGCCGAACTCTGCACCCCCCAAGTGCCCGGCTAGCTAGCGTCACCGCGGCGCTTCCACGCCCGGCACTATGCGGTAAATGTGACATTTTGGGTCGTCCTGGAACCTGATCCCGAGACCGGCGATTACTCTGCTGTGTGCCCGGAGCTTCCCGTCTGTGCCTCAGCCGGCGAGTCCGAGGCGGAGGCAACAGCGAATATCAGAGAGGCTCTATCACTCTACTTGACGCCCGGAGACATCGATTTGCCCGAAGACGCCAAGCTCTTCGAGGTCACGGTTGGATGATCGCGGGACGTCGAGGCTCACCTCAGGCAAGTAACCAGAATTCTTGACCATCACGGATTTCTGTGGATCGGCGCTTCCGGAAGTCCTCAGAAATGGCGCCATCTTGTCACAGGAAGCAGGTCGTTGTTGCCCATCACCGTGACCGCGTCCTCCCTCCGCGGCTCCAAAAAATGGGGCGGGAGAACCGCGGTACCCGCCCCCAGGGGTGAGGCTACACCGGCTTACTTCAAAACGTCTTCAAAAAAAGACAGGGCGCGCGGGTCCTGGGAATTTTTCAAAGAATTCATGGCCTGCTTGCGCAACTGATCGTTCCTGGTGGTCTTCACCACCTGAATCAGCAGAGGTATGCCCTGGCCATCGGGCAGTTGCTGCAAGGCAGTGACGGCGCGGCGCTGCACCTGTTCATCGGGATCCGCCAGCGCCCCGGTCAGCGTGTTGAGGACCTTGGGACCCGGCTTGCGGGCCAGTTCGCCTACGGCCTGCGAGCGGACCCGCGCGTCCTTATCCGTGCGCGCGATGGAGATGAGCAGGTCCACCGCTTCCGGCTCTTTGCTGTTGGCCAGCGTTTGCACGGCGCGCTCGCGGACCTTCTCATCGCGATCGTTGGCGATCAGGTTCTTCATCGCTTCGAAGCCGTGGCGCCCGCGCTGGTTGCCCATGGAGGATATGGCACGCAGGCGCAGCGACTGGAGCTGATCGGCTGCGACGTATTTATCCAGCATCTGATCCGCGGCCGGGTCGGCATGCATGGCGATGGCGCTCAGGGCTCCGTTGAAGTTGTTCATGTGCTGGTCCACGAAGGTGGCCAGCAGGGCCACGCTCTGCGCCGGCTGCACGTCGCTCAGCCAGTGCATGGGAACGCCGCCGGCATCGATCTCACAATCCGGCGACAGGGCGCGGATGCGGTCCACCGTGTTCGCCTCCACGCGGAACAGGATCACGGCCTGGTCGGGGGGCTCCAGGTGAACCACGCCGGCCTGGTTGAAATCGGAACGGTTCACGTAATCGCATCCCAGGTTGTAGGTTCGCGTAGAGGGTACGGCATAACCGATCCAGGCGGGCTGCGGCTGGGCGTTCAGCGCGGCCCGGAAGATTTGATCCAGGCCGGCTGACGCGGAGCGCGTATCCACTTTGGCGTTGGTAAGCAGTTTGGGCTGCGCACAGAGCGGCAGCGCCGCCACCATCAGCCAGAGTGTGCCCTTCATTTCGCGATCTCCTCGAGGAACTGGATCGCTTCGGGCGAACGCATGTCGACAATAGCGCGGAGAATGGATCTCCTGGCGTCGACGTCGGATTCCTTGCGGAAGATCTGGATCAACGGTTGGACGCTGCGCTGGCCGGCGAGGGCATTCACGATAGCGCGCTTCACCTGCGCGTCCTGTTCCGTCCCGTAGATGGAGACCAGGGCGTCGCTGGTGTTGGCGGCCTTCACCGAGCCCAGGCTCTGTACGGCGGAGCGGCGCAGTTTGGCGTCCTTTTCCGAGCGGGCGATCTCGATGAGCTTTTCGGTATTGCCGGAGAGCAGGCGCAGCAGTTCCGCTTTCACGGCGGGGTCGGTCTCAGACTGGTAGAACTGCCACATCTCGGCTTGATCG
>OKRF01000256.1:0-5138 GCA_900290315.1 Candidatus Sulfopaludibacter sp. SbA3 | reverse complement strand
CGGCGGGGTCGGTCTCAGACTGGTAGAACTGCCACATCTCGGCTTGATCGGCAGTGGAGCCGACCTTGCTGATGGCGTCCAGCCGCAGGTCCGCGTTCTTTTCGCTCTTGGCGAGCTGGACCAGGTGCTCCTTGTCCTTGGCGGCGACCAGAGCGCTGAGAACGGCGTGCTTGACGGCCGCATCGGTGGTGGATCCATAGATCTCCGCCAGAATCTGGCCGCGATTCGTCTGCTTGCTGCCGCGGTCCAAGTACTGAATGGCCTGCACCTGCAGGTCGGGATTGGCGCCGCCGCGCGCGATCTGTTCGACCAACTGCTGTGCCTTGGGCGAACTGCTGACAGCCAACACGTAGACAACTTGCTTCTTCACCTTGGGAGACTGGGCGGTCTTCAGCAGCTTTTCCAGAGTGGGGATGGCGCGGTCGGGATCGGACTGCATCAGGCCGTTAAGCGCCAGGATTTTCAGTTCGTCGTCGGATTGACTTTCGGGCGTCACCTTCTGGCCGGCGGACTGCTTCACTTCGATCTCCAGCGCCTTGGCATCATCCAGCCAGCGGCTGCTGGCGAACTTGGTACGCAATTCGTTGATGGCGGCGGTGGCTTCGTCGCGGCGGCCCAGTTTATTCAACGTGTAGGCCTTCCAATAGAGAGCCGCATCGGCGCGCGCGCCGCCGCGAGTGGCCACTTCGGTGAAATCGTCCAGAGCCGTATCGAAGCTGTGACTGTCGAGGGCGCGCTGTCCGCGATCGTAGAGTGTGTCCACAGCGAAGTTGCGGCCATTGATGCGGAAGATGTTCTGCCCCGGCCCCACGATCTGATGCATGGGCGGCTGGGGCGGCATGGGAGGAGTCGGCGCGGTGGGCGCCTGTTGGGCGAAGGCCACCATGCCGTTAAAGTTGAACTTGTCCAGGGTAAACCGATCTTGCAGTTCGGCAGCACGCTCCTTGATGCGTTGCAGGTTTTCATCCTGGCTCATGGCCAACTCGGCGGCGCGAGAGGCCTGTTCGTTAATGGCGTCGAAATCGATCTTTGACATGGCATCGATGGCACCGCGAGTGGCCTGCTCGTTGATCTGATCGAAATCGATCCTGGACATGGCGTCATCGATTTTCCGCTGGAGGGCGTCGCCATCGATATTGAGATCGAGATTCGACAGCCCTTCCAAGTAAACCTTGGGCCGGGCCATCGGGGTCGGGGCCGCCGGGGCCGGCGTGGTCACGGGATACGGCGCCGGAGCGGCCATCGGCGCCTGCGCCGGAACCGGCGTGGCGGGAGGTTGTGGTGGCGCGGTTGGTTGGGCCAGCGCCAGGGCGGATGCTGCCACAAGGCAGCATATTGGTGTCACGTTTGCAAAGCGAATCATGTTGTTTGTTAACCCTCTATAATTTCTGGCGAGCCCCTGAGGTCCCGCCGGCTCCCGTCGGTTCTTCCTGGTTCCGGACGTTGGAGCCCATTACCCGTATCTTGAACAGAATGCCCTCGGCTTCCAGCCGCTGGCGCAGACTTTCCAACTCACGCGGAGAGATTTTGGAAGGCGCGTGGGTGATGTCCAGCAGCACGCGATCCAAGTCCTCCAGCACCCCGGCGACAGCTCCGTCTCCGGTATGCTCCGCCGTCTGGCGGTATAAACGACTCTCGCTGACCAGGTCCCCGGCGCGTTCCTGCTGCGAAGTGATATCCAACGACCCATGGGGGTGGGCATTGCTCAATTCGACCAGCACCATCTGAGACCGTTCCAGATAGTCGCCAACGGCCACCAGCAGAACGCGCTCGCCATGCTGGGAGTCGACTGCCGAGGCCATGGTTTCCGGCTTGCGGCCCTGCGGGAAGAAGCGCCCGGCGAGGAACGCCGCTACCAGCAGGCTCGCCAAGGCGGCGCCGGCGGCCATCCAGCGCCACGAAATGTCCGGCAGCCGGAAACGCCGGCGTACCGGCAAGGCCCGCTCGATCTGTCCCCAAACCCGCGCTTCATACCCGATTCCGGGGTCGGGCACCGGCAGGGAATCCACCACGTTCAGCACCCGCTGCAGCGATCCGAACAGGTCGCGGCAGCCCTCGCATTCGTCCAGGTGCTGCTCGGCGGCCAGGGCATCGCCCTCTTCGCCGTAGTAGTGCAAAATCAGTTGTTCTTCCGTAAGGTGGTTCATTTTGCCGGACTCGCCACGGGCTCCAGGGCCCTTCTCAACTTCTGCACCGCGCGAAACACGCTGTGCTTGGCCGCGCCGGGTTGGCAATCCAGCACGCGGCTGACTTCTTCCATACACATGCCCTCAAAATGGCGGAGCACGAACGCCGTGCGCTCCGTTGGGCTCAAATCGCGCATGGCTTCGGCCACGCGCTCGCGGACTTCGGTGCTCAACGCCAAACGTTCCGGGTTGGGGTCTGTCGAAGGAAGCGAAACTACCGGATCTTCCACTTCAGCCCCGCTGGTATCCATCGCCGGCGCCAGGTGCTCCGAACGCCGTTTCCGGGAGCGCACCAGGTCCAGCGAGCAGTTGGCGGCAATGCGGTACAGCCACGTTCCGAAGCTGGCTCGCTCGTCAAATTTGGCGAGTTGTTTGTAGGCGCGGAGGAAGCTCTCCTGCACCACGTCTTCTGCGTCTTGTTGATTCCCAGTCATACGAAAAGCCAGCCGGAAAAGAGATCGGCTGTGGCGCTCGACGAGCACCCGAAAGGCGTCGGTATCACCCGACCGCGCCCTACTGACGGCCAGTACATCATTCAGCTCCATCCGGCTGTTCATTAGACTCTATGGTGACAAAGCGGTTAGCAAGATGCAGGGGTTGGGGAGGCGGCAAGTGACAGGTGGCCAGGAAGGCGATTTCGAGGAACGAGGAATCAAATTTTGGCGACACTCCAATCTGAAAGTCGCCTGTGGGCTTTGGGGGGTGTAAGTTATTGATAGGATAGAGCAACATTGCTGTATTGAAAACAGTTTGCTCGGGTTTGAGATGGGGTGTTGCTTGATTCGAAAGGCACGGTGGCGGGGTGGTTTGCCACCGAGTGCGAGTCTTGCCAGGTGGCGGGAGCGGATAGCGGAAGCCGAAATAGGGGGCGTTGTCGGTGAAAACCCAAGTGCCCAGGCGATGGACACACACCGGTGCGCTACGGCGGAGTGCGAGTTTCTCGGCACGGCGCACGGAGCCTATCGAGCTCCAAAGACGGCGCCCTGCTCCGGCGACGCCGGCCTGCGGCCGGGGGCAACCTGAAGCTTAGCTGAAGCGTGCCCTACATAGCCACACGAAAACCGTAGTCGGCGTAGCGGAATTCGGGAGGGATGCTGCTGCGGGCGGCGCAGCGGGCAATTTTAATCTGATGGCGCCAGGCGCCGCCGCGGGAGGCACGGCGCGAGCCGGTGGGCGGACCCTGCGGATTCTCCGCGGGCGAAACGGCGTAGTAAGTGGGGTCGTACCAATCGCTGCACCACTCGTGCACGTTCTCGCACATGTCGAAGAGACCGTAACCATTGGGCTCGGATTGGGCGACTGGTTCGGAACCTTCGCGCCAACGTTCGGCGTAGCGGGGCCGGTCCGTTACAGGACGGTCACCCCAGGGATATAACTTCTGTTCCAGGCCACCGCGCGCGGCAAATTCCCATTCCGCTTCGGTGGGCAGGCGGACTTCGCATCCCCATTGACGGCTCAACCAGGCGCAGAATTCCGAGGCGTCGAACCAACTCACGCTAGTTACCGGCAGCTCGGCGCGTTGGTAGTCAAACAGGCGGAACGCGGCGTAGTGGGCATTGCTCACCTGGTAGCGGCAGAGACGAAACGGCGCCACGGTGACGCGGTGCGCCGGACGCTCTTCATCGCGGCCGTCGTTTTGGCCCATGAGAAACGTGCCGCCGGGGATTGACACCAGATCGCTTGGTTCGAGGGGCTTCATCTTCCAGGATTGAAAACTGCAGCTTCCGCTCGTTGGCATCCACCCGGTCGAGAATCACGCGCACCTGGCCGCCGATGGAATACTCGCGGCGAGTGCGCCGGCCCACGATCTTGCGGATGTTCTCCTGATAAGTGTACTGGTCTCCGGGGAGGCTGTCGATAGGCACGAGGCCTTCAATGAACAGGTCGGCCAGTTCGACAAACAGGCCGTATTTGGCTGTGCTGATGATGAGGGCGTCGAAATCCTGGCCTACGCGCTCGGCCATGAACTTCACTTTCTTCCACTCCACCAGTTCGCGCTCGGCATCGGCGGCGTGGCGCTCGGATTGCGAACTTTCTTCCGCGATGGCGCGGAGTTCGCCCTCCTGCGGCAGAGAGGCGATGCGGTCTTCCATCACGCCGCGCAGCAGGCGATGAATCTCCAGGTCGGGATAGCGGCGGATCGGCGACGTGAAATGGGTGTAGCTGGCGGCCGCCAGAGCGAAGTGGCCTACGTTATCCACGTGGTAGCGCGCCTGGCGTAGCGAACGCAGCATCAGGTAGCTGAGGATGCGCTCTTCGGGTTTGCCTTCGATTTTCGAGACCAGCTTCTGGTAGTGCCGCGACGAGATATTCGTCTGGCCGGGCAGCACGATCTCTTTGCGCTGCTTGCTGCCATCGCGGCGCTTGTCGGTGTAGCCGAACTTCTTCACCGGAATCGCGCCGATGCCGAGCGAGTACCCGAAATGCGCGGCCACCTCCTCGAATTCCAGCACGCGGCGCGGATCGGGCACTTCGTGGATGCGGTAGATGGACGCGATTCCGGCATGTTCCAGGTGCCCCGCCACCGCTTCGTTAGCAGCCAGCATGAATTCTTCGATGAGGCGATGGGCAATGTTTCGCGGAGCGCGCGTGACACCGGTCATGGCGCCCCATTCATCGAATTCGATGAGCGGTTCGGGCAAGTCGAAATCGATGGATCCGCGGCGCACGCGCTTGCGGTTCAGGATCAGCGCCAGTTCCTGCATCAATTCGAAGCGCGCCACCAGCGCCCGGTAGCGATCGCGCAGGCCGGCATCGCCCTCCAGCAACGAATGGACGTTGGCATAGGTCATCCGCTCCGCACTGCGGATGACTCCGGCGGTGAATTCCTGGCCCACCACCTCGCCTTGATGATCGATTTCCAGGAGGGCGGAAAGCACCAGCCTGTCGGCATGCGGCACCAGGGAGCAGATATTCGTCGATAGTTCGAAGGGCAGCATGGGCACGGCGCGA
>OKRF01000253.1 GCA_900290315.1 Candidatus Sulfopaludibacter sp. SbA3 | reverse complement strand
GAAAAACCGGCGGTCTTGCCGCCGGTTGCACTGGCCGTCACACAACCTCGGCCCCGCCCCTGGCCCCACCCCTGGCCCCCGGCCCCTGCTTTTCGACCCTCTTGGGATGGGCGTTCCGCCCACGAAAACGATCTGTCATACGGGGCTCACTGCTGAATTCTGAACCACCATCCGAATCTCGCGCAAAAGAGACGGCAAACTAATCGGTTTGGCGAGAACTCCGTCCATTCCTTCCGCCCGACACTGTTCGTGCTGGGACTGGAAGGCATGGGCGGTCAACGCCACAATCGGGACTCTTTCACCGCCACGGCGCCGTTCCTCTTCACGGATCAGACGGGTGGCTTCCAGACCGTCCATCTCGGGCATCTGCACGTCCATCAGAATCAAATCGAAGCGTCCGCCGCGGAAATCGTCCCATGCCTCCACTCCGTTTGCGGCCAGCGTGTAGCTCCAGCCTTGCCGCCGCAGCATCGCGCAGATCACTTTCTGGTTGACCGGATTGTCCTCGGCAACCAACACGTGGAGCATCGGAATCGGCTCGGCTGAAATCGCCATCTCTGGCGTCGCCGGCGCCGGCCGGCTGCCGGGTTCCAGGGGCAATTCGAATGAGAACAGGCTGCCTCGCCCGATGGCGCTTTCGGCCCACACTCGGCCTCCCATCAGGTCGACCAGGCGACGCGTAATCGTCAGCCCCAGGCCTGTGCCGCCAAACCGGCGCGTGTGGGACCCATCCGCCTGGGTGAACGCTTCAAAAATGGCGCCCAGTTTTTCCGGTGGAATCCCGATGCCGGTATCGCGCACCGCAAACCGCAGAACACCCGGGCCGGCCACCTCCACCAACACTTGCACCCAACCTTCCGTGGTAAACTTCACCGCGTTGCCCACCAGGTTCACCAGTAGTTGCCGCAGCCGCGCCGGATCGCCCCGCACCCATTTTGGACAGCCGTCCGCTACCGATAGCCGCAGTTCCAGATGCTTTTGCCGCACCGCGCTGTCAAAGATGCGCAGGGACTCGCGGACGGTCTCGGCGAGGTCGAAATCGATCGCCTCCAGACTCATTTTCCCGGCTTCGATTTTCGACAGGTCCAGAATGTCGTTCAGAATGGTGATGAGCGATTGCGCCGCGGACTCCGCCATCAGCAACTGCTCCCGCTCCTCGCTGTCGGTGCAGCGGTCGAGCACCAGGCTGATCATTCCCATGACTCCGTTCATGGGTGTGCGAATCTCGTGGCTCATGTTGGCCAGAAACTCGCTCTTGAGGCGGGCGGCGTCTTCCGCGTTCTTCTTGGCCACCCGCAACTCCGCGTTGACCCGGCTCCGCTCGGCCACCTGCTCCTCCAGATTCCGGCGGTGCGGCGCCAATTCCGTATCGCGCCGCTGGATCTCCTCCAGCATGTCGTTGAAAGACTCGGCCAGGACGCCCAGTTCATCGTCCGAAGCCACCGCCACCCGGTCTTGAAACTGGTGCGTCTGGGAGATCCGCTGCGCCACCCTGGCGATTTCCAGTATCGGCGAGGAAACCCGCGACTGGAGTACGATCCCCAGCACTCCCGCCACCGCCAGGCTCAGCCCGATGACCAGAATCGCCCCCCCGGAATATTGCCACAAGAGCGCCCAAACCGAAGGTACGCCGGCGCAAAGCACCAGAGTCCCCAGATGGTCACCACCCACCACCACCTCCAGGGACACCGCCAGTTTGTCCGGTCCGCTGTGCACCGAACCCAAAGCTTCGGCCGGACATCCGCCCATACTGGTCCGCCGGTAGACCGCAAAACAGCCGCCGTCGGCGTTGTACAGAATCGCTTCCTCGATCAGGCCGTCGGAGCGCAGCGATCCCAGGACCTCGCCCGCCGCTTTCCGGTCACCCAGCGTGATCGCCGGACCCACCTGGTCCGAAACCACGTTCCCTACAGCCTTCACCTCAGCCTCGCTGTGCTGCCAGAAGCGGTTCAGGTCGAACCAGGAGAACCCCGTAGCGGCAATGATGGCGGCGACTACGCTGCCGACAGCGATCAGGATCGTCAGTCTCCAGCGCAGTGAGGCGGACCTTCTCATCTCGCCGGTGGTCCTTTTCCCCGATTGCGGATCACGCCGCAACCCGCCAGGCGGCCGCCAAGGACATCCGGAGGAACTTCATACCCACCATATCGGCGGATCTGATCGTTTCCCTTAGCCCACAATACGTCGGCGGGCGCGGACCGCTCAGCGCTTGAGCGCCGCCACGACGTCGACCGCCAATATGATTATGCCGGCGCAAAGAAAAATGATGGCGCCGGGGGCCTTGCGAACCAGGACGGCCTCCGACGGTTTCTGCGGATTGAAGTAAACCACGACGGGCGAATCGACCGGATAAAGCGCGAGCTCTGCTTCAGCCTTCGGGTGTGAGTTATAGCGGCGCTCGACGTGAGCGATACGACTGCCGATGATCGTTACGCCCTCCGCCACGTACCGGTATTGCACCTGCGGCGTGTACGAGGCACGATAACCGCCGTCATCGTCCCTTTCCCTCCGGCTTTCGATGCCGCCGCCGATGATCGTTCCAGCGACCTGCGGCCAGCTCATGCTGGCCTGAAGCTTGCGCCGCTTCCACCAGCCGAAAAGCGTCAGGACCACACCGACTACCGCGAGTATCACCGCGGGGACTACAGGCATTTTATCCTCCGCAAGAAAGGTGCTGAATTAAGCATCGTAATCCAAAACTGCGGACGTGGGTATGAGGAAAAACGGCCGGCGACAACTGCGAAGGGACCTCTCTGAAACTGAAACCTGATACGGTAAGGGGCCATGCGTCGCAGGCTTGAAATTCGTTGTGGACTACGTTCGCCACAAGCTGCTGGCTCGTCACGGCACGGAACAAATTCGCCGAGAGCGAGGACGAGCGTGGCATTGCACACGTGACACGATTGCTCGACACGCTTCGAGCACGAGCGGATACATCCTCCCTGACGCCGCAGGTATAGAAATCGAATTCCGGGCGCGAAATCCCCTTGTGACCAGTACGCGCCCCAAATCTGATCTGGGAAGTTCCTCAGATTACGAATGACAAACGCGCTTGGCTTCGCCAATCCGCTCCGGGCGACCACCACGACTTTTCCTGTGAGGACCCGCCTGGGCAACTGAGGAAAAATGCGGAGCGCTGATGCCGGGATGCGACGTGCCGGCTAAGGGAACAGCATTGCTCTCAGCCCCCCGAAAACCTACAGCAGTTCGCTCCCGGCGACGAGCGGCTGCTGACGGATTTCCAGACAGCCCCGGCCAGTGGGCAGAACCTTTCCCGGATTGAGGTGGCCCTCCGGATCGAACAGCAGCTTCAGGCTCCGCATCATGTCCAGCGTTTCCGGCGGGAAGAGCTTGGTCATCAGCCCGCTCTTCTCCATCCCCACGCCGTGCTCGCCGGTAATCGATCCGCCGGCCTCGATGCAGTAAGTGAGGATGGCCTCGCCGCACGCGCGCGCCTTCGCGAACTCGCCGGGCTTGCGCGGATCGAACAGGATGATGGGGTGCATGTTGCCGTCGCCCGCGTGAAAGATGTTGCTGATGGTCAAACCGGAACGGTGCGCCACTTCGGCGATGAACTTCAGGGTCGCGGCGATCTTGGTACGCGGCACTACCCCATCCTGCACGTAGTAGGTGGGGCTGACCCGGCCCACCGCGCCGAAGGCGTTCTTCCGCCCCTTCCACAACAGCTCGCGCTCCTCGGCGGTGCGTGCCACCCGGAATTCGCGGGCGCCGCACAACAGACACGCCTCGCGAATCTGCTCCACCTGCTCCTCCACCGCCTCGCGCAGCCCTTCCAGTTCGATCAACAGCACGGCGGAAGCGTCCATGGGATAGCCCGCATGGGTCGCTTCTTCCACCATGCGGAGCATCACGCCATCCAGCATCTCCACCGCCACCGGCGTGATGGCCCGGGCCGTGATCTCCGCCACGCTCCGTCCGGCGTCTTCGCTGGATTCGTAGATCGCCAGCGCAGTCTTCACCACTTCCGCCTTGCGCATCAGCCGCACCGTCACCTTCGTGACCAGCGCCATCGTGCCCTCCGACCCGGTGAGCAGCCCCACCAGGTCGTACCCCGGCAAGTCGCACTCCCTGCCGCCTGTCTCCACAATGGCGCCATCGGGCATCACCAATTCCAGGCCCAGGACATGATTGGTGGTGACCCCATACGCCAGAGTGTGCGGGCCGCCGGCGTTCTCCGCCACGTTGCCGCCGATGGTGCAGGCGCGCTGGCTCGAGGGATCCGGAGCATAAAAATAGCCGCCGCCCTCCACCGCCAGGGTGATATCCAGGTTGACTACCCCCGGCTGCACCACGGCGCGCTCGTTCTCCAGATCGATTTCCAGAATCCGGTTCATGCGCGCGAACGCCACCAGGATGCCGCCCTCCACCGGAATAGCCCCGCCCGAGAGCCCCGTACCCGCTCCCCGCCCCACCACCGGCAGCCCATATTCGCGCGCCAGCTTCACGATGTGCGAAACGTCCTGCGTGGTCCGCGGAAAGACCACCAGGTCCGGCGGATGCTTATCCACCCCGCCGTCGTACTCGTACAGTTTCAGATCCTCCGGCTTGTGGAGGTAGTTGCGCGGCCCCAAGAGTGCGGCGAAGCGTTCCTTGGCTCCGGTTGGCAACATCGGCTCAGTCTCCAGCCCTCACAGTTTCAGCCCCTTGAGGTACTCACGAAATTTTCCACCCAGGTCGTGACGGTGCAGGGCGAACTCCACCGTGGCCTTCAGGAACCCCAGCTTATCGCCCGCGTCGTGCCGCGTTCCCTCGAACCGGTAAGCGTAAATAGGACGGCTCCGCAGCAGGTGCCGGAGCGCGTCAGTGAGCTGGATTTCCCCCCCCGACCCGGGGTCAATCGCGTTCAGCGAAGCGAAAATCTCCGGCGTCAGTACGTACCGGCCGATAATCGCCAGGTTGGAGGGTGCTTCGCCCGGCTTCGGCTTCTCCACCAGGTCGCGAATGCGATACAGGCGATCCGAACTGCCATTGTGAGAGATCGGTTCGGCGTCGATCGCGCCGTAGGACGAAATGCTCTCCGGCGGCACCTCCATCACAGCCAGAACCGGCGCCATGAAGAAGTCGAAAACATCCAGCAGTTGGCGCAGGCAAGGGGTCTCCGATTCGATCAAATCGTCCGCCAGCACCACCGCGAACGGTTCCTCGCCCACCAGTTCGCCGGCCCTCAGTACGGCATGCCCGAGCCCCAGAGCCTCCTTCTGGCGGACGTAAGAGACGTTGATCATATCGGATATGCCGTGGACGATCGCCAGCAGATCCTTCTTGCCGCGCGATTCCAGCAGATATTCCAACTCAAAGCTCACGTCGAAGTGATCTTCAATGGCCGATTTGCCTCGACCGGTCACGATGATGATGTTCTGAATGCCCGAGTGCAGAGCCTCTTCCACCCCGTACTGGATGATGGGTTTGTCCACAATCGGCAACATCTCTTTTGGCTGGGCCTTGGTGGCGGGCAGAAATCGGGTGCCCAGCCCCGCGGCGGGGCAGACTGCTTTTCGAACTTTGGCTGGCATCCCTTACAGTTTGGTGCTTGTCGAAGCCGCTTGCAACCGATTCGTTTGTGTTTCCACTCCCGCTGTGTTATTTATATGTACCTGGGAAAAGAACCTCAATGGCATACGTTATAGCTGAACCTTGCATCGGCACTAAAGATACAGCCTGCGTCGACGCCTGTCCCGTCGATTGCATTCATCCAAAAAAAGACGAGCCCAACCACGCGGAAGCGGAACTGCTCTATATCGATCCTGTGGAATGCATCGATTGTGGGGCGTGTGTTCCGGTCTGCCCCGTTTCGGCCATCTTCGCCCTCGACGACCTTCCCGAAAAATGGTCGGAATTCACCGCCAAAAACGCGGCCTACTACGGCCGTTAGAGGTAAACAAGGTGGGGCAGGCGCTCTCGCCTGCCTACCCCGCCATCAGGGCCGGTACGTAGCGCTCGCCGTGTCTGTCTCCCACAGACGCACTGACTGCACACGAATTGCCTCTTTCCCCTGCATTCCTGAACTGACCTCATCGTAGATGTACTTGGCCATGTTTTCGGCCGAGGGGTTGAGCACGTCGAAGGGCGGAAACTCGTTGAGCCACTGGTGATCCATCCGGTCCAGCACCCCGTGAACCACTTTCTTCAATTCCACGAAATCCACCAGCAGGCCGATCTCGTCCAGCCGTTCGCCCTGAATGCTCACCTGGCAGCGATAGTTGTGGCCGTGCACGTTCTCGCACTTGCCGCGGTAGTTCCGCAGCGCGTGTCCCGCCGCGAAGGTCTCTTCAATTGTCACTTCAAACATCGAAAAACTTCTCCACGTCCTGCAGATTTGTGGTGAATCCGTAGTCTGGCAGGCTGTCGAAAAATACCTGGCCGTAGCGCTGCTTGGTGATGCGGTTATCCAGCAGGACCAACACGCCGCGATCGCTCTTACTGCGAATCAGCCGCCCGAATCCCTGCTTCAGCGCGATGGCCGCCTGCGGAATCTGGTAGTCGTAAAACGGATTCCCCCCGGCTTTGCGAATGTTCTCGATGCGCGCATTCACCACTGGATCGTTGGGCACCGCAAAAGGCAGCTTATCTATGATAACGCAGCTCAACTGTTCGCCCGGCACATCCACGCCCTGCCAGAAGGAACTGGTGGCGAACAGCACGCAATTGGGCGTCGCCCGGAACTCCTCCAGCAGGGCGCTGCGCGGACCCGTTCCCTGCAGCAGCGTGGGATAGTCGATTTCCAGCGAGACCTTATCATACACCACGCGCATCTGTTGGTAGCTGGTGAAGAGCACGAAAGCGCGCCCGCGGCTGTGCTCCAGAATCTTCACCACCTCTTCGGCAGCCAGTTTGGCGAAGGCCGGGTTCTTCGGCTCCGGAAGCTGCTGCGGCACATATAGCAGCGCCTGCTTCTGATAATCGAAATGGCCCGGCACCACCATGGTGCGTGGATTCTCCAGGCCCAGCCTGCCCTGCAGGTAATCGAAACCGCCCGCCACCGCCAGGGTCGCCGACGTCAGCACCACAGTATCGATCTTGGAAAACAGCCGGTCGGAGACAATCTTGGAAACATCGATCGGCGTGGCTTGCAGGAAGCAGGTGCGTCCGCGCTTTTCCACCCAGAATACGTACTGTTCCTCGTCGTCCTCTTCCATGATGAAGCGCATCCCCAGGGAGAGTTCGCTGGTGCGCCGGAACAGCGGAATGATCTCGTCCGGCGGACTCTGGATCAGCTTCAGGTGGGAAGCGACGAGTTCCAGCGCCGCCAGCAGGTCGGAATAAAGCTCTTCGTTGTCCTCGCGGAAGGCGCTGCGGCCTTGAAATGCCACGCGCCTCTCGGCCTCGCCGAACAGGCTGAAAAACGTCTTNNGCCGAAGTACTGGCCCACCACGTCCTCGATTTCGTGCGCTTCGTCGAATACCACGGCGTGATATTCGGGCAGAATGCCGCCCTCGTAGTTCTCATCGCGCAGCGACAGGTCAGCGAAAAACAGGTGGTGGTTGACGATGATGATGTCGCTCTCCATGGCCCTCTGGTGCATCAGGGTCACGAAGCACCGTTCGTAGTTGGGGCACTTGGCGCCGGAGCAGAGGTCGGTGCGCGCGTCCAGCTTGGCCCAGGCCGTACTGCCCTCGGGAAGAGTCTTGATCTCAGCCCGATCGCCGAATTCGGTCGTCTTCTCCCAGTCGCGGATGATCTGAAAATCGGCCACTTCTTCCAGGCCGCTGAGTATCGGCTCCTTATCGGCGTCGTAGATCTTCTGCCGGCAGGCGTAGTTGTTCCGCCCCTTCATATAGCAGACTTTGAGCGGCCGCGAAAAATGCTGCTGCAGAAACGGGACGTCCTTGAAGAAGAGCTGCTCCTGCAGATTCTTGGTCCCTGTGGACACCACGATGCGCTTGCCGGAGAGCAGCGCGGGCACCAGGTATGCCAGGGTCTTGCCGGTGCCCGTGCCGGCCTCCACGATCAGGTGCCGCTTGTCCGCCAGCGCCGCTTCCACAGCCTCCGCCATCTCCACCTGCCCCGGGCGGAACTCATAGTTGGGATGCCACTTAGACAGCGTGCCGTGACGGGAAAAAAACTGCCGCGCGCCGGATCGGATCTGGATGGACATCGCAATGATTTGATTCTAGCAAGGCGCTGCAGAACAGATGATCGCTATGTGTCTTCGTTCGTTTTCAAGTCCCGAGAACAAGGAGAATTGGCCACGGATAAACACGGATCAAAACAAATTCTCTTCTTATCCGTGTTTATCGGCGTCCATCTGTGGCCAAATTTCTTTGCTACAGCACGTCTTCCAGTTTCCTCCGTAGTTCCGCCGACACCCGGGGACTCTCCCCGCCCGTCGAAATCGCCACCTGTATGCTGCCGCGCTGCACGCGTGCCGGCACGATGAAGTGGCACTCCTCAGCCGAGTCGGCGATGTTGGCGAACACGCCCTTGCCCTTGGCGGCGATGCCGATGCGATGGTTGGTGAGCCGGTCGTCCGTCGCCGCGAACACCAGCACCGCACCCGCCAGGTCCGAGGCCCGAAAGCGGCGTGGCACCACGCGCACCGGCAGGGNNGGGCCACCACCGTAACGCGCGCACCCGCTTCCACCAGCGCGCGAGTCTTCCGCAGCGCCACTTTACCCGCGCCGACAACGAGCACCGGCCGGTCCTTCAAATCCAGAAAAATGGGGTAGTATCGCAATCTCAAAATGTAACACGCCCATAAATCCGTCAGCCTGATCCGAGCGATTTATCGCAATCCGCAATAAATCGCGCGGATCAGGCTGACGGATTTATTTCAGCTATCATGGAGTTTCATGTCCACTGCCATCCCCACGGTAGTCATCGTGGGCCGGCCCAACGTAGGAAAGTCCACCCTTTTCAATCGCATCACGGGACAGCGGCGCGCCATTGTGGGCGATGAGCCCGGCATCACCCGCGACCGCATCGTTGGACCGGCGCACTATGACGGCCGCCCCTTCGAAGTCATCGACACCGGCGGAATCGTCGTCCACGACCACGAGTACATCCCTGCCCAGATTCTCCGCCAAGCCGAAGTCGCCCTCCAGACCGCATCCCACATCATTTTCCTGGTGGACGGCCGCGCCGAGATCACCGGCGCCGATCGCGACCTTGCCCAAATGCTCAAGCGCCTCGGCAAGCCCGTCTCCCTGGCCGTCAACAAAGCCGACACCGGCGCCCACCGCGACCTCGCTCACGAGTTCTACACCCTCGGTGTCGCCGACGTCTTCCCCATTTCCGCCGAACATTCTATCGGCGTCGACGCCCTGCTGGAGCACGTCACCGCGCCCTTCCCCAAGGAGATTGAAGCGCCCCGCGAGGCCCCCGGCATCAAGGTCTCCATCATCGGCCGGCCCAACGTGGGCAAGTCCACCCTGCTCAACGCCCTCACCGGCCAGGAGCGTGCCATCGTGTCACCCATCGCCGGCACCACCCGCGATGCGGTGGACGAATCGGTGATGCGCGGCGGCACCGAGTTCATCTTCATCGATACCGCCGGCATCCGCCGCAAAGGCAAAACCACCCTGATGGCGGAGAAACTCAGCGTGGTGATGGCCCGCCGCCACATTCGCATGGCCCACGTGGTGCTGCTGGTGCTGGATGCCACCGAAGGCGTTGTCGGTCTCGACACCACCATCGCCGGCTATGCCCACGAAGGCGGCCGCGCCCTCATCCTCTGTGTCAACAAGTGGGACGAAATCAAAGGCCAGGGCGGCCAGAAGAAGCGCGAATTCGAACAGCAGGTCCGCGATACCTTCAAATTCCTGGATTACGCCCCCGTGGTCTTCCTCTCCGCCAAAAACGGCGACGGCGTCGACAAGCTCTTCAGCCTGATCCAGCAGGTCTACCAGGCCGCATCGCTGCGAATCACCACCGGAGAACTGAACCGTTTCGTCGAAAATCTGCACTTTGAAGAGCGCCGGATCTTCTACATCACGCAATCCGCCATCCGCCCTCCCGAGTTCATTGTCTTCACCGATAAGGGGCCAGCACTCCACTTTTCTCACGAACGCTATCTGACCAACCAGATCCGCAAGCAGTTCGGATTCCTGGGCACCCCCATCCTCCTCAAGACCCGCGCCAAAGGCCGCCGAAAATAATCCACTTGAGAACGTTTGCCTTTTCCCGACACTCCCCTTTAGACTAGGAGCAGTATCATGACCGTTCTCATATCTAAACCCCAGGGAGGGCGACTCAATGTGGAATAAGAAGGAAGATCCGCCGAGACCCTACAACCCGCCGAGCCCAGTGCCCAGCCAGGCTCCCGTGGCTCCCAGTTACCAAGAACCGAAAAAGGAGGCTACACCCGTGTCCAGCATGCCACCAAGAATGGAGCCGGAAGGTCGTGGTTCGGCCACAATCGGCAAAGCCGTCAAGATCGTCGGCCAGATTTTCAGCAAGGAAGACCTTTACGTCGATGGCGACGTCGAAGGTACCGTCGAAGCCCTCGAACATAAGCTCATCATCGGGCCCCACGGCACCGTGCACGCCACCGTGAAAGCGCGCGAAGTTGTCGCGCAGGGGACCGTGCAGGGCAACGTGGAAGCCACCGACAAGATCGAGATTCGTAAAGACGCCCGATTGGTCGGCGACATTCGCACAGCCCGCATCATCATCGAGGACGGCGCGTATTTCAAGGGCAGCATCGATATCGTGAAGCCCGAGCCGGTCAAGTCCGCGCCCAAGCCTCAGCCGGCCGCTCCGGCAGCCGCCCAGGCCGCCGCTCCGGTCTCGCAGGCGACGCCGGTGGCTACCAACGCTCCTCATCACAAGTCCTAAGGCGCAGATGCAGTTTTCAGGACCGCTGAGGAATTTTTGGCGCGGATCCAAGGGTGCCCAACCGCCTAAAGGACCCCCTCCGCCCGCTTCCGGTCGCATGCCATTTCCGCCACGGCATTCCGGCGACGAGGTCGCGACCACCCGTGCCAGCCGCGGCCTCGAGGAGTTCTTCAGCCAGATCCGCGACCAGAGCGGACTCACCATTCTCGATCTGGGCGGCGCCACCCAGCAGAACGTAAGCTTCATCACCAACCTGGGCCACCGCCTCTACTCGGAAGATTTTCTGCGCATTCTCCACGATACCTTCGGCCCCGACGATACCGTCGATCAGGCCAATCCCGGCCGTATCGAATATTTCCTGCGCCAGACGCTGGAGTATCCCGAAGGCCAGTTTGATGGAGTGCTGATCTGGGACGTGCTGGAGTACCTGGAGCCGGCGCTACTCACCGCCGTGGTGGACCGCCTGCACCTGATCGTCAAGCCCAAAAGCTACATGCTCGCGTTCTTTCACTCCGACAACAAACTGAATGCCGTCCCCTTCTACACCTTCCGCATTCAGGAGACGAACCTGCTCAATGTGGCCGAGCGCAGCTTGCATCGCCCCGTCCAGCTCTTCAACAATCGCAGTCTGGAAAAACTCTTCGGTCGCTTCGAGTCCGTCAAGTTCTTCCTCACCAAAGAACGCCTGCGCGAAGTCATAGTCAAGGTGTAAATCATGCAACGACTGTTTACTCTCAGCATCGTCTCTGCCTGTTGCCTGCTCGGCCAGGGCATCGATAACGAACAGGCGCATGTGATCGTGGCTCACGATCAGCCCCATGCAAAAGGGAAACTCCACGAACACAAGCTGGATCGCGTGATGATCTACCTGCAAGCGGGGCGGCAGGAGTTCGTTACGGACCAGGGCAGGAAGACCACCCTCGCCTGGAAGGCTGGAGACGTCAAATGGAGCCCGGCCACCGGTATGCACACCTCCGAGATAGTCAGCGACGCCCCAGTGACAATCGTCGAAGTCGAAGTCAAGAAGCCCGGCAATCCCGCCACAAAAGTGACGGCCGCTCTCGACCCGCTCAAAGTCGACCCCCGAGACTACAAGCTCGAATTCGAGAACAGCCAGGTCCGCGTCATCCGCGTGAAATTCGCCGCCCACCAGGGCGCCCCCATGCACGAGCATCAACTCAATCGCGTGGTGGTCTACCTGACCGATCAGAACACCCGTCTCACCCTACCCGACGGCACAGCGGACATGGCCGTCCATAAGGCCGGAGAAGCCAGTTGGGGCGGCCCCACCAAACATAAAGAAGACAACCTGATGGACACCCCCTTCGAA
>OKRF01000047.1:29538-32690 GCA_900290315.1 Candidatus Sulfopaludibacter sp. SbA3 | reverse complement strand
CACACCCAACGTAATAACACGACTGATTGTTGTTGTAAAGTTTATTTATTTACGACACCTAATCAGGGGGTCGAGGCCGCGCATAGCTGCGTTGGCCCGTTGAGGAACCCTGCGCTTTTCGGAAGCGTCAGCGACAGACCCTGGCCGTCCGCCGCGGGGTTAAAAATGGCTCCGGTAGGCGCGCCAAGCCACACAGTCCGGCCAAACTACCCGCGCATCGGCATCGTTTCTACTAATGCCCGCAAAACTGTGTTAACCGCTTTCGCGCTCTTGAACACTCGTGCCACGTCCGGATCCAGTAGTATCGCAACCGATCCCGGCTGCGTACCTTGAGCGAATCGATTCGGCTTGGCTTTCGTGTAGTCGAATCGATACTCAGCCCGCAGTCCCTGGACTCGTTTCGCTGTTGGCTTAGTTCGGGGCGTTTTCTTCATAGTCGTTCTGTTCTTTCCTGGTAGCACGACGAGCGCCGATGATGCGAATCTGGCCAATCTCCAACTCCACGAAGGAGACCAGGAGAAGGCTCTTCGCTGACGAGTGCCCTATGATGATTTCGCGCGATTCTACGGCGGAGTGCTCTTCGTCCAGTAGTATGCGCGCTAGCGGATCGGTGAACACGCTGGCGGCTTCCGTAAAACTCACGCCATGCTTTCGCAGGTTGGTTCGGGCTTTGCGTGGATCCCATTCGAACACCAGTGACATCGTGTCTATTCCAGGATAAGTGACAAAACTCCGCACCCGGCGGCAAGACGCCGGAATTTTTGGGCTCCGGTGGTCTCTTATGCGGCATAAGGCAAGCGTTGGGCGTTCAGGTCCGTCAGCAAATTCCAGTGGCCGGCATCGGCCGGACGAGCCTGCCTGAGCCATCGGCGCTCGGCGTCCGAGAGCGAGGCTTGGCACAGGGTGTCCTCTCGAACCAGGCGTGCGCGGTCCAGGATCTCCCCAATTTCGTGGAGCCGTTCCGCTGTCGAACTGTCCCGCCTCTTCTCTGCTACCTGCCGTGCCAGCGTCACCACGAATCCGAGCCGATTCTGAGCGTCCCGGACCTTAGCTTCGCGTATCAACCAAACCCAGTCGAGATTGTGATATTCAACGGCCAGCCACGGCAGCGCCTCGAGGACTCGGACCTCGACATCTTCGGAGGTGATCGCCGCTAGGAGGACCGTCGCGGGATTGTGGGCCGGTGTGCCGGCCAGTTGCCGGAAGCCCGGATATCCCAGGCTGGCCAGTCCCGCTGCCAATGAGGATGAATCCCATTCACCAAGGTGATCGGCGCTCAGCGCTAGGGCTACGGGACCGAGACCGTAAAGCTTCGCGATCCTTAGCGCAAGTTGAGCTGTCAGGGGACGCCGGCCACGCTCGAGCAGAGCGAGATACGCCTGAGACACACCCAGCCGGCCCGCAGCCTGTTGCTGCGTCAATTCGACCTCGCGACGTGCCGACCGTAGTTGGTCCGGCCGTAAGCTCTGCTCCACCTCTGGTCATTATAACAATTTTTGTAATAACCAGTCCAGCTAGACGAGCGCTAGACAGCGCTAGACGAGCGCGTGGCATGCAGGGATCGCCAAGGCCGCTAGACTCGGTCGTCCGCGACATGGTTCAAACGGCGGTGCAAGAGGGCCACAACACCGGCCAGCAGTGACACCGGGATCATTGTCTTAAAGACGAAATACATGATCGAGTGCAGGCTGCCGTACATCGTAGGTCCCCTCCAAAAGTGCAGAGCCGTGCCGGTGTCTGACGCCGCCTGCAGTAGGAGAAGGGAGACTAACGTCGCCGTCGATGCCGTCCGAAACAAGCGCGTTCTGGGCGGTTTCCAGATTCGTACCAGCCAGGTGGTCAGCCCGCAGCCCAGGAGAGTGATTGCCGATGCCGCAGCGAGGTACGGGAATTCAACCGCGATGTGCGCGCTCAAACTGGTATTCCACTGCCCCATCGTTGGGCTTGCAGGCGCGTTTCCCCAAACATAGGAAGGCATCGGTCCACTGCCGTCGACGAAGATGGGAAACAAGGAATAGAGGAGCCAACGGGCGCAATACCAGTAGGCGGCTACGGCCATCAACCAGAAGAGCAAACGCCTGACGAGACTCATATAGATCGCCTCCGCAACTTTCGTTTAGCATTCGAGCCGGATGAAACTGGCCACCTTTTGCGGCTGAGGAAACTGCATTTTCGCGAGAGCGCTTTAACTTAACAGTGAGACACCGGGAATTGGGGGGAAGTTTCGCTCGGCTGCACGCACACTCTCGGGGCGGAACGAGCTGCGAAGCCAAGGCTATGGAATTTGGCTGGGACGCAGGGATTCGAACCCCGATACGCAACTCCAGAGGCTGCAGTCTTACCGTTAGACGACGTCCCAGTAAACTACTACTCTATCAAATCCGCCTTGCAGGAATCCACCGTACTGCCCGTAGTACACTGAAACTTCAACATGACCAAGTGGTTGCGGCTGGGCTTCGTGCTGGCGATGTGCGGCTCCGCCGGTTGGGCGGTGGATTGGAAAGCGCTGCAGCCGCAAGGGTACGTGAGCGATTTCGCCAGCGTCCTCAGCCCCGAAAGCAAGAACCAGTTGGAAGCCTATTGTACTGCGGTGGAACAGTCCACCGGTGCGCAAATCGCCCTGGTCACCGTTTCCTCACTCGAAGGTGAGCCGGTCGAAGATGTGGCCAACGCCATCTTCCGCGGGTGGGGCGTGGGAGAAAAGGGCAAGAACGAAGGCATCCTGCTGCTCCTGGCCATCAACGATCATCGCAGCCGCCTCGAAGTGGGTTACGGTCTGGAGCCCATACTTCCCGACGGCATGGATGGCAGCATTCTGCGCCAGATGCGGCCCGCGTTGCGCCAGGGCGATTACAGCGGCGCCCTGATGGCAGCCGCCCAAGCCGTCGGCAACATCATCGCGCAGGCCAAGAAAGTCACCATTCCCGCCTCGCTGCCGCACCACTATGAGCCCCATCCCAGCGAACCCATTCCCTGGCCCGCGATTCTCGGATTCCTCTTCCTGGTGCTCTGGCTCTCCCGCTCCGGAGGGCCGCGGGGCTATAGTGGCGGAGGCGGAGGCGGGCTCCTCACCGGCCTCCTCCTGGGCAACGTGTTGAGCCGCTCCACCTGGGGCAGTCGCGGCAGTGGCGGCTTCGGCGGGTCCGATTCCG
>OKRF01000047.1:13121-29528 GCA_900290315.1 Candidatus Sulfopaludibacter sp. SbA3 | reverse complement strand
GGGCAGTCGCGGCAGTGGCGGCTTCGGCGGGTCCGATTCCGGAGACAGTTTTGGCGGCTTCGGCGGCGGCGATTCCGGCGGTGGAGGCGCTTCCAGCGACTGGTAGGGAACTTCTATGGACAAGCTGCTCGCTCAACTCCTGGAAAAACTACAGAAGGCCTATGGCGACCGCCTGGTATCCGTGGTGCTGTACGGTTCGGCCGCCGCCGGCGAGCACCATGCCCGGTTTTCCGACTACAACATTCTCTGCGTCATGAGCGAAATCACACCGCGCGAGTTGGCCGCCAGCGACCAGGTTTTTCGCTGGTGGCGCGAGCACGGCAGTCCCGCGCCCCTGCTGCTCACCGAGCACGAAATCGCGACTTCCACGGATTGCTTCGCCATCGAATTCCACGACATCAAGCTGCACCATCGCCTGCTCTACGGCAAAGACGTACTGACCGATCTGCCGGTGGACAATTCCTTCTACCGCGCGCAGGTGGAGCACGATCTGCGCGCCAAACTGCTGCGCTTGCGCCAGAAGGCCTCCGGCATGATGGCCGATTCCGACCTGCTGCGCCGCCTGCTGCTGGATTCCATTTCCACCTTCTGCGTGCTGTTCCGCCACGCGCTGTTGCTACACGGCATGGAGGCGCCGCCGCGCAAACGCGATGTAATCCACACATGCGCCGAAAAGTTCGCCCTGGATCCGCAGCCATTTGAGAAACTGCTGGATGTACGGGAAGAGCGGCTCAAGCCGCGGGAGGTCGAACCCGTACAATTGCTCGCATCGCTCTTGAGAGGCATCACCGCGGTGATTGACGCCGTGGACCGCCTGGAGAAATAGGAGGCAGAATCCGTGAAAGCCCTGCTCATCACCGCCGCGGCCCTGGTGGTCGTCGCCCTCGCGGCCGGCAGCAAATACTACAGCGTAAAGAACGACCTCATCACGGCGCGCGAGGCCGTCAATGCACAATGGTCCGATGTGGACGTGGCGCTGCAGCGGCGCGCCGACCTGATTCCCAACCTCGTGAACACCGTGAAGGGATTCGCCGCACACGAAACGGAAGTCTACAAATCTATCGCCGATGCCCGCGCCGCCCTGATCAATGGCAAGACCCCGCAGGATAAGATTGCCGCCAACGATCAGCTCTCCGGTGCGATTTCGCGCCTGCTGGTGGTGGCGGAGAACTATCCGCAACTCAAGAGCAACGAGAATTTTCTGCAACTGCAGGACGAGCTCGCCGGCACGGAAAATCGCATTGCCGTGGAACGGCGCAAATACAACGAAGTTCTGGAGCACTACAATGTGGAGATTCAGAAGTTTCCGGCCAACATCGTCGCCGGAATCGCCGGATTCACGCGCAACGACGCTTATTTCAAAACGGAGCCCGGCGCCAGAGAAGCTCCAAAGGTACAATTTTAGAAGCCCCGCAATCACAGACTATGCCTGAACTTTTCAAAAACTACATCAATGGTGAATGGGTGTCTCGCACCCAGACATTTGAAAACCGCAACCCGGCCAACACCGAGGAACTGGTCGGCACGTTCGTAAAAGGCGCCGCGCAGGATGTGGAGGATGCCGCCTCGGCCGCTGCCGCCGCCCTGCCCGCGTGGTCCACCATGGCCGGCCCGGCGCGCGGCGCCATTCTGTACAAGGCCGCCGACATTCTCGACCGCAAGTTCGAACAGATTGCCGCGGAGATGACGCGCGAAGAAGGTAAGACCTTCCCGGAAGCTAAAGGCGAAGTGCGCCGCGCCATCAACATTTTTCGCTACTTCGCGGGCGAAGGTTCGCGCATGCCCGGCATGCTGGTGCCGTCGGAACGCGATCGCGTCCACATGTTCGCCCTGCGCAAGCCCATCGGCGTGGTGGGGCTGATCACTCCCTGGAATTTCCCCAGCGCCATTCCGGCCTGGAAGATGGCGCCGGCCCTGATCTGCGGCAATACCGTGATCGTTAAGCCCGCGTCGGCCGCGCCGCTCAGTGCCTGGCGTATCGTCGAAGCTCTGCACGAGGCCGGCATTCCCAAAGGTGTGGTCAATTTCGTTGCCGGTTCCGGCGGCGAATTGGGAAACGCTTTGGTGAATGCCGCTCCGTTGAAGGCCGTCTCCTTCACCGGCTCCTGCGAAATCGGCAACTGGCTGCACGCTGAGGCATCGAAGCGCCGCTTGCGCATCCAGCTCGAAATGGGCGGCAAGAATCCCACCATCGTGCTGGCCGATGCCGATTTCAACTCGGCGGTGGAAAACGTAGTCAACGCCGCGTTCTTTTCCACCGGGCAGAAATGCACTGCCACCAGCCGCGCCATTGTGGAAGACGCGATCTACGATCGCTTCGTGGCCGCGGTGGTCGAACGCACTAAAAAGCTCAGAGTCGGCGACGGCATGCAAGCGGGGATCGAGATCGGTCCTTGCGTGGACCAGAGCCAGATGGAGACCGATCTGCGCTACATCGAAATCGGCCGCAAGGAATCGGGCGAACCGCTGTGCGGGGGCGGGCGGCTCACCGAAGGCGCGCTGGCCAAGGGCTATTTCGTAGAGCCCACCGTCTTCGCAGACGTCGAAGAAGCGCACACCATCGCGCGCGAAGAAATCTTCGGACCCGTGCTGGCCATCATGCGCGCCAGGGATTTCGAAGATGCCATGCGCATCGCCAACAATATTCCGTTCGGCCTCTCATCGTCCATCCAGAGCACCAATCTTTCGCGCGTGTTCGAGTACATCTATCGCGCCGAAGCGGGCCTGCTCACAGTGAATCTGCCCAGCGCGGGCGTGGAATACCAGCTTCCTTTCGGAGGCAGTAAGGAATCCAGTTTCGGACCGAAAGAGCAGGGCCCCGCGGCGTTGGAATTCTATAGCGATTACAAGACTGTTTACCTGAAATACTAATGCATCTAGGACAAATCAAACACGAAGGGGCCGTGGTGGCCGCCGTATTTGAATCTGGAATGGCCCGGCCCATCCCCGCCCACAACATGCTGGACCTGATCAAACGCTCGGAGGTCCAGGTGATCCCGCTGGCCACTCTGGCAGCTCAGTTGGCCACGCGGCATGGGGAGTCCTTGCCACCGGTGCTGCCCATTCATCCTCCCGAGGTTTGGGGTTGCGGCTGCACCTACGAGACCAGCTCCTCCTTTCGCGACGCCGAGCACGGCACCCGCGAAGGCATGTACGCCTATGTCTACCGCGAGGCGCGGCCCGAGATCTTTTTCAAAGGCACGGCGCGGGTCTGCGTGGCCAGCGGAAAGGCCATCGGCATTCGTCCGGATTCCCAATTCACCGCGGCCGAACCGGAACTGGCAGTGATCCTGGGCAGCCGCGGCCGTGTGGCCGGCTATACCCTGGCGAACGACGTTTCGGCCTGGGACATCGAACGCGAAAATGCGCTCTATCTCCCCCAGTCCAAGGTCTACGATAGCTGTTGCGCGCTGGGCCCCGTGATGGTGCCGGCCGAAGAGTTGCCCGATCCTTACGCGCTGGAGATGACCTGCACCATTATGCGCGGTGGCAAGGAGCTGTTCTCGGGCAGCGTCAACACCAGCAAGCTGCACCGCCGCATCGAAACGCTGGTCGAGTATCTGACGCGCGCCAACCGCGTGCCCACAGGCACCGTGATGCTGACGGGCACTGGGATCATAGTGCCGCGCGAAGCGGCTCTCGCGCCCGGAGACGTGGTGACCATCCGGGTGGCTGAGATCGGAGAATTGACCAACCCCGTAGCTATGGCCGGGTAAGGCATGGCCGACGTCGAACGCCTCACTCAGTTGGCCGCCGGGTTGTACATTCCCGAAGTCCGGCGCCACATCTTCCTCTGTTCCGATCAGACCAAGCCCAAGTGCTGCACCAAAGAAGCCGGTTTGGAAGCCTGGGACTTTCTCAAGCTGCGTCTGGCGGAACTCGGCCTGCTGGACCGCGTCTATCGCACCAAGGCCAACTGCCTGCGCATCTGCGAACAGGGCCCCATCGCCGTCGTCTATCCCGAGGGCGTCTGGTATCATTCCGCCACCCCGCCAGTGCTGGAGCGCATCATCCAGGAACACCTCATCGGAGGCCGCGTGGTAGAGGAATTCGCTTTCGCAAGAATGAACTTGTGACTCCCCCCGCGCCTCTCTCGAATGAGGCCTCGCCTCATGAGCCGGCCAAGTCTGACCCCGGGGCGAAAAGGGGATGCGCGACGAACGAGGCAGCCAGGGTCACCCCACTGCCAGTTCGCGATGAATGGCGTCCAGTACACCGTTGACGAACTGGACGCTCTCTTCGCCGGCGTATTTGCGCGCCAATTCCAACGCTTCGTCGATGGTCACCGCGGCGGGAGTTCCGCCGTGGGTCATCTCAAAAACCGCCAGCCGCAGAATGTTTCGGTCGACTCCATGCGCCAGTGCTCGGCATGTTTGGTGATCATGACGTCGAGTTCGGCGACATGGGCCACGGTGCCCCGGACCAGGTCCGCGACAAAGGGATCGCGCTCGGGATTTTCTTCCGAGAAGAGGGAATCGTAGTAGCTGTCGATGACGTCATCTACGGGTTGCCGCCGGGAATCCCACGCGAACAGGATCTGCAGAGCACGCTGCCTGGATCTGCGGCGAGAGGGCATTACGTGGCCTGACGGAGCGTGCGCAAGAGGTTGGCCATCTCCACGGCAGTCATGGCGGCGTCGAAGCCCTTATTGCCGCCCTTGGCGCCGGCGCGATCGATGGCCTGCTCCAGGGTATTGGTGGTGAGCACACCGAAAGCCACGGGCGTCCCGGTCTCCGCCGCGACGTGCGCCACGCCTTTGGCGGCCTCGGCAGCGACGTAGTCGAAATGCGGAGTCTCGCCGCGAATCACGGCGCTCAGGCAGATGATGGCGTCGTAGCGATGCTGCCGGGCCAATTCGCCGGCGATCATGGGCACTTCCCACGAACCTGGAACCTTGATGAGGTCCACTGCGTCTTCGGCGGCTCCGGTGCGCGTCAGGGCATCCATGGCGCCCGCCAGCAGGCGGTCTGTGATGAAGCTGTTGAACCGGCTGACCACGATGGCAAAGCGCAATCCGGCCGCGGATAACTGGCCTTCAAATACTCTTGGCATGTTTCACTTTCCCGCGAACACGGGGCGCCTCTTTTCGAGAAACGCGCGCGTGCCTTCGCGACGATCTTCGCTCGCCGCGCTGACTCCAAACGCGGCGGCTTCGAATCGCAGACCCTCTTCCAGTCCTGAGTTCAGACCCACATCGACGGCTTCCAGCACCAAGCCCAGCGCCAGGGGAGCATTGGCGAGGGCCTTTTGGAGCCAGGCGCGGCTGTAATTCAGCAGTTCCGCCTGCGGCACCACAGCGTTCACCAACCCGATGCGCCAGGCTTCCGCGGCAGTTACCGGATCGCCACTCAGCAGCATTTCCAGGGCGCGTCCGGGGCCCACCAGGCGGGGCAATCGCTGGGTGCCGCCGTATCCGGGAATGATTCCAAGTTTGACTTCGGGCTGTCCCAGTTTGGCGTTCTCGGCAGCGAAGCGCACGGTGCAGGCCATGGCCAACTCCAGCCCGCCGCCCAGCGCGAATCCGTTGATGGCTGCTACGACGGGCTTGGGCACCGTTTCCAGTTTGCGGAATACCTGCTGGCCGCGCCGTGCATGAGCGCGCGCTTCCACGGCGGTGAGCGCCGCCAGTTCGTTGATATCGGCGCCGGCCACGAAAGCCTTCTCGCCGGCGCCGGTGACGATGGCCGCGCGAATGGCGGACTCCTCCGCGATGCGGCCGGCAGCGTGGTCCAACTCCTGGATGACGCCGCGCGAGAGCGCATTCAGCTTGTCGGGACGATTGACCGTGACGAGCGCGACACCGCTCTCGTCCAAGTCGAACTGAATGTGCTGGTAAGGCATTATGGATCAGTTTAGCATCAGATCCCCGGATCTGATTTGGCTGACAATCGAGGATTGGGGCAAGAGCTTCCACGGCCCGGGCCGACCGCCTGGATGGCGTAGCGTTTCGTATATACAAATTTGTACGGTCTCGTGGTGGGAGGCAGCCACGCTTCGGGTTTCGCGCAGGGGCAAATTCGAGCCAGGCACGAAGATTCGCCAAAAGGCGGCGAATTTCGAGCCTGGCACGGATTTGCNNTGCGGCGTATAGGCCGCCACGGGTCGATGTCGACGGCCGCTGGTCAGCCCACGTGCGCTTCTACGGGCGTGTTGACCACGGTCTCGATGGCGGGCTCATGGATGAGAGTGTTGTGGATCAGGCATGCCTTTACTGCGCGCAGAACGCCGGCCTGATGCTGCGGATCCAGCCCCGGCGCAGTGACTTCGATCCGAAACTGTCCCAGCCGCGCTGGTTGGGTGGCCTTTTCCGCGCTCACCTTCACATCCAGGTCACCGAATGGCAATGACCTTGTTTTCAAATACTGGGCAGCGTAGAACCCGGCGCAAGTGCCCAATGAAACCAACAGGTACTCGGGTGGGGTCATGCCGCTGTCCGCTCCGCCGTTGCCAGGCGGTTGGTCGCAGATCACGCGGTGACCCCGCGCGTTTGCCTCGAACTTCACGTCTCCCAGGTGTCGAATCGTTACTTCCATAAAAGGCTTCCATCATGAAAGATGCAGTCCGGCGCAAAAGGTGACATGGCCCTCTATGTCACCTTATGTTGCAAGCTGCATCTTTGGCAGTAGAACGGAAATGCAGGTCCGATTATTCCTTATGCGAACCAGTTTGCTATTTCTCCTCGCCGCTCCCCTGTGCGCGCAAGGCCCGCTGTCGCTGCGGGACGCCGTCCGCCTCTGCTTGCGGCAGAACAAGTCCATCGCCGGAACCACCGCCCAGTCGCGAGCCACCGAGTCCCGAATCACGGAGATGCGTGCAGGGATGCTCCCTAAGGTCAACTACTCCGAGTCCTTCGCGCGCAGTGACAACCCCGTCTTCGTCTTCAGTTCCCTGCTGACTCAGCACCAATTCGGCGCCGGGAATTTCGCCATCGGCCCGTTGAACCGTCCGGATTTTCTCAACAACTTCCAGTCCCAACTGACGGTGGACCAAGTGCTGTACGACGCCGGGCAAACCCGAAACGCCGTGAAGTCCGCCGAACTGGCGCAAAAGATGACCGGCGAAGAGCAACGGCGCGTCGAAATGGACGTTATCTGCGGAACCGCGCGGGCGTACTACGGCGCCGTCCTGGCCGCCGAAAACTTGCAAGCCGCCGAGCAGGCGGTGCGCTCCGCCACAGCCGATCTACAGCGCGCCGAATCGGTCCGCGCTGCCGGCATGTCCACCGATGTCGACGTGCTCTCCATCCGGGTGCACCTGGCCGCCGTCACCGAGCAGAGAATCAACCGGACGGCGGACCTCGAGGTTGCCAGGGCAGCCCTGAACGACGCCCTCGGCCTGCCGCTGGACACCCCGCACACCCTGACCACGTCCCTCGCCGCACTCGATCTGCCCGACCTGGCGATCGACGAGCTGGAACACTCCGCCGCCGCGTCCCGCCCGGAGGCACGCGAGATGCACCTCGCCACGACCCTGGCTCAGACCCAAGCCGATGGCGCCCGCGGCGCCATGCTGCCGGAAGTCAGTTTCCGCGGAGCATTCGAGGCAGACCGTCAGCGATTCATCAATCGCGGCGGAGCCAACTGGCTCGCAGCCATCTCTCTCCGCTGGAACCTCTTTAATGGGTCGGCCGATAAGGCTCGCATCGCGGAAACGGCACACCTGGTGAAGCGCGCCGAATCCGACGCGCAGCGGACCGATTCGGCCGTCCGGCTGCAAGTGCGCCGCGCTTACGCCGGCCTGAAGGCCGCCCAACAGCGCATCGAAGTCGCCAAGGCCGCGGTCGCGGAAGCCGAAGAGAGCCTGCGCATCACCCAGAACCGCTACGAAGCGGGGATGAACAATGTGACCGACCTTTTGCGCACCGAAACCGCCGTACTCGAAAGCCACACCCGATATCTTGCCGCCATCCATGACCAGCGGGTNNTGCTCGAACTTGCCGCGGGTCGCCTCAACGCGGACTCGGAGGTACTGAATTAATGCGCTATTTGCTGTTTCTACCCATTCCCGTTCTTCTGCTGTCGTCTTGTGGCAGTGAACCCAGCCCCCGCGCCGCCCAGGCGCAAGCTGCTCCCGTGCCCGTAAGAGTCGCCGCCGTCTCCGCGCAGGATTGGCCTGCGAGTTACGAAGCCACCGGAACCGTGCACGCCCGCGTGACCGGCACCATCGCGAGCAAGGTGATGGGCTACGTCCAGCAGGTCAGCGTACAGGTGGGCGACCACGTTCGCGAAGGGCAGGTCCTGATTACGCTGGATGCGCGCGACCTGGATGCCGCCGTGCGCCGCGCCGAAGCCGGCCGCGCCCAGGTGGAGAGCGCCATCCCCGAGGCTGAAAATGGCACGGCCGCCGCGAAGGCCAATCTGGATCTGGCCCAGGCCACGTTCCGGCGCATGGAAGAACTGGCGGCGAAGAAATCGATCTCCAACCAGGAAATGGATGAGGCCTCGGCGCGCCTCAAGGCAGCCCAGGCGAATTTCGAAATGACCCGCTCCCGCCGCACCCAACTGAATTCCAGGATGGCGGAGGCGGAGCAGGAGGTTCGCGCCGCCGCAATCATGCGCGACTACACCAAGGTGACCGCCCCGTTTGCCGGAGTGGTGGTCACCAAATCGGTCGAGCAGGGGAATCTGGCGACCCCCGGGGCGCCGCTGCTCACCATCGAACAGGACGGACAGTATCGCCTGGAAGCGTCGGTAGACGAATCGAAGCTGGCCTCCGTGCGCGTGGGACAGGCGGTGGAAGTGATCACGGAACCCGCCGACCGCAAACTGAATGCGCGCGTTTCCGAAATTGTCCCTTCGGTGGACCCGGCATCGCGCACGTACATTGTGAAGCTGGATCTGCCCGCCGCGTCCGGGTTGCGGACCGGCATGTTTGGGCGGGCCATCTTTCCACTCAGCATGCAGAAAGTTGCGGCAATTCCGGTCGATGCCCTGATGGAGCGCGGCCAGTTGCAGTCGGTATTCGTGGTCGAGGACGGCCTGGCGCACACCAGGCTGGTCACCACGGGAAGGCGCACCGGGGATGCGGTGGAGGTTCTGTCCGGCCTGAACGCGGGGGAAAAGGTGATCGTGTCCCGGCCGCCTCAGTTGCAGGATGGCTCGCGCGTGGAGGTCGGGCAATGAGCTCTCCCCGGCACCTGGGGCCCGCTGGCCAGTTCGCCAAGGCTTGGATCTCCTCCAAATTGACGCCTCTGTTGATTTCCGGCGCACTACTCATCGGGGCGTTTGCCGTGTGGAAGTTGCCGCGCGAAGAGGAGCCCCAGATCATCGTGCCGATGATCGATGTGTTCGTTCAAATGCCCGGCGCTTCGGCGCATGAGGTGGAAGAGCGCGTCACCAGGCCCATGGAGAAGCTGCTTTGGGAGATCCCCGGCGTCGAGTACATCTACTCCACTTCCAGCCCGGGCATGTCGCTCGCGATCGTGCGTTTCTACGTGGGGCAGGACGAAGAGAAGAGCATCGTCCGCCTGAACCAGAAACTGCTCGCCAACTTCGACCGGATCCCGCCGGGCGCTTCGCAGCCTTTGGTAAAGCCACGCTCCATCGACGATGTGCCGATTCTCGCGCTCACGCTCTCCAGCCGTCGCTATAACGATTTCGAATTACGGCGCATCGCCTCGCAGCTCGATGACACCATCAAGCAGGTGCCGGATGCCTCGGCCGTCACCCTGATGGGTGGACAACATCGCGAAGTGCGCATCGTGCTCGACGCCGCGAAGCTGTCGGGCTATCAGCTCTCGCCTTTGCAGGTGGTAGGTGCGCTGGGGCTCTCCAATCGCCGCCTGTCCTCGGGCCAGTTCGCTTCCCGGAATCGTGAGTACCTGCTGGAAACGGGCGAATTTCTGCGCACCTCCGAAGACGTGCGCAACGTGGTGGTGGGCGTCGCGGGCGATAAGCCCGTGTTTGTGCGCAACGTAGCGGAAGTCATCGATGGCGGCGCCGAGCCCACCGAGTACGTCCGCATGATCCAGGCGTCCACCAGGGAATCGCTGCCGGCGGTGACGATCTCGATTGCCAAGCGCAAGGGCACCAACGCCGTTGAGGTGGCGGACCATGTACTGCGCCGCATCGAGCCGCTGAAGGGCGCTGTGATTCCTTCGGACGTCAAACTGGACATCACCCGCCAGTACGGCGAGACCGCCGCGGNNTGGGCCTCCGTGAGTCCCTTATCGTGTTCCTGGCCATCCCCGTGACGCTGGCGCTCACCCTTGCCGTGTTTTATCTGTATGGCTACACGTTGAACCGCATCACCCTCTTTGCCTTGATCTTCTCGATCGGCATTCTGGTGGACGACGCCATCGTGGTGGTCGAAAACATTGTCCGCCACTGGCGGATGCCGACGAACCGCACCCGTCCGCCGTACGAAGTGGCCGTCGAGGCCGTCGATGAAGTAGGCAACCCCACCATTCTGGCGACCCTCACGGTGGTTGCCGCCATCCTGCCGATGGCGTTCGTCGGCGGGTTGATGGGGCCGTACATGCGGCCCATCCCCATCGGCGCCAGTGCTGCTATGGTCTTCTCCCTGCTGGTAGCGCTGATTGTCACCCCTTGGGCCGCGGTGCGTATTCTGAAGCCATCGCACGCCGGGTCGCACGGGGAGCGCGAAGATCTCCTCACTCGGATCTATCGGCGGGTGATGGGCGCCATTCTGCATCGCGCGCCGCTCCGCTGGGGCTTTCTCGCTGGGGTCGTCTGCCTTCTGCTCGGATCCGTCTCGCTGTTTTACTTCGAGTTCGTCAAGGTGAAGATGCTGCCCTTCGACAACAAGAGCGAATTTCAAGTGATCGTCGACATGCCCACCGGGACCACGCTCGAAGAGACCGCCGGAGTGGCGGACGCACTCGCCCGCGCCACCCTGGAGCAGCCTGAAGTCGTCAATCTGCAGACCTACGCCGGCACCGCGTCCCCATTCAACTTCAACGGGCTGGTGCGCCATTACTATCTCCGCCGGGGATCGAACGTTGCGGATATTCAGGTGAACCTGCTCGGCAAGGGCGGCCGCAAACTGCAGAGCCACGAAATCGCCAAGCAGGTGCGTCTGCGCCTGCTGCCGGTGGCCAACCGCTATGGAGCGCGCATCAAAGTGGCCGAAGTCCCCCCTGGACCGCCCGTGCTGCAGACTTTAGTGGCGGAGGTCTACGGCCCCGCGCAGGAAGACCGCATCCGCATCGCCCGGCAGATTCGCGATCTGTGGAAGCGGACCGATGGCGTGGTGGATGTGGACTGGTATGTGGAAGACGACCAGCCGAAGTACCGCCTGCTGGCCGATAAGGAAAAGGCCGCGCTCAACGGCATCTCCGACGACGAGATCGCGCGCACTTTGCAGGTGGCATCCGCGGGATATCCCGCCGGATTGCTGCACATGGATTCCGAAAAGGAAGACGTTCCCCTGATGGTCCGGCTGGACCGCGCCAGCCGCTCCGACATGGAGCGGATCCAAAGCTTGAAACTGGCCGGCCGTACCGGCAGGCTAAGCTTGAAACTGGCCGGCCGTACCGGCAGGCTGGTGGCGCTCGGCGAGATCGTAAAGGCCGAGCGGTGTGTCGAGGATAAGAGCATCTACCACAAGAACCTCATGCCGGTAACGTACGTGACCGGCGACGTAGCCGGCGTGATGGAAAGTCCGGTCTACGCCATCCTGAAACTGGGGCCGGAAATGGACAAATTCCGGGCGCCCGGAGGGTATGCCATCGAGCAACACATGGCGGCGCTGCCCACCGATTCCGACCACTATTCCATGAAGTGGGATGGCGAGTGGCACATCACCTACGAAGTCTTCCGCGACCTGGGAATCGCCTTCGCCGCGGTCCTCGTACTCATTTACGCCCTGGTGGTGGGCTGGTTCCAGTCGTTCGTCACGCCGCTCATCATCATGGCCGCGATTCCATTCTCGCTGGTGGGCATTCTGCCGGCGCACGGAATGATGCACGCCTTTTTCACCGCGACTTCCATGATCGGGTTCATCGCGGGTGCCGGGATTGTAGTGCGAAACTCCATCATCCTGGTGGATTTCGTGGAGTTGCGGTTGCAGGAGGGGATGGCCCTGGACGCGGCCGTGATTGATGCCGGCGCCGTGCGGTTCCGGCCCATGCTCCTCACTGCGGCGGCCGTGGTGGTGGGCGCCGGTATCATTCTCTTCGACCCCATCTTTCAAGGATTGGCCATCGCCTTGATGGCGGGCGAAGTCGCTTCGCTTNNACTGTATGTCCATCGAACGCTATCTCCGCCTGATCGCAGGCTTCTTCGTGATGGCCAGTGTAGCTCTGGGCTATTGGGTGCATCCCGGCTGGTTTCTGTTCACCGCCTTTGTGGGGCTGAACCTGTTTCAATCGGCATTCACTAACTGGTGCCCGATGGTCACGTTTCTGCGGAAATTGGGTGTGCAGCCGTAAAATTGATGAGCCGTTTGACCTGCATTCTTCGCTTGTATCAGAGAGGGGAATGCCATGGCCAGTCCAGCAGTGGAAGTCCAGCCGATGCCGAGCGCAACTGAGGCGCTCAACCAGATCAACGAAATTGTGACGCGATACTGCGAGTCGCAGATGTTCTTCACGGCTTGCAACCTGGGAATCTTCGAACAGCTTGCGGGAGGGCCGGCCTCTGCAGCGGAATTGGGTGAGTGGCTGAGACTCCATCCGGAACCCTGCCGCCGCCTGTTGCTGGGGCTCACGGGAATGGGCCTGCTGCAGCGCGACGGCGATCGCTTTGCGAACTCGCCCGTGGCGGCGTATCTGACTTTGCATGCGCCGGTCCCCATGGAGCCGCTCTGCATGTGGGGCAGCCTTTTCCAGCGCTCGTGGAGTTGCCTCGACGACGCGGTGCGCGAGTTCGGACCCCGCTGGCAGCAGGCCTTCGGCGCCACCGCGGACGAAGCCTTTGCCAACCTGTACAAAGATCCCGCGGCCCTCCGGCGATTCTGCGGACTCATGAGCGCCTACAGCATTCCGCAAGGGCAAGTGCTGGCCGACGCCTTCGATTTCGCGCCGTATTCTCGCGTGATGGACGTGGCCGGCGGCGCCGGAGGCATGATCATCGAAATCGGCCGCAAGCACGCCCACATGCGGGGGATTGTGATGGACTTGCCGCCGGTGTGCGAGATAGCCGACGAGCACATCGCGGCCGCCGGACTGTCCGGCCGATTCGTGTCGCGCTCCGCGGATCTCTTTGCCGGTCCCTATCCCGCGGGGGCAGACGTCATCACGCTGGGCTGGGTGCTGCACGATTGGAATGACGACAACTGCCGCCGCATTCTGCGCAACTGCTACGATGCGCTACCTTCCGGCGGCGCACTGCTGATTGTGGAAAGTGTGCTGCACGACGACCACTCCGGCACTCCCTTCGGGGTGCTGATGTCGCTCCACATGCTGGTGCTGTGCGAGCCCGGCGCGCGGGAAAGGACCCAGGCGGAGTATCGCACCCTGCTGGAGGAAACCGGATTCCGCATGGAAACGCTGGTGCGTCTGCCGGCACCCCGGGATCTCTTAATCGCCCGAAAGCCGTAGTGTAGACTGACAGACCTGGGAGGGAATTTCGATGGCATCACATGCAGCAACGCCGGAGCCGGCCTCACCGGCCCTGGTCTTCGAAACGCTATTTGCTTATCAACGTACCGCCGGATTGCGGGCGGCGATTGAGGTGGATCTGTTCCGCGCCGTGGGCGAAGGCCCGTGCGATGCGGCATGCCTGGCAGAGCGATGCGGCGCATCGGAGCGCGGCACGCGGATTCTCAGCGACTACATGGTGGTGCTGGGGTTCCTGGCCAAGGAGAATGGAATCTACCGTCACACGCCCACCAGCCAGCAGTTTCTGGACCCACGCTCGCCGGCCTGCGTGGCCTCCACGGCGCGATTCCTGACCATGCCGGAAATGCAGGAACCGCTCGACCGGCTGGCCGAGATCGTGCGCAGCGGGCGGACGGTGCTTCCCGGCCAGGGAACTGTGGAGCCGGACAACCCGGTGTGGGTCGAGTTTGCCCACAGCATGGCGCCCATGATGGCTCCCCTGGCCGCGCCGCTGGGACAGACTGTGCTGCGGTGGCGCAGCGGCCCGATGCAGGTGCTCGATATCGCCGCCGGCCACGGATTGTTCGGCATCGAGATCGCCCGGCAGAATCCGGAGGCCCACATCGTGGGGCTGGACTGGGCGCGCGTTCTGGAAGTGGCGATGGAGAATGCTCGCAAGGCCGGAGTCTCGGAGCGCTACAAGTTGCTACCTGGGAGCGCCTTCGACGTGGCGTACGGAGGGCCTTACGACGCTATCCTGCTGACCAACTTCCTGCACCACTTTGACTACGCGACGTGCGTGGATCTCTTGAAAAAGGTGCAGGCCGCCCTGAAGCCCGGAGGAGTCGCGGCCACCTTGGAATTCGTGCCGAATGAAGATCGCGTCTCGCCGCCTATGCCAGCGGGCTTCGCCCTGACCATGCTGGCGTCCACCGAATCCGGCGACGCCTACACGTTCCGCGAACTGGAAGGAATGCACCACGATGCGGGCTTCGCCACGGTGGAACCTCCCGTGACGATGGGCCCGCACTCGGTGGTAATCGGGCGAACTGGGTAACGCCAGCGATCTTGTCGCCGGTCGGGGCGGCGCCGGCCATCTGGTCGCTGGTAACGCCGGCGATCTTGTCGCCGGTCGCCTCGTCTGTCCCGTCGGTCCTACTGATAAGCGGGTGCGGCCCCAGTTCCGGAGAACCCGGTGAAGTAGCCGGTGACCGATCCGCCAGCGGTGAGCGAGGCGGTAAAGCTGGTCGAAGCCGGAGACGACGCGACCTCCAGAAAACCGGTGGTCGCTGCCGGTATCTGCGTCAGGATCGAAGAGGGCACGGTGAATCCGCCCGCTCCTGCGGTCGAGTAACAGAGGAACGACGTCGACGTCGTGGTAGTGCCCGCAGTAGTGGACGTACCGCCGATAATCTCGACCACGTCCGAGGCGTTGCCTCCAGTCCATTTGAGAGGCAGGCCGGAACTGCGAACCACCGTAGAGGGTAAGCCGCCGGTGACCACCAGCGGAGACCCGATGGTGACCGATGTATTGAAACTGCCGACGTCCTTGCCACCGGCGCCTTTCAAGGAGTAGGTTCCCCCGACGAGGTTGTAAGTCGGCGCTCCGGGTACGGCGATACCGGAAAGCGACAGCGAGTATGTGTTGCTGGTGTCCGTCAGCGCGACGTTCGTGAGGTTCGAGCCAGCCGGCCCGGTTAAGGTAACAGCGCCGGCGTCCAGGGCGTTGATCGTGCCACCGGTCACCGTAGCCGTGCCGCTTGTGGCCGTAGTTACGGTGCAGGAACCCGACGTATTAGATGTGACCGAGCCACCGGTGTACGACACCAGTTGAAATCCGGTGGTCTGCGTAAAGCTCCCGCCGGCCTCGCCAATTGTCGTTGTTCCGAGCTGCGGTATGGTCTCGGTGAAGCTCTCCAGGGTGAAGCCACCCGAAGTGATCGTGCCACCCTGATCCAGATTCTGCAACTGTTGAGTGGTCAGGCCCGGGAAAACGCAGGCGCTGGAGTTGGCATCGGGCGCGATCGACATAGCCACGGCCGGGCTGAGCACCCCATTCACCGATATCTGTAGCGACACCGCGCAGCCGGTGGGAACATTGGTGGGCAAGGTAAAGTTGATCTGGTCTTCGCCCGCGTAGCCGGCGAGACCCGCGTACGCCACTGGAATGCTCACGCCGCCGACGACGGCCAGAATGTTGAGGGTCGATCTGTAGTCGTATGCCGGCGAAGTTGCATTGTCGCCCGCGGCGTATGCGCCGAGGCCGGTTCCGTACGCGATCACGGGCTGTCCGGGCTTGGCAGGTGAAATGGTGATTCCGCTGACAGATCCGGTCGTAAGGCGATTCAAATCCACCGTACTGGCCGAAATGTAGTTCTGCAAAGAAGCCAGTCCGGAGCCGCTGGAGTCCTGCGTGAACAGGCCGATTTTGGTAGCTACTACCTGAGTCGCGAACCCGGAGCTCACGGCGGTGCCGTTGGTGACGGTCACGTTGTAGTTACCCACGGCTACGGTAGAGGGCAGGATCGCGGCGATCTGGTTCACGCCGCTCTGATTATAGAGATAGACCAGGTAGCAATCGGTTCCGGTCCCGCCCGTGGTGGGGGTGAAAGTCACTTTGACTCCGCTGGAAAGCGTGGGGCGCGGCGGGGAGAAGGGAGTATAGCCAGTGGCGGAGAGGTTGTTACCCTTCACGATGAAGATACTTCCCTGCGCAATCTTGACGGTGTTGCTGGCTGCGTCCTGCACGGTGATACCTCCCGTCGTCGGCGAGATTGCCCCCGTACCCGTCACGCTGGGGAACGACCCGGTAGCGCCGGCATAGGTGCCGGTGCCGCCTGTGACTGTAATGGAGCCGCTGCCCGATCCCCCCCCCAAAAGCAGCGATGCCGGCAAAGTGATGTTGC
>OKRF01000047.1:0-13111 GCA_900290315.1 Candidatus Sulfopaludibacter sp. SbA3 | reverse complement strand
AATGACACGGTTGTGCTGAACGTACCGCCCGGGATGCCATTCGTGAAAGTGGCCGGTCCCGAAACGGTTGCGCCTGTGGCGCTCAGGGAGCCGGTTGCGCTTACCGTAATCGTGGTACTAACGGGGGTGGCGGCTTGCGCGCCTGCGCCGGCGAGTAGGGCCAGGGTAAGAACTGTGGATATGCGGAACATAGGGTTTGAGACTCCTCCTCTTCTCTTGGGGGGCCGCTAGTGTGCAGACCCCTCCAGCTATTAACGCCTAAAATGCAGGCACTTCAGCTCAAAATCGTTTGAGCAGATGTGCGATTCAGTACTGTCAGCGCAAACTGAGCCCGCCGTCTACCGCCAGCGTCTGGCCGGTGACGAAGTTCGTTGCGCTCAGGAAGTATACCACCGCATCGGCGATTTCGGCGGGTGTTCCGCCGCGCCGCGCCGGGGTGGCTTCGATCATTCTCTTCCCGCGCTCGTCAATGTCCTCGAACGGAATCACTCCGGGCGCCACCGAATTGACCGTGATTTCGGGAGCGAAGGCCTTGGCCAGGCCGCGGGTCAGCATGATCACCCCGGCTTTGGACGCGTTGTAGTGGACGTGCTCCGCCCACGGCCGGATGCCGCCCAAAGAACTGATGTTCACGATGCGGCCGCCGCCAGTCTTCCGCATCAGGCGGGCGCCGTTCTGGCAGCAGAAGAAGACTGCCTTCAGGTTCACCGAGTGGATGAAGTCCCAGTCCTTTTCGGTGATGTCCAGGGGATCGAAGCGGGTGAAGCGGGCGGCATTGTTCACCAGGCCATCCAGCCGGCCCATGCGCTGTTCCAGGTCGGCGAACAGGCGGACGATCTCCGGGACGCTCTCCAGGTTGGCGCGAAAGAGCTCCGCTCCGCCGCATTCCTCCGCGGTCCGCCGGGCTTCCTCCTCCGAGCGTTGGTAGTGGATGCAGACGCGAGCGCCCTCCGCCGCCAGGCGCAAAGCAATCCCGCGCCCCACGCGTTTGGCGGCGCCCGTCACCAGAATCACTCTGCCTTGCAGCCCCAAATTGGCCTCCTAGTCCCCTCAGGGCGAGCGAAGCGAGCTGCCAAACCCCAGCCCCCAACCCCCATCCCCAACCCCCGTTTTACCCCACGGGCTCCCCGTGAATCTCGATTTCCTCCGGTGCCACGCCGTAGTGTACTGGTTCCGGCAGACGCCCGGTGAGGTGGGCCCAGCCCCAGAAGATGGCCGTAGTGGAACTGAGAGCGCCGGCGATGGCCCCGATAGTGCGCGCGTCCCAATACTGCGAGGCGATACCCGCCAGCGCCATCGAGACCATCATCACCGACCATTGTATGGATTCCATGGTGGCAAAAACGCGGCCGCGAAAGCCATCGGGAACAATGCGCAGAAGCTGCCACATGTTCAACACCGAACTCACCCCCACGCCCGCCCGCGAAAGAGTGATGAAAACCAGTGCCCAATAGAAATTGCGCATCTGGCTGAACAGGATGTAGGAGCCTCCGTGCACTACGTAGCAGATGACGATGGCGCGTTTGTAGTTTTGAAAGCTCAGGCGGCGGCCGACGGTGTATGCCAGTGCGCCGCCGCACATCAGGCCGACGCCCGCGCAACCCCAGATCTCGCCCAACCCGGCCGGTCCGCGATTAAACACCAGTTCGCCGAAGACGGAAAACAGAATCTGCGCCGCCCCGCCGCCCGTGGCCCAGCCGATATTGACCAGGAGGAGGCCCAGGATGAGCGGGACCGACCGCATGTACCGCAGCCCTTCGGTGTATTCGTGCCAGGGGCGCACTACTTCGGCTTCGGTGAGAGCGCGGCGCGGCGGACGGAATCCGCGGCCCGGCAGAAACAACCGGGAGATGCAAAACGCCGAGACGAAAAACGAAAGCGCGTTGCCGGCGAAAGCCCACTTGTAACCGAACTGCATGACGCTGGTGCCGCCCAAAAATGCGCCCACCGCGAGCGTGGTCCACTGCGTGGTTTGGGTGAGCGAGTTGGCGGTATGCAACTCCTCGCTGGTGGCGATGGCGGGAAGAATGGACGCGCGCCCGCTGGTGAAGAAGGGCGAAGCGAACATCAACAGGCCACTGAGCACGTAGAGCAGCCAGGTATCGTGACGATTGACCGTGAAGATGAAGGCGGCGGCCACGATGGCGCGGATCAGGTCGCTCGCAATCATCACGCGCTTGCGGTCGAAGCGATCGAGCACCACGCCGGCCAGGGGTCCGGCCAGCATGGCGGGAATCGCGCGCGAGAGCATGATGCCGCTCACCACCAGGCCGGATTTGGTAGTGGCGACCGCCAGGCTGAAGACCGCGACATTGTTGAAGTGGTCGCCAATTTCGCTGACCACCTGGCCCACCCAGGTATTCCGGTAGTTGTGATTCTCGCGTAGGAGCGAGAGGAAAGCCTTCAACCTGCAGACTCCTCGCGCACCGTGATACCGGCAATGAAATCGGTATCGAGCGCGTAGCCGAATCCGGGATCGTCGCGGATGGCGATGGTGCCGTACGGCGTGGTTTCCACGGCGGGGTGGATGATGTCCTGCTTCCAGTAGCGCTTGCTGGCCGAAACGTCGCCCGGCAATACGAAATTGGGGAGCGTGGCAAGCGCGATATTGTGGGCGCGCCCGATTCCGGCTTCCAGCATGCCGCCGCACCACACGGGAATGCCGGCCGCCTGCGCTACATCGTGCACGCGTTTGGCCTCGGCGAATCCGGCCACGCGGCCCAGCTTGATATTGATGATGCCGCAGGCCCGCAGCCGGATGGCCTGCTCGGCATGGTGCGCGTCGCGGATGCATTCATCCAGGCAGATGGGCGTGTTGAGACGCGCCTGCAGAACGGCATGATCGATGATGTCGTCGTGCGCCAGGGGCTGCTCGATCATCATCAGGTAAAAATCGTCGAGCTTTTTCAAATGGCCGGCGTCAGCCAGCGTGTAGGCGGAGTTGGCGTCGCACATCAGCTTGATGCCGGGAAAGCGCTCGCGCACGCGGCGGACTACGTCGACATCCCAGCCCGGCTTGATCTTCATCTTGATGCGCTGGTAGCCATCGGCGAGCTCGCCTTCGATCTTTTCGAGTAACTGCTCCACGGAATCCTGAATGCCGATCGAGACGCCGCAAGGAATCTCGCGGCGCGCGCCGCCGCCGATTTTCCGCCACAACGGAACGCCTTCCAGGCGTGCTTCCAGGTCCCAGATGGCAGTTTCCAGGCCGCCGCGCGCCATGTTGTGGCCGCGAATGTGGGCCGTGAGCGGGAACACGTCTTGCGCGCTCCCCAGCGTGCGGCCCAGAACGCGGGGAGCGGCATAATCGCGCACGATGGGCCAGGCAGAGCCGGTCCACTCTTCGTTGTAGAAGGGATTCTCGCCGGCGGTGATTTCGCCCCAGCCGGATGCGCCTTCGCCTTCCACTTGCACCAGAATGATGTCGCGGCCGTACGTGCGAGAGAAGCTGGTCTCGAAAAAGTGCACCAGCGGCATGCGGATCTGGCGCAGGGTGATGCGGTCGATTTTCATTTCCACGGCTCCAACAGATACGCCCCCTCGGCATCCGCCCTCTGGAAGCGCGTAACGGCCAGCCCTTGCGCGAAGGCGCTCTGGAACTTTTCCGCGTTCTCCCGCTGAATGGCGCGTGCGCGTGCGCTGTCTTCCGCCCGGATGCGCGCGATATCGGCGGGATAGGCGATGCCAAGCTGGGGCGAAGAGTCCACCTGGCCGCCGGAGAGGATGGTGTTGACGCGCGGCGAATCGATCCACCACTCGGCATAGCAGCGGTCGGTGGGCAGGCCGCCGTGCAGCGGGCTGGCGGTGAGTCCGTATTGGTTGGGATTGTAGCGCCGCACAATAGCGCCCAGGCGCTCGATATTGAAGAAGGCGTTTTTCAACTCCAGCGGATCGAAGGTCCACTCGATCAGGCCGATGCCGCGGGCGAGGGCGTCCTCGCGCTGGCGGAGTTTCAAATTGCGCCCCACTCCCAGATCGCGATACGGCGGCAGCACGCCCAGCATGTGGCTGTGGAGGTAGGGAATGTGACCCTCTTTGATTCCCGGAATGGCGAAGCAGAATCCGATCATCTCCGCGCCATCGTAGGCTCCGAATACGTGGCCGCCCACTTTGCTGACCACCACCAGAAAGCGCAGCGGGAGCAGTTCCACATCGTCGAATGCCCAGATCTCCTTTTGCAGGCGCAGGACGTCCTGAAATTCGTCGAGGTGGAAGAGTTGGCGGATTTCGATTACTTTTTGGCTTCCTGCCATAGCTCCTCCATTTCCGCGATGTTGGAATCCGCGGGCTTTCTGCCGCGCTCGGCGAGCTTGCGTTCGATGAAGCCGAAGCGCTCGCGGAATTTCCGGTTGGTGCGGCGGAGCGCCTGCTCGGGGTCCACCTTCATAAAGCGCGCCAGGTTCACCAGCACAAACAGCAGGTCGCCGATTTCGTCTTCCAGTTCATCGGGCGCGGCGTTGCGGCGGGCTTGGTCGAGTTCGCGAAGTTCTTCATGGAGCTTGTCGATCACCTGCTCGGCATTCTCCCAATCGAAGCCCACACCGGCGGCGCGTGAGGCGATCTGCTGCGCTTCCACCAGGGCGGGCAGGGCGCGCGGGACGGAGCCCAGAAGGCTCTCGTCTTCTTTGCCCTTATCCTTCTTTTCGGCAGCTTTGATTTCGCCCCAGATGCGCTTGACGTCGCCAGAGGTCTCGGCCGAATCGTCGCCGAATACGTGTGGGTGGCGGCGGATCAACTTGCTGTTGATGGCGTCGAGCGCGTCGCCGATTTGGAAGAGGTCGCCTTCCGACGCCATCTGGGCGTAGAAGACGGCCTGAAGCAGGAAGTCGCCCAACTCCTCGGCGAGATCCTGCCAATCGCGGCGATCGATGGCGTCGAGCACCTCGTAAGTCTCTTCCAGGGTGAACGGCTTGATGCTGTCGAAGGTCTGTTCGCGGTCCCACGGGCAGCCGCCGGGAGCGCGCAGACGGCCCATGATTTCAACCAGTTTTTGGAATTTCAGACCCGCGTTGGAATCGTTTTGCATGATGGGGAAAAGGGATATAGGGTGATTTTTCAATGTAACATTTCGTCCGGCGCTTTCGCTGCGATTACAGTTCCACCGTGTGGGACAGACGATCGCCTTTGGTCGTCTGTCTTCTTCCGAACTCCATTGCCAGTGGAAGCATTAGAAATCAGATAAAAAGGTGTAGAATACTGCTACAATTCGCTTGGGAGGTTGCCATGTCGTCAACCCTTGCCACTCGATTCGACCTTGCTGAACTCGCTGCCAGCGAGCCTGAACGCTTGCAATACCGCGCCGAAGGCGGTGCTTATCTGGACCTCAGGGGCCTCGCGCTGGAGCCGCTGCCGGAAATCGACGAGAACCGGATCGCCCATCTGTGCCGCATCGTTCGCGGGCTGGCATTTGCGGCGGTGGACTCCGCGCAATCAGGCCATCCCGGCGGGTCCTCTTCCAAGACCGAAATGGTGATGAGCCTGCTGCTCAGCGGGCGGCTCGGTTTCGATGCGTGGAATCCCAAGCATCCCGGACGCAGCCGCGTGGTCTGGTCAGCGGGACATTGCTCCCCGCTATTCCATGGGCTGGTATCGCTGGTGTACGAAGCGCTGCGGCGCAAGGGATTTTCGCTGCAGGGGCCGGCTGCCAGAGCCGCCGTCTATCCCGAGCAGTTGGCGCTATTCCGGCGCTGGGGCGGTCCCAGCGGACACGTGGAGTCGCACTCCGCGCTGGCCGACACGTCCACCGGGTCGTCCGGCCACGGCTTTTCGGCGGGACTGGGCTTCGCCCTGCTGCACCGCAGTTGCGGGCTCGATACCAAGGCCTTCGTCATCGCCGGCGATGCCGAAACGGAAGAGGGCATGAGCTACGAGGCGCGCAACGTGGCCGCCAGTCTGGGCGTCGACAACCTGGTGGTCACGCTGGACTACAACACTTTCGGCATCGATGGCCCCATCACGGAGGCCATGCCCGTGCCGTACCTCAATCACTGGTTTGCGCACGGTTGGAACGTGATTGAAGCGAATGGCCACAACGTGCGCGAACTGGTCTACGCGTATCGGCTGGCGGCCGATGGGTTCGGCGCCGGCCGGCCCACCGCGGTCATCTGCCACACCACCAAGGGCATCGCATCGCGTACGGCCGCCTGCAGGGCACCGCGGATTCCCACGGCACGCCCCTCAAACATGAGGAGTATGTGGAGGCTGTGCGCCAACTCGGCTTCGAGATTCCCGGCAAGCCGGGCGATGCCGCGGGCGATATCCGCGTGATCGCCAGCGCCCTGCGCGATGCCGATGTGGATTACCTGCAGCAGCGCCTGCACGCTGCCGCGCGCCTGATTGCACCCGAGCGCGTGTTGATCGAACAGATGAAGACTGCGCTGTCTGGCCGTCCCTTGGCCGATTACACCACCATGCATCGTCCCGAAACGCTGCCCCCGGAATTGATTTTTCAGGAAGGCGATAGCGTTCCAACGCGCAAGGCCACCGAGGCCTGGTTCACCTGGGCCATGCGGAATACGGCGTTCTTCTATGTAGGTGCGGGCGACCTGATGAAGTCCATTCTCACCGGCAAAGCGGAGAGCGTCTATGGCGTGATGAGCCGCGAGAACAAGTTGGGCCGCGGCATCCGCTTCGGCATCGCCGAGCAAAATATGGCGATGCTTTCGTGCGCCATGGCTCAGGACGTGCTGCCCGGCGGATTCCGGCCATTTAGCGCGTTTGCGACCTACGGCGTGTTTACTCCCATGATGGCCAACGCAGTCCGCATGACGCTGATCAACAGCGCCATCAATCCGGATGCGCGCAGCTTCTTTATCATGCTGGCGGCGCACGACGGGCCCGAGACGGGCGAGGATGGTCCCACGCACCACGGCCTGTTCTGGATGTCGCTCTTCACGGCGTATCCCGGCATCAAAGTCTATAAACCGCTGGACGCGAACGAGGCCGTGGAGATGCTGTTCCATGCGGCGCGCGCCGGCGAACCCGTGGTCTTCTCGGCCGTTCGTCCCGGTACGCCGGTGCTGCGGCGAGGCGATGGCGTGCCGCCGGCTCGCCAGGCGGGCGAGGCGATGGCGTGCCGCCGGCTCGCCAGGCGGTTCAGGGCGCGTATGTCTTTAAGCCATTTCGCGGTAGCGGCAAGCGCAAAGTGGTGTTGGTGGTGTGCGGCGGCCAGGTGATGGCCAACGTGCTGCAGATCGTTCCCGAATTGGAAGAGCGCGTCGACCTGAAGATTGTCGCGGTCACCAGCCCGCAGCTCTACGAAGAGTTGCGCCAGAGGGATCCGCGCAAGGCGCGCGAGATCTTTTCCGACGAGGATCGGCAAATCGCCATCACGCTGCACAACGGATGGCGCGGCTTCCTCTATCCTTTCCTGTTGCCCGCGGATCACGCCGGCCGCACCTTCGGCATGGACGATTTCTCGCGCTCCGGAAAGCCCGGCGAGATCTATAAGGACGCGGGCTTCGACCCGGCCGGCCTGAAGCAAAGGATATTAGGGGCGTTGGTACGATAAGCTTCAGCTTGTCGTTTTGTGTCGTCTGTCAATTAGGGGCGGACCGCCCCGCAAAACGCATGAAAAACCGGCGGGGTAACGCCGGCGGTCTTGCCGCCGGTTTCACTGGCCGACCGGCGACAAGATCGCCGGCGTTACCAGTCGCTGGGCCGGTTTTTCGACCCTGTTGGCCTGTTGCCCTGTTAGGGCGCCCGCTCGCGGGCAACGATGGGCGTGAAAATGGGGGGAACGGGTCGGGGTTTCGCGAAGGGGCAAATTCGAGCCAGGCACGAAGATTCGCCAAAAGGCGGCGAATCGGCGAATTTCGAGCCTGTTAGGGCGCCCGCTCGCAGGCAACGGTGGGCGTGAAAATGGGGGGAACGCGTCGGGGTATCGCGCAGGGGCAAATTCGAGCCAGGCACGAAGATTCGCCAAAAGGCGGCGAATTTCGAGCCTGGCACGGATTTGCGGCGGACACACAGCTCGGGATTTTTCGAGGGTGTCTTCGTGTCTGCGCGAAAAACGCCGCGCGTCAATCTTGCACGATTCCCTGGGCCCCTATCACAGACCCGCTCATCGTTCCATTCGCGGTGCCCATCGGTTTGGCGCTTTTGCTCGTTGGCCCGGTAGCAGCCCGCGAACAGGCGACCGCTAAATCCGCCCCGATCTTTTCCTGCTATACTAATAACGTTACCGAAGTTGATCCGCAGTCCTCTTTCCTCTCATAGGTAGCCGGCCGGCTGATTTCCTTCTTACGATACTGAATGAAAACTTTCTCAGAACTGTCTCTCTCTCCGCTCTTGAAGAGCAACCTCGCGAAGCATGGCTTCGTTGAGCCTACGCCTGTACAGGCCCTTTCCATCGAGCCGGCCCTTGCCGGACACAACCTGGTCGCTACGGCGCAAACCGGCACGGGCAAGACCCTTGCGTTTGTGCTGCCGCTGATCCACCTTTTGCAGAATGAACCGAAGAAGAGCGGCGTGCGCGCCCTCATCCTGATTCCCACGCGCGAACTGGCCATCCAGATCCAGGAGGTCTTCACCAAACTGGCCGCGGGTACGGGCATCCGCTCGGCCGTCGTAGTCGGTGGCCTGGGCGAGCATCCGCAATTGCAGGCGATTCGCAAAGGCGCGCAGGTGGTCGTGGCGACTCCCGGCCGCATGTTCGATTTTCTGAGCCGCAACCTGGTGAACCTGAGCGGCGCACGGATGCTGGTGCTGGACGAAGCCGACCGCATGCTCGACATGGGCTTCCTGCCCACCATCAAGCGCATCATGGCATCGATGCCCGCGGACCGCCAGACGCTGTTCTTCAGCGCCACCATCGAAACTTCCGTGAAACATCTGGTGGAAGTGCACGTGCCCAACGCCATCCGCGTGGAAGTGGGCAACACCACCAAGCCGGTGGAGCAGGTGGACCTGCACCTGTACGAAATCGAAGCCGATCGCAAACTCGGCCTGCTGGAAAAAATGCTGCAAGAGGAGCCGGGTTCGTTCCTGGTCTTCGCCCGCACCAAGCATGGCGCTGACCGGCTGGCCCGCAAACTGTCGCGTACCACCGGTAAAGTGGTTGCCATTCACGGCGACCGCAGCCAGAACCAGCGCAACCAGGCCCTGAAGGGCTTCCAGGATGGCTACTATCGCGTCCTGGTGGCGACCGACGTGGCCGCCCGCGGCTTGCACGTGGATAACATCTCGCACGTGGTCAATTACGATTTGCCGCAGGTGCCCGAAGACTTCATCCATCGCGTGGGCCGCACTGGACGCGCCGGCGCGCGCGGTGTCGCTTCCACTTTCGCCACGCGCAACGAACGCGGCGATATCGCCACCATCGAGCGCGCATTGAAAATTCGCCTGGTCCGCCGGGAAGTTCCGGCCGGCGTAGTGCGCGAAGCAGGACTCGCTCCCGTGATCGAGATTCCCATGTCGTCGGAGCCGCGGCCGAAGAAGTTCGTGTTCCGAAGCCGGAACGCGGGCCGGCGCCGCGCGATTTAGTAGCAGACCGCTTTCCTAACGGTTGCCGGCTCCGATCCGAGCCGCGACCGTCAGGGAGCGGTTGTTTCCGCCAGCACCAGGCCAGAGGGGAGATCTTCACCGAAGATTCTCCCTAGCGTCCGATCGTCTTCCGCCTCGCCTTCGAAGACGGCGAGGTATCGATCGGCATGGGCCATTCCCTGGAGTTTGCGTTTGATGTTGTCGCGTGTGGCCGCGGGCAGGTCGCGCGTGGGGTCTTCCGTGCGGCGACCCATCGCCGCCAGAGCGTCGCCCGCGATCGCGATATTCAGCAGCGCTTCCGCCCAACGCGTCACCGTCGCCGGCGGCACCGCAAGATTGATGGGGCCGTAGAACAACTGGCGCGCGGCCAGCCGCGAGAGGCACCACAGTTCGCTCTCTTTGTAATCGCCCGCTTTGACCCGCTTAATCAGCGCTTCTCCCAACTCGGTCTTAGTGCCGGCAGGCAACAGTTCCAGGCTGGAGGCAGTCCGCCACATCTCGCGATGCAGCGACGCATTGATGCGCTGCGGCTTCTTCGTGCCGCGCGGCAGCAGAGACGCCGAGATGCGCTGATAAATATCGGTCTGCTGATTGCGATTGAGGCCGCCGGCGAGCCGTCCCCAGAAGATCCACCAATCGATTTCGTTCTGCGCCTGGTTGCCGTAGGTGAGTCCGCCGGAATAAACGCGGCGCGCCTGCTCGATGCGGAAATCGTCGCCGGGGAATCCGAAGCCCGGCCGCAAACAGAAGCCGCAGAGATTCAGCCAGCGCACTTCGTAACCCGGACTCTTCTTGCGCCCATCGGCGGCGTTGAGAAATGTGTCCGCCATCTGGCGGATGGCCGCCAGCGGCCACGAATTGCGGCCCAGCCCCATGGTCTGTTCCAATTTCGCGGGCAACTCCTCCGGCGCGACGGGGGATTTGACTGTCACGGAAAACACCTGCGCAATCAATTCCAGTGAAGCCTGCAGCGCCTGCTCGCTGACCATCGCCACAGCCTTGCGCTCGGCGGGAGCCTGCGCCGCCTGCTTGCGCAGTTCGAACTCCAGCCGCCAGCGATTGTCGCTGATCTTGGATTCGCACCACGATTCGAGTGTGCCGATCTCCGTAAGCCGCGCTCCCAATTTCACCGGAATGAGCCGCTCCTCGGCCTTCTTGCCGAAGCGAATCACGGCATTCAGCGGCGCGTGCGAGTGCAACTCCGGATCGCCCGAGGTGAACTCCAGCACATCGCCCAGCTTATCGTCGGTGCGGGTCAGCGAACTATACAGGCGGAAAGAGACGGGGCGGTTGGCCACTAATTGCAGGGCATCGTTATCCACCTCAATGGCGGAGCCTTCCTCGGCGCCGCGCGGCACCAGGCAGACCGCCGGAAACTTCCCGTCCTTCGGCTCTCCCAGCCCGATGTAATAGGTGCGCGGCACCACGCACCAGCACGCCGCTACCCGTGGAGCGCACGTACGAGTAGTACGCCGCGCCGCGCGCCACCGCCAGATCCAGTTCGCTGTTTTCCAGGATCTCGGGGCGCCGCCCGTACCACTGACCCACCACATCTGCCACGCGCTCCTGCAGGATCCTCGGAATGAAGAAGCCGCCGTTGAACAGAATGGCATCCGGCGTCTCGCCCGCCGATTCCAGAAACACATTCAGGTGGCGCGTCACTGCGGGGTCGGAAACATACGGCAGGCCCAGTTCGCGGAAGAGACTGCGCTTTTCGTCCTTCGGCCCTTCGCCGCGCGCGCTAAAAGGCAGGAAGCCCTCCAAAGCAAGCTCCAGCGCCTCCTCCCGCAGAATCTCGCTCTTCAGCGATTTACCAATGAGCGAACTTCCCGACCCAAGCACCGTGATCTCTACGCTTTTCAGATCGGGATCGTTGAGCAGCTTCTCTTTCGCCGCGGAGCATTGCCGGCGCAGGCCGCTGCGCTGGCGGATGGAGAGCGGCACATTGAGCTTGGTCTCCACCAGCCACGCCAGGGTGAGGTCCAGGTTGTCGCCGCCCAGCAGCAGGTGCTTGCCTACGGCGGTGCGGGTGAAGTTGACCAGGTCGCCCTCGCGCGAGACTTTGATCACGCTGAAATCGCTGGTGCCGCCGCCCACGTCGCACACCAGCACTGTCTGGCCGTCGAAGAGCTTCTTGCGCGATTGCGCCAGGTTGTTGGCAATCCAGGAATAGAAGGCGGCGGCCGGTTCTTCCAAAAGGGTGAGCTTCTGGAGTCCGGCGTCACGAGCCGCCATCACGGTGAGTTCGCGCGCCTCTTCATCGAATGATGCGGGCACGGTGAGCACGATGTCCTGCTCCGCCAGCGGTACGCCCTTGGCCTTGTCCCATTCGTCGCGGAATTTGGCGATGAAACAGGAGGAGACTTCCACCGGCGAGAGCACCCGCCCGGTCTCCTGCGAATCCCACGGCAGAATCTTGGCAGTGCGGTCGACATCCGGATTAGAGAGCCAGGATTTGGCCGAATGCACCAGCCGCGTGGGGACGATGGCGCCCTGCTCGCGCGCGTAGAAACCTACCGGCTGCCCCTCTTCCAGGAACAGAAACGACGGCAGCGTGCGCCGCGCCTCCACTCGTCCGGCAGCCACCAGTTGCGGCGTATCGAAAATGTGCACCGGCGGAAAATCGCGATCTTCCGCCTCGCGCTCATCGATATACGCCAGCGCCGAATTGGTGGTGCCCAGATCGATTCCGACCTTCATCCCGCCACGCGCTCCCGCACATTGAACTCCAGCTTCCAGCGGCGCCCGTCGCGCGCCACGCACCACAACTGCAGCATGCCCGTCTCGGTCACCACCGTTTCAAATGAGACCGGGACCACTTCGCTGGAACTTTCGGCAGAGCCGAAGCTGACTTCCATGGGTGAGAGCTCCGCCAGTTCGTCGCCGAAATCTTCGATGAGATCGCCCGGCTGATCGTTCTTGCGCGCCGCCGAGGTGAAGAAACGGAACTCCGCCGCTTGTCCCACCACCAGGCCGAATTCACGTCCTGGAATGCGCACTTCGGTGCCCTCTTCCATGCCGAAGGGCACCACCGTGAGGGCCTTGAGCGGCGCTGGAATTCCGGGAATCGAGGGCATGGCGCTTTCCACCGCGACATAGTATGTGCGCGGCACGCCGCCGCGGATGCGCACGCCGCGCCCGGTCCGCGCTACGCCGTAATAGGCGGCGCCGCGTGAGACGGCGTGCATCAGGTCCTCGCCGCTGAGCGGCTTGACCGGGCTCATACCTTCTTCGCGCAGCCAGGAATCCAGCGTGGCGAGCAGCCGTTCCCGCACCAGGGAGGCATTCAGCACACCGCCGTTGAACAGCACGTGAGTGGGGCAGGCCAGCCCGCTCGGTCCGCGCCGCACCGCGCCGTGTTCCGCCGTGGCGGCCTGCTGGCGCAGGAAGCGCGCCATGTGCCGCGTGATGGCGGCATCGGCCGCATACGGCAGTCCCAACTCCTGCAAGCCCATCCGCCGTTGGTGCGCCGGCATCTCCGAACTGGCGGTGGCCGGCAGGAAGCCCTGCTCCAAGGACTGCTCGATATCGCTGCGCAAAAGCGTGGCCTTGATGGTGCCGCCCACCAGTCCGGTGACTTTTCCCAGAATGGTGACGGGCTGCTCCTTGGCGGTGTTGCCAGGCTCCA
>OKRF01000246.1:4963-24377 GCA_900290315.1 Candidatus Sulfopaludibacter sp. SbA3 | reverse complement strand
ACCGCGTATCGGGGTTGCATACGAGATCACGAACAGGCTGGTGATTCGTTCAGGGTTTGGGATCTTCTTCAATGGCGAGGACTTTTTGGGCACTTCGGGAGGCAATCTGCTTTTCGCTCCGCCGAATGTTTATATCCTCTCACTTACTCGGGCCGGTCTCACGGGACCGCCTCCAGCGATCCTATCGCAGCCTGTCCCGGCTAACTTTCTTGACACCAGCGCTATTTTAACGAGCAACACATCCATCCAGACGCGGCCAACCGATTGGGTCACCGCGCGGGTATATCAATGGAACACTGCAATCCAGTTCGCCGCTTCCAAATCTTCCAATGTTGAAGTCGCCTATGTGGGCAACGCAGCCTCGCATCTCGAGGCTGGGTACAATCCGAATCAAGTGCCATGGGGCCAGGACGGAAGCCTGATAGCCAACCGGAGGTTTCCGCAGTGGCAAAGCTACAATGCGCTGGAATACGCCGCAAAGGCGCACTACAATGCTCTACAGGCTAAGTTCGAAAAGCGGATTACCAAGTCGTGGTATAACCTGACTTCTTATACGTATGCTGCCGGATTTGCGGACGCGGCGTACTTTGGCAGCAGCGGCGGCGGCACTCAGTATTATGATTTCAGCCAGGCGGTGCCAGTGCCGATTTTTGAGCCCGCCTTTAATGAGCAGTTGTCCCGCCAGCGCCTGGCGGTCACCAATATATGGAAGCTGCCCATAGGCCGCGGCGAGAGGTTCGGAAGCCAAATCCCGAAGGCACTGAATCTGCTGATTGGCGGTTGGCAGACACAGTTCATTCTCACCACGAGATCCGGCCTCCCAGTAAACGTCACTCTTCCGGCCACGGGCGTCAACCCCACCACCAACAAGACTTTCTCGTTCTTTAGCGGCCAGGGCGGCGGCCAGATTCGGCCCAATATCGTGGGCGATCCGAACACAGGGATCAGCCCGGAAACCAACCGAGCTGATTTCCTCAACGTCAATGCATTCAGCCTGCAGCCGCTCAACACGCCAGGCAATGCGGCGCGGAATGTCGCTTGGGGACCACCGGCTTTTGACGTGGACGGCGGTATTACCAAGCGCTTTTCCGCCGGGGAGAGAAGATCCGTCGATTTTCGGCTGGAACTCTTCAACCTGATGAACCACGTAAACTTCGGACAGCCCGCCTCGACATGGGGCTCGGCAAACTTCGGCCTGATCACATCGACGGCCAACGGCGCCCTTGGTAGTTCGAGGCAGATTCAGATGGCACTGCGCTTTGCGTTCTGAGCGATAACGGCTGGGGAACCGCGGCCCACGCCTGGACGCGCGGACCGCGCCTTCCGCGGCCGTACCATCGAAGTATGGTGAATCTGTGGTTGAGCTTGCCCCTTGCCGATTATGAAGGGCACATGGCCTCGCCCGCCGTCCAGCAACTAGGCGCCCTCTCTGACCTCTTCGCGGAAGCTCTGGAACACAGCCGCCCTGAGTCTGTCGCCATTCTCGGAATCGCCGGAGGAAACGGGCTCGACCGCATGGATGGCGCCGTCACAAGACGGATCGTCGCGCTGGATATCAACCCTTCGTATCTGGATGCGGTCCGTCAGCGCTATGGCGGCATTCCAGGCCTGGAACTGCATTGCGTGGACCTCTCCGCTCAACTTGTCGACATTTCGCCAGTTCAACTGGTCCACGCGGCCCTGGTGTTCGAGCACGCTGGAACGCTCCGCTGCCTCGAGAATGCCCTATCGCTGGTGGCCGCGGGCGGAGCGCTGTCTGTCGTGCTGCAACTGCCCGGCGAGTCAGCCGTAGGCCCCAGCGAGTTTTCTTCGGTGCAAAATCTGAAATCCCTTTTCTCCCTCCTTGACCCCGCATGGCTCCAGAACACACTGGCCCGCCGCGGGTTCCAGTTGGAGCGTGAGTCCCGCCGCGCGCTCCCCGGCGGCAAGGCCTTCTGGATGGGTATCTTCCGCCCGGCACGTGCGTAAATTCAGAACTCCTGATTTCAAGGAATTTGCGATGCCCCCAATTGGTAGATCAGCTTGAGTTCCGTATCGGGAGAAACGGTGGTGGTGACGTTGCGTTGCTCGCACAGATAACGGGCCGCTTCATCGTGGGCAGCCTGAGTGAGATGATGCAGACGCACGGTCAAGGTTTTGTTGTCGAGATCTGGAATTGGATCGACCTCAGTGTCATAGATCTGGCGCAGTAGTGCGCGCGCGTCATCGGTCCGGCTGAGCTTATCTCGGAGTAGCGAGGCCATGCTGGTTTCGGCCCGCCAGATCCTCAAACTCAAAGCGGACCGTCAACAGACCGCGCATCACATTCCCGTCAAGGATCTGCCGGAATCGGAGCGCTTCAGCCGTCTGATCACCGAGCGAAAGCACTTCATCGACACCGTCAAACTGATCGCCTACCGGTCTGGCCGCCCTCGGACAGCTTGCGCACCTCGCGCACCAAAAAGCGATTGGATAGCATCGTGCCCGTTCGGCTAGCTTCATGTTTACTTCTTCTCCGCTGGCCAAGATCGGTTGGTAAAGGGCCCGCGCGTGGCTGGAGCACGGACACTGGAAGAGGCCAATCACTACCTGGAAGACCTGGAAGAGGAATTTCTACCCTGGTGGAATCAGCATCTGGTGACAGCTCCGGCCAACGCCACCGATGCGCACCGGCCGCTGGGCCCGAACACAACCAGGCAGCTTCGCTCAGCGAAGTGGAGACCCATCAGGTCGACAACGACTACAGCTTTCCAGTGGACGGGATGTCAAGAAGGATCAATCGAGAGTCGATCTGTGCGGGACTACGAGGAGGCACGATACGCCTGGAGCGACGACTCGATGGCAGCTTGGCTGTTTGCTTTCGCGGGCGCTATCTGGAGCATTCACCTTGCCAAGCGCTTCCGGTCGAAGACCGCACCCAAGACGTCAGCCCCGCACCCCCAAAAGGTCGAGGCCCTCGCCAGCGTCCCGAGCGTCCATGAACAAACTGCTGGACAAGCCACGCCTGCCTGTATGGAAAGCCAGCCAGCCTGCCTGTATGGAAAGCCAGCCAGATCGATCGCACGCGCACCACCGGCAAACTGGAAGATTAAAACTCAAGAAGGAACGCCGGGCAAAAGCGGCCCGGCGATCTTCGCGCTCTATTCATCCGAAGACCGCTGCTCGTGGGCTTCACCAAAGCAGATCTGCCATTAAAAACCCCCAGAACGAGCATCTTATGGCCCGGTTTGACTGGGGGTATGGTGCCCTCTGCTTCGGAGCCAGCCCCGTCGCAGCGGTCTTCGGATCTGCCCCAGGGAGCGCAACTCCCCCGGAACATCGAATCCACTTTAACCCCACCCCTCAGATCCTACCCTCAAAAAAGGACATTTCTATTTGGCGTTGACATAGTCCTACTGAGTTGCCACGAACTGCTTGAGCCAGCCCATGAGTTCCTGCGCCTTCTCCGGCGAATCCGCTTCCACCACCAGCCGCAGGACGGGTTCCGTGCCGGAGAATCGCAGCAGCGCCCAGTTGTCGGTTTCCAGATACAGCTTGGTTCCGTCCATGTGCGAGACGCGAACAACCGGGTAGCGGCCAATGTGGGTGCAAGGCGCCTCCCGCAGCTTGCGGGGCACGGCGATGCGCATCTCCGGCGTGGCCGGGAAGGTCTCTTCCAGGTCGTAAAGCCGGCCGGTCAGGCCGTAAACCGTGCTCCGCAACTGCGAGATCTTTTTGCCGGTGCGGGCGCGCATCTCCACCACCAGGGCGGAGGCGAAGATTCCGTCCTTGCCCAGAATGTGGCCGCGAATGGTCAGCCCTCCGGAGGATTCGCCGCCCAGAACAGCGTTGTGCTGCACCATTGCGGCAACAATGTGCTTGAATCCGACAGGCACCTCGTAGCACTCCTCGCCCAGACGATGTGCCAGGCGGTCCAGCAGATGGCTGGTCGCCAGGTTCCTCACCACGCCGCCGCGCTCTCCACGGACTTCATGCAGGTACCAGTAGAGCAGCAGCAGCACATCGTTGATGGAGATATACTCGCCCGTCTCATCCACAATGGCGATGCGATCGGCGTCTCCATCCATGGCCAGCCCCAGATCGTAGCCGTCGTCGCGCATGGTCGCTGTGAGCAGGCGCAGCGCCTCCTGATTCGGCGCGGGAGACCGTCCGCCGAATAGCGGGTTGTGCCGTTCATGAATGAAGGTCACGCGGCAGCGGGCTTCCGTGAGGACGGTGCCCAGCGTCAACTGCCCCACGCCGTACATCGGATCGACAATCACCTTCAGACTGGCATTGCGGATGGTCTGCAGGTCGATCAGCGACTCTACCGCGTCCACGTATTCGTTAGTGAAATCGCCGCGGCGCACGATGCCCCGCTCAAGCGCGATATCCAATTCCAGTTTGATCGCATCGTCCGGAGTGAGCGCATTAGTCTCCGCTTCGATCTTGCGAGTCTCATGGTCCAACAGCAGAGCCCCATCGCTACGGAAGACTTTGAGCCCGTTCCACTCCGGCGGGTTGTGGCTGGCTGTAAAGACCAGACCATAGGGGATGAGCGGAGTGGGAGCATCCTCTTTCAGCAGAACCGTCTGGATGTTGTTGCCGGCGAACACCTCGGCGGAAGCTTCCGCGGCCTGTCGGGAGAGGAAGCGGCGGTCATAACCGATGACCACGCCGCGATCTTCCGTGCCCTGCCGCGTCACCTCGTTGGCCAGCGCCTGACTCAGCCGGCGCACGTTGTGCATAGTGAAGCCTTCGCCGATGATGGCGCGCCATCCGCCCGTGCCGAACGTTACCAGGTTCCGCTCCTCCTGGCGGCGCGGGCGAAAAAGGCGTTTCTGCAGGATGAACTCGGCCTGCGCGAGATCTTCGGCGCTGTTGATGCCCTGCACCTCGTCGGGATCATAGAGCCGGTAGTTCTCGACGCGCAACCCGGCGCGGATCAACTGGTGGATACAGTCGGTGAGGCGAATGTCGCCGTCCCGTGGCGAGGGCGCGAGCTTTTGCAGGGCGGCGAAGATCACCGATGCGTTCACCACGTAGGCCCCGACGTTGCATTCGCGAATTTCCCGGACTTCGGGCGAGGCCTCGACATCCTCGATGATGTCCACAATTCGGCCCCCGGCATTCCGGATGATCCGGCCATACGGCAGCGGGCGGTCCGGCACGGCGGTGAGAAGCGTCAGGTCTGCCCTTTTCAGATTGTGGCGATTGAGCAGGCCGCGAATCGAAGTTGGGCGAAACAGGGGAGTGTCCCCGTAGAGGATGAGCAGGTTGCCGCCGAAACCCCGAAGAGCCTGGCCCGCCTGCAGCACCGCGTGTCCCGTGCCCAACTGCTCTTCCTGAACCACGTAGTGGTAGCCGGGGCCTAAGTGGGAACAGACGTCTTCCCGCCGGTAGCCGACGACGACCGTGATATCCGGGGGCGCCACCAATTCGAGCGTATTCTGGAGTACGCACTGCAGCACGCTACGCTCTCCCAGCGGGCTGAGCATGATCGAGCGGCCGTCTCCGTCGAGGGCGTCTTTGCCGGCGGCCAGAATGACAGCTTTGTGTGTGGGCATCGCTTAGGACTTTCTTGAAAACGCAAAAGGTACCATACTTCAATATTGGGATGTAGCCGAACCGTGACAACCGATTCCGCCGCGCAGTCTTTCCTGGAATACCAGGCAACCGGTCAAGTGGTCTCCGCTCCGGGCAGAGTCAACCTCATTGGCGAGCACATTGATTACCACGGCCTGGCCGTTCTTCCCATGGCGATGGGGCAGGCCGTCCGGGTGGCTTTCCGGACGAGGAGCGATCGGCAAATCCGTGTTTCCAGTTCCGGCTTCGGTGTGAGGGAATTCGCGTGGACGCGCGAACTGGCGCCTGCGGCTTCAGGCGACTGGGAGAATTACGTGCGCGCCGCGGCTCAAGCGATTGGCCGGAAATGGGGAGCGGGCCGCGGAATCGACGCTGCCGTAGCCTCCGATCTGCCGCCCGCCGCCGGGCTCTCTTCTTCCAGCGCCTTGCTCGTAGCGCTGGCCCTTTGCCTGCTGCGAGCCAATGGCCTGGAAGCCAGCTTCGAAGAACTGATGGACATTCTGCCCGATGGCGAGCAGTTTGTCGGCACGCGCGGAGGGGGAATGGACCACGCCGCGATTCTCGCGTCGCGACCCGGGTGCGCGTCTCTGGTTGCGTTCGATCCACTGTCAGCACGCCCCATCCCGATTCCGCACGATTGGACTTTCCTGGTGCTGCACAGTCTCGAAATGGCTGAGAAGTCCGGCGCATTGCGCAATGAATACAATGCGCGGCGATGGGCCGGAACCGGCGCGTTGCAGCGCCTGGGATTCCACTCGTACCGGCAGGCCCTCGATGGCCGGGCCGAGGAGGAATTGTCCGCATTGGCCCAACAGTTGGACCCTGGGATGGAGCGGGACAGTTTCCTGCATGTTACCGGCGAGGCGCAACGGGTGCTGGCGGCAGTCGCTGCCCTGGAGCAGGCGAACGCCACCGGATTCGGCCAGTTGTTGAACCAGTCCCATGCCAGCCTGCGCGACAAACTGAGAGTGAGTTGCCCGGCCTTGGATCGGCTGGTCGAGGCTGCTACCGAGTCCGGCGCCCTGGGTGCTCGACTGACCGGCGCGGGATTTGGCGGATGCGCGGTAGCGTTCTGCATGCAGGCGGACCTCGCCAAGGTGCGGCGAAGTTTGGTGGATGGCTACTATGCCGGCCGCACCGATTTCGACGAAAATCGGCATGTGATTCCAGTCACTCCTGGCCCCGGGGCACTGTTCGCCCGGCAATAGGTTCGGCTTACTTCAGCGTGTCGTTCAGCAGTCGCGCCAGGCGATCGCCCGCCTTTTCGATTTGCGTACGGATCAGTGGATCGGCCGCCTTCTCGTAGTCCGCGCCCAGAGGCTCGGGCGTGCCCTTAGGCTCCGGCGGCAGTTTGCCGTAGACAATCTTCTGCGCGGCCTTGTGCGATTCGTCGGCCCAATCCGCCACCGTGCCTTTGGACCATTTCTTCTGGTGCTGCTGCGCTTCCTTCAGGAGGCCGGGAAACAGGTCGTCTTCTTTTCCCATGCGGCTCAGCAGACCGCCGTCCCACGTGCCGTGCAGATTGCCGGGACGATCGAAGAACACTACGCGCACGTCGTTGCCTCCTCTGTCTTTGTTGTCGGAGCAATGCAGCGGCTGATGCATGTCGCCCACGAAATGGACCATGAACATGAGCGCCTCTTTGCGCTGCTGGGGTGTGGCCGCCGGATTCAGCAGAACGGCTCGCTGGGCCGGAATCTGCGCCACCACGCAGTCGCCTTTGGGGCTCGCTGGGCCGGAATCTGCGCCACCACGCAGTCGCCTTTGGGGCAATCGCGCGCCAGGTCCATGTGCGGTTTGTCGATGGGAATATCGATATAGTGCCAGGGCGCGGTGTTTGAGCGTTCCCGCCGCACCTGGTCCGCCCAACTCGCAATCGACGCCAGAGTCGTACCCGGTCCCAGGATTTCCGCTACCCGGGCCTGTGCTGCCGGCGTCAATTCCGCCGTGGCAATTCGCGCTACCAGGCTATGGCCCACCGGCCCCCATCCATATACCGGCAGTGTGCTGCACAACATCGCCACCGCCAAAGTTTTGCGCATGAACTAAAGGCTAGCACGATGCGTTTTCCAGGACCTACGATACGCGATCGTTTTGCGTGTCCGCTGCCTGCCAGTCACTTTGGAAATCACAGCGGCGGCCAGGCAGGTTTTGCTGATACCGGATTTTCTTATCGGTCGTGAGCAAAACATCAAATCCCGCCTCTTCCGCCGCTTGCTGCAATTTGCCGTCGCTTAATTTGTCCCACCCTTTGGCTTTCGCCCGTGTGACGCTGTGGCCGGCAAGAAAGCGGGCGATGCTTCGCGGGGTGCCGTGGTCAAAGAGAACGAGCATCAGCGGAGGGGCTTGAACCTGTGAGTGTAGAAACCGGAGGCGGAGCCTCCAGGCTGTGGGCAACAAATTCCAGCACGGCGTTGAGCTGGTCTCGCGTCACGTCAAATTCTTCCATCACCTCTTCCACCGTCAGGCCGGCTTCAAGGTTTTCAAACACAATGGAAACCGGCATACGGGTATCACGAAACACCCATGCGCCGCTGACCTTGCCGGAGATGCTCTCCACGGCGGGGCATTGTGACCAATCGAGGCTCGCCATTGTTCGATCTCCTTTTCTGAGGATACCTGTTACCTTACCGCGACGGGGGATTGATCGACCCCATCTGAAAACCCCGCTTGGCGACCTGACGTATAGCATGGTCTTCAGCCGAAACGGAAGGCTGAAGGGACAAACACCCGCGCCTGACGCACGAACCGCACGGCGCCGGCACGGCGTAAAAGGGGAGATCTGGCTGCGCGGGCCGAACATCATGAAAGGCTCTTGGCAGCTCGCGCCGTACAAAAAGGTCCGCGCCGTCGAGTTCATCGATCAGATTCCCAAGTCGCCCACCGGCAAGATCCTCCGGCGCGTTCTCAAAGACCGGGTCCGCGCCGGTGTACACTGAAGAGGATCCGGAACTCTGAAATAAGGGACCCGGCGGAGTGCCTCATGTTCGCTCCATTTCTTCGCGGTGCGGGCGCGGCGGTGTTCTTTGCGTCGCTGGTGTGCGCGCAAGGAAGCCCCGATGGCCATTGGGAAGGCGTCATCACAGTCAACAATCGCGACGTCGGGCTCTCGCTCGATCTCGCCAGGAATGAGAAATCGCAGTGGACCGCCAGCATGGGTGTGCCGGCCCAGAATGTGACCGGCCTATTCGTGAAGGATCTCGCGGTCAGCGGCAAGTCCGTCAAGTTTCTTGCTGTCGAACTCCAGATGTCCACGGTCGATCTGACGCTGGGGCCGGATGGAAAACTGACCGGCACGGTCTCCAACCAGAGGGGGTCCGTTCCGGTGGCATTCCAGCGTGCCGGCGACGCCAAGGTGGAGTTGCCTCCCACCAGTCCGGCGGTCTCCAAGGAGTTGGAAGGAGATTGGGAAGGCACCCTGCAAGCGGGCAGCGCCGCGTTCCAGATGGTCGTCCATTTCAGGAATCAAGCCGACAAGACAGTCTCCGCGACCATCGACATTTCTACGACAGGCGCCATGGGCATGCCTATCGCCGGCGTAAAACAGACCGGTCAGAAGGTAGAGTTCGATCTGAAGATCGCCCGCGGCAGTTTTCGGGGGACTCTCAATGCCGAAGGCACTGAAATCAGCGGGCAGTTTACTCACGAGGCCGACACCGTACCGCTGATCCTGCGCAAGAAGTAGCACGGCATGCTTGCAGGAAGACAGACGACAAAAGGCGATCGTCTGTCCTACGGCAGCATCTCGCGCAGCATATCGACCAGTTGTGAGGGAAAGAAGGGCTTTCTGAGAAAGCGAATCCGCGCCGTCTTCACTCCCGGCGGGGCCTCTTTATATTGTCCCGAAATCAGCAGCACGCTCGTGGTGGGTTGCATCTTAAGCACCCGCTCGGCCAGACGGACACCGTCCATCTCCGGCATGGAGACATCTGAAATCAGCACGTGCACTGCGGTGAGTTCACAGATCTTCAGGGCCTCGCTGGCCCGCGGCGCCAGCAACACCCTTACCCCACTGGGGCCGAGCATTTTCTCCACCAGGCGTAAAATCTGCGGGTCATCGTCCACAATCAAAACGGTTCGGGTCTCGACCATCAAGGCTTGATTCTACAGGTAACCGTGCGTGCTGTCACACCGGGTGCCGCGCAGATCTGCGACAATTCAGAATGTTGCGCCGGATTTCCTATGCCTTGCCTTCTCGTGCTCCTGCTGCTGGCCTTCCCCCGCGCCGTGATGGTCCTGATGTTCCTCTTCTCCGACTACCTCCAGCGCGCCTACCACAGCCTGTTGATTCCGCTGCTGGGCTTTTTCGTACTGCCTCTCACCACCATTGTGTATGCCTGGCTGGTGAACTCCCATCTGCCGCTGGAGGGAATCAACGTGGTGTTTCTCCTCCTCGCCATCGCGATCGATCTCGGCGGCATGGGCGGTGGCGAGTGGCACCGGCGAAATCGCTAGCGAGCAACTAGCCTGCCGCCCTGCAATCGCTTACAATGACGTGTCATGAGATATAGCTTTCTGGCCGCCGGCGCCCTGTCAGGCGTATTGGCGTTCGCCTGCTTAGGGCAGGCCCCTGTGAAGAAAGGAAACCCATCCGTGAAGATGCAGCCGTATGGAAAGATGCCGGACGGTAGCGAGATCGATCTCTACACCCTGACGAACGTAGCCGGGATGCAAGCCGGCATCATCAACTATGGCGGCGCTGTAGTGACGCTCGCCGCTCCCGATAAAAGCGGCAAGTTCGCCGACGTGGTGCTGGGCATGGACACGCTGGCGGGATATATGCAGGAGCCGAATTACTTCGGCGCGCTGATCGGCCGCTATGGCAATCGCATCGGCCACGCCACTTTCAAGCTGGAGGGAAAGACATACACGCTGCCCAAGAACAACGGCGAGAACACGCTGCACGGCGGCAATGCCGGCTTCGACAAGCGCGTCTGGAAGGCCCGCGAGATGAGCACTGCCAACGGCCCCGCCGTGGAACTGACCTACGTGAGCAAGGATGGTGAAGAGGGCTTTCCGGGCACGCTCACCGCCAAAGTGGTCTACACCCTCACCGACGCCAACGAACTGAAGATCGAGTACACCGCCACTACCGACAAGCCCACTGTGTTAAACCTCACTAATCACTCCTACTTCAACCTCGCGGGCGCCGGAGTAGGTGACAATCTGCAGCACCAGGTGATGATCAACGCCAACCAGTTCACCCCGGTGGATGAAGGCCTGATTCCCACGGGCGAACTGAAAGCGGTGAAAGGCACGCCGTTCGACTTCACCAAGCTCACGGCCATCGGCGCGCGCATCAACCAGGATGATCAGCAACTCAAGTTCGGCAAGGGTTACGACCACAATTGGGTGCTCAACAAACGTATGGGCGCGATGGGCAAGGCCGCCGAGGTGTATGAGCCGAAGAGCGGCCGCGTGCTGGAAGTCTTCACCACCGAACCCGGCCTCCAGTTCTACACCGGCAATTTTCTCGACGGCTCAGTTACTGGCAAGGGCGGAATTGCTTATCCGATGCGCGCGGCATTTTGTATGGAGACACAACATTATCCCGATTCTCCCAACCAGCCTAAGTTCCCCAGCACGGAACTGAAGTCAGGACAAACCTATCACACGGTGACGACTTACAAATTCTCAGCCCGGTAATCCGGCGTTCCGCGCGCTCACCCGCGCCACGCTGGACCAGTCCAGATCCGCCTGCCCCTGCGCCATGGCGGAGAGAAGATGGTCGCGCACCAGGCTCGCGATGGGCATGGGCGAGGCGCACTCCTGTGCCGTTTCCAGTACCAGCCGGACGTCCTTCAGCCCCAGCCGCAAGGCAAAGCCCGCCGGGTCGAACTGCTGGTCCGCTACGATGCGGCCGTATGTCGCGTACACAGGTGAAGCGAACAGGGCATTCATGGTATCCAGGAACAGGTGCGGATCTACGCCGGCTTTGCGCAGCGTGGCGTAGGCCTCGCCGAATGTCTCCAGCATACTGGCCAGCATGAAGTTGCCGCACAGTTTCACGGCATTGGCTTGCCAAGGCTCGNNGATCAGTTCCGGCACGCCCGCGGCCACCACCAGCAACCTCTTCGCCTCAGCCGCATCGGGACGCCCGAAGACCGGCGTGCTCAGGTAACCCTGGCCGAGGCCGGCATGCAGAGCCGTCAACCGGCGCGCCATAGCTGTGCTGATGGTGCTGCACGAAAGATGCACCGCACCCTGCCGCAGCGCCCCGGCGATTCCGTCCTGACCTGTTGTCATCTGCTCTACAGCCGCGTCGTCCGCTAGCATGGTCATCGCCACATCGCAGTCGCGGCAGGCATCGGCAGGAGAGTCCGCGATGCGTGCGCCCTCGCCGGCCAGCGCCTCCGCCTTTTGCCGTGTGCGATTATATGCCGCCACTTGGTGCCCAGCGCGCAGCAGATTCCGTGCCATGCCCGAGCCCATCTGTCCAAGTCCAAGAAATGCAATGTTCATATCTTCAGTCTACGAGCCGATTTGGGTGAACACGAATATCACAGATTCCTGACAAAGATCATTTGTTAGGAAATCTATGTAAGTGTTTACAAAGTACGGTTTAACGCTATCGCATTTAAATACCTCAAATGGCTGGATTTTCCATTGACAAATGCGACACCAGGCGTTAGTTTAGAGTTACAGCCCAGTCAGCCTTTTCCCCCATCGCCTCATGTGATGTTGTGGGACGTCTAGGTCGATAGCACGGTGTACCAACCGGCGCCCCCGCGCCGAGGGAGGGTTCAATGATTCGTGCATCGCGAGTAGCCGTAGGCTCTTCCCGTGCCGCCACCGTCGCGTTGGTCGGCTATGCCCAACAGGAGCAGGATTCTTTGCGGGTGCTTTTCGATTGCTATTCCTGTCCGCTGGCTCCCGATTGCGGTCGGGCGATCCGGCCCAAGGCCAGCGTGGATGCCACCATGAAGGCGCTTCGCCAGGAGCAGATTTCCGTTGTGCTGTGCGACCGGGACCTGGAGCCAGACACCTGGAAGAGTCTGCTGCAGCAGTTTGCCGGGCTGCCCCAGCCGCCCTGCCTGATTGTAACTTCGCGTACGGCGGATGAGTATCTTTGGGCGGAAGCCCTGAATCTGGGCGCCTATGATGTGCTGGCGCGTCCGTTCGATCGATCTGAGTTTGTCCGCACAATCAGTTTGGCGCGTCTACATTGGCAAAATCAGCATCCGTCCTGCCATGCCGCAGGACAATCAGCCGCTCGCGAGGCCGGTAACGATGATTCACGAGTTTCTGCTGCCTGAGACTAACGTTCGCGAGGCTGGTTCCGGTCCCGAAGTCGATCTTGGCGAAGCGGTGCATCGCCGGCTGGCTGTAACCTTGACCATCACCCGCACCAGCGGCCAGCAAAGCCTGGATATTTCAATCTGGGGTTCGCCGGACGGAATCTACTGGGGTTCAAGGCCGTTGGTGAAACTGCCGCATCAGTTCTACTGCGGCACTTGGAAGACGGTCCTCGATCTCGCCGATGGCCGCGGCATCCACTATCTCCGCGCGGATTGGCACGTGTCGCGTTGGCGGCCCGATGGCCCAAAGCCGCTTTTCACCGTTGAGTTAATGGTGCACGACATGCTGCCTCTGGCGGCTTCTGCGTAACCCAAGCCCGGCCGCGGACCGTGCCATACTGGTGCGTGACCCGGCATGGAGACCCTGCAAGACAGATTGACGGCGGTCCGCAGTCGTATTGCGCGCGCAGCAGAGCGGGTTCATCGCGACCCGGCGGACATCCTGCTGCTGGCGGTCACCAAGATCTTTCCGGCAGAAACCATCTGCGCGGCGTACCATCTGGGTCTGCGCGAATTCGGCGAAAATTACGTGCAGGAATTCGAGGGTAAAGCGCCCGCGCTGACTCGCCTGGAAGGCGCCCGCTTCCACCTGATCGGCCACCTGCAATCAAATAAATCAAAGAAAGCCGCGGAGTTATTTCATACAATTCAGACCGTGGATTCCGCCAAACTGGCGCGCCGCCTGAACGAAGCCGGCAGCCCGCTCGACGTGATGCTAGAGGTGAAGCTCTCCAGTGAAGAGGCTAAGAGCGGAGCGGCTGCGGGGGAACTGCCGGACCTCATCGCCGCCGTGCGCTCCTGCGGCAACCTGAACCTGCTCGGCCTTATGACCATGCCGCCCTGGTCGGACGATCCCGAAGCCGCCCGCCCTGTTTTTCGCGCCCTTCGGGAACTCGCGGAACGTCACGGTCTCCACGGACTCTCCATGGGGATGTCTCACGACCTGGAGACCGCCATCGAAGAAGGCTCTACCTGCGTGCGCGTTGGAACGGCTTTGTTCGGTAAGAGGAAGAAGCAGTGATAGAGGGACGGACCGAAGGTCCGCACCTTCCCCTGGCCCCCGGCCCCCGGCCCCTGGCCCCCGCCGTTGGATTCTACTCGCCTCTGCCTCCGGCCCGCACCGGAGTCGCGGACTATTCCGCGGTTCTGCTGGCGGAGTTGCGGCGCCATGGTCCCGTGGAGGTCGCGCCTGAGCGGTGCGAAGTGGCGCTCTATCACGTGGGCAACAACGGACAGCACGCCGCCATCTATCGGCGCGCACTGGAACGGCCCGGGATCATCGTGTTGCACGACGCCGTACTGCATCACTTTCTGCTGGGCCAACTCGACGAGGCTTCGTACGTGGAGGAGTTCGTCTATAACTACGGGGAATGGAACCGCGGCCTGGCGCTCGATCTGTGGCGTGGCCGCGCGTCGTCGGGTTCCGATCCCCGCTACTTCTCCTACCCCATGCTACGCCGCATTGCCGAGCGGGCGCGCGCCGTCATTGTCCATAATCCCGCTGCCGCCGAAGCGCTGAGGCAGCACGCTCCGGCAGCGCGCGTGGTGGAGATTCCGCACCTGTTTCAGGCGCCCGCGCCGCCCCCGGAAGGGGAAGTGATGCGCTACCGGCAGCGCCTGGGCATCCCAGCGGGTACGCGCGTGTTCGGCGTGTTCGGCTATCTCCGCGAGTCCAAGCGGCTGCTCAGCGTCATGCAGGCCTTCGCGCAGGTGCACCGGGAGCTGCCGCAGACCGCATTGCTCGTGGCCGGCGAGTTCGCTTCCACCGACCTGGCACGCGCCGCGGAGCCTTTGCTGGCCGACCCGGGTGTGATCCGCCGGCCTTACCTGGAGGATCGCGAATTCTGGCTGGCGGCTTCCGCGGTGGATGCAGCCATCAACCTGCGCTATCCCTCGGCCGGGGAATCTTCCGGCATCACCATCCGGCTCATGGGCCTGGGCAAGCTCACCATCCGGCTCATGGGCCTGGGCAAGCCGGTGATGCTGACGGATTCGCCGGAGGCGGCGCGCTTTCCCGAAGGCGCGTGCATCCGCATTCCGGCCGGACTGGCGGAACGCGACTCCCTGAGGGAGCACATGATTCTGCTAACATCGATGTCGGAGGCAGTTCGTGCCATTGGCCTGCGGGGCGCCGGGCACATACAGGAACATCATCGGGTGGAACAGATCGGGAACTGGTATTGGGATCTACTGTGCGAGCACTGTACCTGATCCTGGCTTGCAGCGTCGCATGGGGTGGACCGCAAAAGCCTGGACCGCGGAGGTCCGGCACACGGCAATTGCACGTGCCGGTGGCGATGCGTGACCGCGTACACCTGTATGCCAATCTCTTTCTGCCCACCGGTGGCGGCCGCGTTCCCACCATCCTGATCCGCACGCCGTACGGCAAGGGCTCCGATCTCAACGCCAACTGGCAGGCCTTCGTGGATCGCGGCTACGCCGTGCTGATTCAGGATGTCCGCGGCCGCTATGAATCGGAAGGCTCCTTCGACCCGCTGCGCCAGGAACCTAACGACGGCGACGACACGATCAACTGGATCGCGCGCCAGCCCTGGTCGAATGGCAGCGTCGGGATGACCGGCGGATCGTACGTGGGCATCGTGCAATGGAAAGCCGCCCTGCTCAACAATCCGCACTTGAAGGCGATTTTTCCCGTAGTCTCCGGCTACGACGATTACCGCGACCGCTTCTATTCCACCGGCGGCGCCATGAAACTGGGACAGAGGCTGGAGTGGATGGCCGAAAACCTGAAGGCACCCGGCTATCATCCCGATTTCGATCGCTACACCCGGCACCTGCCCCTGCGCACTTGCGATGTGGTGGCCACGGGCTGGTCCTCGGAGATGTACCACGACGTGATGGCGCATCCCACGTTCGATTCCTTCTGGCGCGGCATCAGCGTCAAGGAGCAGCTTGCCAAAATCCGCATTCCGGTGTTCGCGGTGGGCGGCTGGTACGACAACTACGTGCAAAGCGATCTGGAGGCGTTCGCCACGCTGCGCAAAACCATCGGACTGAACCGCGTCGTCGTAGGACCGTGGCCGCACAATATGTCGATCCCCTTCGACGGCGTGGATTTCGGATCCGACTCCGCCGTGCCGGTCCGCGAACTGCAACTGGAATGGTTCGACCAGTGGCTGATGGGCAAGGATACGCCGATGATGTCGGCGCCCCCGGTACATATCTTCGTGATGGGCGCCAACAGGTGGCTGGACGATCGCGCCTGGCCTCCCGAACACGCCCGCGCGCAGAGCTTCTACCTGGCGGCCGATGGTTCGCTCGATAGCCATCCGCCGCGGCAGTCCGCGCAGGACCACTACGTGTACGACCCCAACAGCCCGGCGCCTACGCGCGGCGGCGCGGTCTGCTGCAATCCGAAAGTCTTTCCCTGGGGTCCCATGGATCAGCGGGCCGTGGAGCAGCGCGCCGACGTGCTGGTGTACACCACCGATCCCTTGAAACACGACCTGGAAGCCGTGGGTCCCGTGAAGGCCGTGCTGTACGTCGCCACCAGCGCGCCCGATACCGATTTCACCGCCAAGCTGGTGGACGTGTTTCCCGATGGCGCGGCGCGCAATCTCTGCGATGGCCTGCTGCGCTTGCGCTATCGCAATTCGCTGGAGAAACCCGAACTGGCGCAAGAAGGCACCGTCTACCAGATTGCGGTGGATGCCGGGGTCACCGCCAACGTGTTCCTCAAAGGCCACCGCATTCGCCTGGAGATTTCCAGCAGCAACTTCCCGCGATTCGACCGCAATCCCAACACCGGCGGCATGGCTGCCGACGAGACCCGCTTACTCAAAGCGACTCAGACCATTTACCGCGACTCCGAGCATCCATCGCACCTGGAACTGATGGTGGTCCAATAGAGCAAGCCGGCCGCTCCCCCAGAAGCTTCACGCGGAGGGCTGAAAATCTGGTAGCCAAGTGGGACAGACGATCGTTTTTTGTCGTCTGTCTTCTTCGGCGCCACGCGCTCATGATGCGACGATTGATTTGATTTCGCCGCCTTTGCGAAATCAGTTGCCTCTCTCGAAAATCCCACACAGTTCGGAAGATGACAGACGACAAAAAACGATCGTCTGTCCCAGTGTCCCACTTGGCTACCGAATATTCATCCCTACGGGTGAGGCNNCCAGCCTCAATACGAGAAGTATCCGGCCTTCGCCTGAATCTTATACTCGCTCACGCCGTTGAGCGAGAGCTGGATCTGCCGCCAGTCGCCGCTGGGCGCTTCCGGCGGCTTGTATGCCAGCAGGTAGGTATGGCGCAGCTCTTCGGAGATGTCGTCGAAGATCGAGGAAACATTGCTCAGGTTCTTCACCACGTAGGCCTTGCCGCCGGTCAGCTGCGCCAGTTCCTTCAACTGCGAGAGCAACTCCGGCCGGCGCAGCGCATCGCCTTCCGCCGCCGTGTAGAGTGGAACCCCCATCTTCTTGGCCCGCTCGATGGCGCGCTGCGCGTTCAGCACGCTGGCATTGTCTTCGCCGTCCGTGAACACAATGATGGCCTTCTTGCCGTTGCGGCTGGAAATATCGCTCGCCACGCGTGAGACCGCATCGAAGAGCGCCGTATTGCCTTCGGCGCGTGTCCGCGAAACCGCCCTCTTCGCCGCCAAGTGATCGCGCGTGAACTCCTGCAGCGTCTCCACGCCGGCGCTGAAGCCGTACACCGCCACCCAATCGTTTTCACGAAACTCGTCGATCAAGCGGTGAATCGCGTTCTTCACCTTGGGCAGCGCCGCCGCCATGCTGCCGGTGGTGTCCAGCAGAATCGCACACGAAAGCTCCGTGGCGCTGTTTTCAAACGAGACGATGGGCTGCGCCGAGCCGTTGTCCAGCACCCGGAACGCGTCTCGCGGCAGGTCATCCAGATAGTGTCCCCGCCGGTCCAGCACTGTCGCGTAGACCTCCACCATGCGCGACTCCGCCCGGAACACGAAACCTCCGGGCTGCGCTTGTGCAGTCGCACAGATCATGAATCCGAGTATCAACGGAATCCATCGTTTCATTTCTTTTGATCCAGAGCAGATTCGAGCATAGTTTCATCCAGCCCGGCGAACGACCGGGTCACCGCACGCCAGTCATGCACGTCGGCCATGCGCGCCTTGACCAGCATCTGCCTCGCCAGCGGCTCCGCGAACCCCAGCGTTGCGGCAGGGACGCCCACCCGGCCTGCCACGTCGGCCAAAAACAACTTGAATTCCGCCGCCCGCTCAGCCAGCTTGTAAGGCAGCAGGAGCCACTCGTATTGCTCGTATGGCCCCAACACCGCCAGGTGCGAATGCGCGCACCCCATCAGTTCCACCGAGCTTCCCCCCAGCGCGCGCAGCCGCGATTCATCGGCGGCCGGCGGCGCCTGGCGCAGCGCCACCACCACCGGAGATTGCCACGAGTCTTTCGAATATCGCGCCAGGTAGCGGCCCGACAGCGCGAACAGGTCCCCCAGGGTCGCCGCGCTCAGCGCGCTTTCCCAATCCCGCGCCGCGATGCCATCCAGCAGTTGCGCGCGCCGCGTTGTGGAGAGCAGCCCCAGGGTGTCTTCCGCCAGGGCATCCATCAGCTTCGGGTCGCTCCCGGCGTGCAGGATCCACTCGCGCGCCAGCCGCAGCCGAAGTCCCAGCACCAGTAGATCGTCCTCCTTCAGATACCGCCAGTCCGTAACGCGCAGCGAACCGATCTGCGCCGCCGCCACCATCTCGCTGTTGCCCGTCTTCTCCCCGGATACCGCGAGTTGCCCCGCCACGCGGTGGAATTGGGCGAAGCCCCCCAACAAGTGACTGCCCGCGCCTTCACTCGTCTTACTCAATTCGGAGATCGGGAAAATCGACGCCGAGGCCACATCCAGATCCAGAAATCGATGCTTGCGCAGCAGCAGGGGGTCCTCCGACACCAGCAGGTCGTCGGGGCTGAGAAAATACCCGTAGACGATCCCGATCAGCGCCATCTTCACCTGCGGCGCGATCGCCGCCAGAAACTCCACCCGTAGTTTCTTTACATCGTCCAGATTCACTTTCTTGCGCGCGAACTGCTGCTTGAGATGCGCCACGATTTCCGGCACTTTGTCCCGCTCGTATGCCGACAGGAATTTTCGGTCCGCGTCGTTCATCTTCACATTCTTGGGAACCGGAACGGAAAGGATGCTCCCTTCCTGTCCTTCCAGCGCCTTCAAGCGGTCCGCCGGCGCCTTCCCCTCGGAAAGTTCCCGCAGCAGCCGTTCGCATTCCAGCAGCGTTTGGAGCGATGTCACCTTCTGCTCGGCCAGCACCTTCCGGTACGCCGCACTCCGCATCGCCACCGGATCGAGTCCGTGGTGCTCGCCGCCCGATTCCCACTCCACCTGAGTGCTGGCGCCCAGCAGCATCTTTTCGATGGCGGCGTCGGCGTTCGCCGCATCCTTGGGAGCCGCACGTTCCAACAAATCGCGAACGCTGGACAGCGAAGCCAACGCGTAGTCAGCCGTGGTGGCCGCGCTCTTGAACCGTTCACACACGCGCCCGAACAGTTCCGCCACCGTCTTTCCCGGAACCGCACCCGCCTCTTGCACCAGTACCAGCAACTCGATCAGCGAAT
>OKRF01000246.1:0-4953 GCA_900290315.1 Candidatus Sulfopaludibacter sp. SbA3 | reverse complement strand
AACCCGCCTCTTGCACCAGTACCAGCAACTCGATCAGCGAATGCAATTGGCCCAGAATCAGGTTCAACTCGGGACGGGGAAGAGTCCGCAATTGATCCACCAGGGCAAAGAACCGCGCAAACTCCGCTGGTCCCAAATCCGTCAGCGACGCGAAATACGGATAAGCCGATCCCACCGTGGCATAATGTTGCGCCAGCAGCAACGCCGAGGCTTCATCCAGCGGCTCTTCGCGGTGCTGGTCGATCCGCACCACCGCCACGAAATTATCCGCTTCCGCCACCTTTGACCCGGTGGCCGAATAGCGCGTACGCAGAATCCGGATGAGAATCACGGCTTCCTGCTCGGGCGCCGTGATCCGCGAAGCCTTCTTCGCCATTTTGGCCGCGCTGGAAGAAGACGAACTGCCCTTCGCCAGCATCCAGACTTCCGGACTGCCCGGGAAAAGCACGTGCAAATCGCTGTCGAGCGGAACCTCGCGCAGGAACTCCAGGAAGGAGGAATTCTGCGATGCCCTCCAGGCTCCCTGTGCCATATCGGGCGAATCGCGGAACAGTTCGTAGAAGCTGGCGATGCGTGCCGCGCTCAAGGTGTTAGAATCGCTGGTGCTCCGCGTCCAATTGGCCCAGCAGATCGAAGAATGCCAGCAGTTTGCCATCGTCCTTTTCCAGCAGGCCGCGAAAGAATCGGCCGGGGTCGGAGACCGGGTTGCCAACCGTCTTTTCCCAGAACGGTTCCGCCGCCGCTCCCCCGGGCACCGATGTGTGTGGGCCGCGCAGAGCGAACGCCGAAGCATGGCGATAGATCAGATCGGCATGCTTCTCCGCCAGTTGCTTGAGATCGGCGCCCGGCACCAGCGACGCCGCTACGCGCGGCCCCAAGGTGCTGAGCGCGGCGTATACCTTGGCCACGCGAAGGTCGCGCGCCAGTGCTTCCGCCAGGTTGCCGTTTAGTTTTTCTTTCGAGAAAAACGTGGTGAGCCACTTGGCTTCGCCCAGCAGCACCGGCGCGGTGGCGTCTTCAATTGCAAACGTGAACTTCTTACCCGCCTGCAGCGCCTCCTGCATGTCAGACTCGCTGATGGCCAGCGCGGAAGCCATCTCCTGCCGCTTCGCCTGCGACGTCTTCTCTCCGGCTTCTACCCGGACCCCTTCCTTGCCGTTGTGCAACGTCCGGCCCAGCAACTCCAGAATCTTCCCCGTCTTCTGCGCCGCCGCTTTGTTGGCCAGCGAAATCTCCAGTTCCACCGTGTTGCCCTTGGCGACGCCCAGCGCCTTCAGGCTCGCCAGCGTTTGGAAATATTCGCGAATGCTCTCCACATATGCGGACGCCTGTTTCGGATCCCCCACCGCCGTCCGGTCCACCAGCGTACGGCAGTACTCCGCGAAGAAATGTTGCCGCACTGTGGCATGCGAGGATGCCGCCGCATGCGAGTGGGCGATGAATGCCAGCGCCTCGAGCCCGCCCGGTACTGTGGCCGCGGTTGCCTCGGCCTCTTCGCTCTTGGGCAGAAGCCACAGTGCCACGCCGCTGTTTCCGGTCGCCGACAGGCGGGTACGAAACTGGGCAGCGGCCTTGGTGTCCCCATCCCGCAACGCCACTTCCAGCCCGCGCTCCAACATACCCGGCGAGGGCTGGGCAGCCACTGCTGCGGCATATGCGGTGGCAGCATGCGATCCCGAAACATCTTCCATTTTNNGCAACGCCTCGCGCGCGGCGTAGTATCGCCCTGCGCGTTCCAAAGCGTCGGACTTCAACAGGTGCAGGCGCGCCGATTTCGGAGCCGCCTCAATACCCGCCTCGCTGGCCGCCAGCGCGTCCGGCAGCCCGCCGCGATCCAGCAGCAGCCGCGCCACCCGAAAATGCGCCTGCTCCATCGCCGGATCGGCCTCCAGCGTCTTCTTCCAGACCGCGAGGGCATCGTCCGTGCGATCCAGCTTCTCCCAAAACTCGGCATACTGACGCCGCACGGCCGCGTCGGCGGGCAGCGCGGCGGTCACCAACTGAACGTGCGGAAGCGCCTGGTCCTTGGCGCCGTGCTCCAGGTAGAGCACCACCAGGCTGGTGCGCCGCTCCAACTTGTCGCGATCGATCGCCAGGGCCTTCTCCAGCGATTCCGCCGTCTTACTCCATTCCTTCAGGCGTGTCGCCATGTCGGCGCGCGTGAACCACAGGTCCGCCCGGCGGGCATCCGCGGCCAGCACCTCGTCGAGGAACTTCAACGCCCCCGCGTCGTCATGCCGCGCGAGGTGGATGCGCGCCAGTTCTTCGCTCACGGTGGCGCCGCCGGCGTTGCCTTCGTGCGCACACACCAGCGGCTTCTCCGCGCTTTCCAGATCTCCCGCCAGGAACAAGCTGTGTCCTAATTCTGCTAAAAGCTTCGCATCCCGCGGCCGTATCTGGGTGAGCGGCTCCAGCAGCATCGCCGCGGTCTTCGGATCGTTATAGCGGGTGTAAAAGTCCGCGCCGGCGCGCAACGTCTCGGCGTCCACTGGGTTGATCCCCAGGGCCCGCTGCAACAGTTCCCGCACCCGCTGCGCTTGAGCCGCGTCGAGTTTTTCCTGCCGCACCAGGCCCGTGGCCTCAGCCTCCGCGCGGCGCAACTCTCCGTACTCCGCAAAGCCCGGCAGCCGCACCCCCGCCGCGCTCTCGATTACCGGCAACTCCGCGCCTCGCAGCTTCGCCCGCTCCAGCACGAACCCGCGGCCGAGCGGCGCGGCCGGCCACGCCACTTCGTGAAACGTCCCCCACGCCGCCCATTGCGGAAACTCGGCCAGGCTCTCGGGATTCGACGCCCCTGAGGTAGCCGCCGCCACCGCGCTCCAGAATTCCGGACGCTGCCCATCCGGACTCCAGTAACTGAGGCGCAGTTTCTGTTTGCAGACCTGCCCTGTGAGCCACGGCAGGGCGTAGTCTCGCAGGCCTGGTTCGATCTCGCCCGGCAGCCCCACCAGCAACAGGTTGGACCAATCCCCACCAAAACTGCCTGCCGCCTCGCCCAGCGCGGTATAGATTTGCGCAGCGGGAATCGGCGAGGGCGAAAGCTCCGCAGCGAGGGTGTCGCGAATCAGCTTTTGCCACCCTGCCAGATTCCTGGGCGCATCGGCGGCGGCAAATGCCTGGCCCTGGAAAACCACCAGGCTCACACTCGCCGGCTTCTCCGCTGCCTTGAACAGCGCGGCCAACTCCTTTTCGGCGTGGCTGCGCTCCTGTTCCGGAATGCTGTTGGGGAAAAGCAGAATGGTGATCCGGCCTGCCGGCTGCGCCGCCGCCAACACCGGTTGCACCGTGCCCGCGAAGGTCTCTAAAGCCAGCGGCCCCGGCTCGGCCTGAACCAGGCACGGTTGCGCGAATCCAGCCGATGCCAGACTCACAAGCAGTAACGAAAACGGAACAATGGCGGCAAGAGGGCGCATCCGCACTTCCGGAGATTATAACCTAAGCGCCCCTCCGGCGATGGTAGCGCCGGCGATCTTGTCGCCGGTGTCTTTCCTTCTCGCCCGTGTCTTCCTTACTGAATGTTCAAAGCCTGAATCGGGTCCACCCGCGCCGCCTTCCAAGCCGGAATCAGACAAGCCGCCAGCGCCGCACCCGCCAGCAGCACCAGCGCTACCGCAAACGAAGTCAAATCCCAAGGACTGACTCCGTACAATTCCCGCTGTATCAGCCGGCCCGCAGCCACCGATCCCGCAACTCCAGCCAGCGCCCCGAGGACCACAATCCGCAGCCCATCGCCCAGAACCGTAGCCGCGACGCGGCGCATCGTAGCCCCCAGCGCTATCCGGACGCCAATCTCCCGCCGCCGTTGCTGCACCTGCGCCGCCAGTGTTCCATAGAGTCCCACTGAACTGATGATCAGGCCCAAGAGGGCGAAACCGCCCACCAGCATGCCCTCCACCATGCGATCTCGCACAGTGTGGTCAAGAACGCCGGACAACGATTCAAAGCGCTGCAGCAGCACGCCCGGACTGCCCTCGCGTACGCGAGCCCTCAGTAGCGGCAGGAAGGTGGCTGGCGCGCTGCTGGTGCGCACGATGAAACGCAAGCCGAAGCCGGCGAAATAAGGCACGTAGACCATGGGAACCGCTGCGCGATCCAGCCCTTCTGTGCGCATATCCTTTACCACACCCACCACGCTCCTCCGGTCGCCCAGCGCCGGAAGTATCGTCTGGCCAATGGCGTTTTCGCCTTTAAACAGGAGCCGCTGCGCAGATTCGTTCAAGATCGCGATTTGTCTGAATTGCTGAACGTCTTCCTCCGAAAATGTCCGGCCCGCCGCAAATCGTGCACCGATTGTTTCGAAGTACGCCGGGCCAATCAGCCGGTAATCGATCATCGGATCCTTCGGCCGCAGCTCGTTGGCTCGCACGGCCGTTACTGTGCCAAACGCTGGCGAACCCACCGGCAATTCAGCCGCGAACGTCACCCGCTTCGCACCTGGAATGGCCCAGATCTGAGTCACCAGGTCCGCAATTAACGGCAGAGTTGCCCGCTGTGAGCCGGGAAGCGAAACCTGGAAAGTGACCACTCCTTTCGCATCCATCCCCGGCTCCGACCGCATCGCCGAGAGGAAGCTCCGCCCCACCATCCCCGACGCCGTAAGCAGCGTCAGCACGATTGCGAGTTGCGCGGCGGCCAACACCGCCCGAACCCGTCGTGCGCCGCCCGGCCCGCCGCTGCGCCCGCCCTGTGCCAGCATGCCGGCAAGCCCGTCCACGCGGAATCGCAATCCCGATGCCGCTGCCACCGCGCACGACACCGCCAGGCACGCCAGAAATCCGAACGCCAGCAGCACCGGACCTGTTGCCATGAGCTCGGGTCCCACCCTTTTCAAGCCGGGAATGAATTCCGGAACCAGGGGGCGGACCCAACTCTCCACCAGGAAGGCAACCGCCGTTCCCGCCGCACACACCAGAAAGGCCTCCTCAAAGTTGGCGCTCAGCATACGCCGCCGCG
>OKRF01000327.1 GCA_900290315.1 Candidatus Sulfopaludibacter sp. SbA3 | reverse complement strand
CCCGCCAACCGATCAAACTTCTCCGATACTGGATGCTATTGTCTTTAAATGTCAGCGGCAACAGGTGTCGTTAACAATCCGATTTTTTTACCACGTGAAATAACCAGCGAGTGGTGTGATAAGCATAATCGTATCGGTGCCAACTGCTTGACGACAATAGGGCTGCTTTTGCGGCGACCTCAACGAGAGGTCCTACGATCCTTCCTTTTCGGCCGATGAAATTGGGCTTTGCAGTCTGTCTCAACCTTCAGGGAACCCAATTGCACCCAGAACTTAGGCGCTTCGCCAGGCGCAAATTACAGACGATCCAACCCGCTAAGGCGGGCAGGCGTGTACCGCCGCTCAACGGTCCCGCACCACCAGGAGCTTGCCTGTAGCGAGGTCGCGGCGGTAGTGGGAAAGGAAAGCCCAAATGTCGGGCGCCGCTGGCTTGAAGTTCCAGTGGCCGTCGAATCACGTTGTAGAAACTTCTGGGCGTATCGCTCACCGGAAGGGGCTTGTACATGTCATGGTTCCCGGCGATCGAATACATGGGTAGGTAGTTGCCATCCGGCTCCATGATGCCAGTGGGCCGAAGATCAACATATATGTCGCCAGCCGCGATCAATCGATGGACGTCATCGCGGCTGGCGATACCCCGGGTGTTGCGGAAGAGATCGCTCAGACGGAGACCGGCGCGGCTGAAACCTCGGCTTTGACGATTTCGCAGACGCCACGCCAACACATCGAAGCGCCAGTAATCATCCAGGTATTGGATATTCCGTTGGAGCGTCCAATCGATTTCTGCCGATGATCGAAGTCGATAATCCGGAATTCGTGCCGAAGGCGGCCGACGCGATTAGCTTGTATCTGAATCCGCCGCTGAACGCACTTGAGCATTGCTGCCTCAACGCTCCCAGATTTTCCGCCGCCTTCGCCCGGCACGGAACAAATCCACCCTCAGCGGTGTCCTAAGACCAATGCTGTCTGACATCCGATACGCTCTTCGCACCCTCCGGCAGAGCCGGGGTTTCACCGCCGCCGCCCTGGTCGCCCTCGCGCTCGGAATTGGCGCAAACACTGCCATGTTCAGCGTGGTCTACGCCGTCCTTTTGAAGCCGCTCCCCTACCGCCAGCCCGATCAGCTCACCTGGATCACCCTGAGCAACAAGCTCTTCAAAGCCGAGATGGCCACCGGCCGCGATTTCCTCGATTGGCGCGACCAAAGCAGCTCCTTCGACCCCCTAGCCGCCTGCGACGTTGGCGACGAGACGATCACCGGCATCCCCGAGCCTTTCGATATCCGAGCCGCGGGTTTCTCCGAACCGCTCGGGCGTATTTTCGGAGTCCAGCCCTCTCTCGGCCGCGATTTCCGCCGCGAGGAACTCCAGCCCGGCGCCGCTTCGCATCCCGCGATCATCAGCAACGCCTTCTTCCACCGCTATTTTCATGGCGACCGCGCCGCACTCGGCGCCAAACTCGTTCTCGATGACGAGCCCTTCACAGTGGTCGGTGTACTCCCCGCCGATTTCCGGCTGGCGCTACCTGGCCCCTCCGGCCGCCAGGCGGAAACCGAAGCCATCGTTCCATTGGCGGTCGATCCCGCCACGCAGCACCGCTCCGGCGGCGGCATCATCATCGTGCAGGTCATCGGCCGTCGCAAGCCGGGCGTTTCTCTCTCCACCGCCCGCGCCGAATTGGCCGCCATTCAGGCCCATGTACCCAGGCAGGGCCCCCCCCACGTGGAACTCGTGGTCGAGCCCCTCCGCGATCGCTTGCTCGGGAACACCACTCGCTCCTTGCTGATTCTGTTGGGCGCGGTCGCCTTCGTGCTGCTGATCGCCTGCGCCAACGTTGCCAACCTGCTGCTGGTGCGCGCCGCCGGCCGGGTGCGCGAAACCGCCGTCCGCATGGCCCTGGGAGCCGGCCGGGCCCGCCTCATCCGGCAAGCCCTCGCCGAAAGCGTGGTCCTGGCAATCGGCGGAGGCGCTGCGGGATTGCTCGTCGCCGCCTGGACCCTTCGGCTCATTGTCCACTGGAGTGTGGTCACGGTGCCGCGTCTCAAGGATGCGACGCTCGATCCCGCCGTTCTGATCTTCGCCTTCGGGCTCTCGGCGTTCACTGGAATTCTCTTCGGAATCGTTCCCGCCTTTGCCGCCACCCGCAACAATATCAACTGGGCCCTGAAATCCGCCGGGCCGCAATCCGGACGCCGCCGCCTGGGCGGCCTGCTGGTGGTCGCCGAAGTCGCCCTCTCGCTGGTGCTGCTGGCCGGCGCGGGGCTGATGGTGAAGAGCCTGTGGCTCATGCATGCCTCCGCATCCGCCGCTGCTCCCGAGCGCGTCCTCACGGCCACCCTGCAAGTCGAAAACCCGCGGGCGAACGAACGCAGCCAGTCCGCGACGTTCGTCTCTGGTTTCGCCTCCCAACTGGAATCGCTGCCCGGCGTCCACGCCGCCAGCATCAGTGGCGGCTCCGGCAGGTTCACGGCCCGGCTCGAAAGCTGGCCCGAACATGCGGTCGGCCAATTTGTCGCAACCGATGTTTTCGATGTGGGCCTCCACTTTTTTGCCGCCGCCGGCATCCGCCTGGTACGTGGCCGCCTGCTCACGGAGAACGACAGCCCCGATTCGCCGCCGGTCATGGTGATCAATGAAGCACTGGCCCGCAGCTTCGTGCCCACCTATCCCCGCGAAAGTCCCATCGGACTGCGCGTCCCGATGCCCTACGGACCCCACGACAGGCGCACTGCGATCACCATCGTGGGCGTCGTGGCCGAATATCGCCGGGAGCTCGATGCTCCGGTCGCCCCCCAGATGTTCCAGCCAGTCGCCCAAACCTGGCTGCCCCTCCGCGGTGTCCAAATCATGGTGCGCGCCAATTCCGATCCCACCGCACTGATCGGCGCCATCCGCGCCGTCGGCCGCCCCGAAGGCATCGCGCTCCTGAACCCGCAAACCCTGGCCGACCGCCTGGACGACGCCATCGCCCCGCGCCGCTTCGAAATGACGCTGCTCATCGCGTTCGCTTCGCTGGCGCTGCTGCTCGCCCTGGTCGGCATCTACGGCGTGGTTTCCCACATGGTGGCGCAGCGCACGCGCGAAATCGGAGTGCGGGTCGCGCTCGGTGCGCAGCGGTCGGACGTCATCTGCCTGGTGCTGGCTGGGGGATTAAGCCTTGTCTGCGCCGGAGTCGTCCTCGGACTCGCGGCCTCCCTGGGACTCACACGCGTGATGGAGTCCTTCCTCTACGGCGTGAAACCGACCGACGCCCTCACCTTCGCCGCCGCCTCCGTGCTGTTGATGGCCGTCGCTGCCTTGGCCGCCTGGATCCCGGCCCGCCGCGCGGCGGGAGTCGACCCGCTTATTGCTTTGCGCTACGAGTGACGACTTCGTCAGGTCTGCCCTGGCGGCCTTGATGTCGGGTCCCCAGCCAAAACGGTCGCCTGGCTAGCCCCAACGCTGTTCACTTAACGGGGCGGGTCGCACACCGACATGGGCTAGACGGGGACTTACCGGGAGTGATCTCCCAGAAGGCCGTTTGGGGTCAGCTAGCGCCGGATTGGTGATTGGTAGGAGGGAAGGCCCGTTCTTGATTGCAAACGATGCACCCCAGAGCGGACGTTTTGGGAAGCCATTATCTCTGTAGTTCCTGCACGTTTGTAAGGCACTGATAGAATACTGCCAATGCCGATCGGAGCCGGGCAATTCGTTCGAGCCGCCGCATGTTCCATTGCGGGCCCGGCCGGGTACTTTCTGATCCCCGCGCTCGCGGTTGGAGCGGAACTTGCCAAAGACCTCATGGGGCAGGATCATCCACTCGTGGGAGCGCTCGCTGCGGTTTCGGCGCACGTGTGCGGCCACCTCACCGGCGATAGAGCGCAGAACCTGATCGAGAAGCTTGGGGAGCCTGGCTCCAATCACGATCTGGAAAAGGTCTTTATCGAGTCGATGAGGGTCGCCCTGGACAACGCGCGCGGCGGGTTGACTTCGCAACAGGAAGTGGAATATGGAGATTGGTTCGTCAGTTGGGAAGGGCGGTTCCAATGGGCGCGAACGGATGCCACAAGCACCTCCGACCTGTTCCGCGGCAAGGATGCTTTCGATCCCCTCGTGCTCGCTGCCGCTTCTTCTCACGAGGCTTGGCAGGCGCTACGTGCGACGCTGGAACGTTGGGCCTGGGAGCAACAGATGCGCAACAAGGCCATGCTGACGGGGATTTTGGACCGACCGGCCACTCTTCCAGGGCCGCTGAACTCTCATTTGGCGCAAACCCTGCCCGGGTACATCGAGCAGGCGGTACCCCTGGTGCTTCGTACCACGGAGAATCGGTCAGGCTGGATTGCCTGGCAACAGCGCTTTCTCGAAAGCACATACTTCGAGGTTCGGGGGATGCGGAGCGACCTCGCCATGCTCATTCAGAATCTGGCGAACCAGTGCCTTCCGGCTCTCTGGCAAAAGCTGCATCAGGAGATTCTGGACGCATTCGCCCATCAGACCGAGGAAATCAAGAAGCGCCTTGACCTGCTTGAAAACAATTTTGAATTGCGCAAGTTGATGGCCAGGCAACTCGGCAATCCCCAACCAGAGGCCGACCCGGCAGACTACCTGCGCACTCTTTGGGGTAAGACCCAACTGATCGATCTGGCCTACTTCCAACCTCCAGACGCTACTGTGAGGCAGTTCTTCATCGAACGGCTGTACACCAAACTCACCACAGTGATCGTCGAAGAGAGGCAGGACCGTCTGTCCCCCTTCGAAAAACCGGGCAAAGCCGGAGACGTGACCCTGCACGATGCTTTGAACAGCCATCGCCTGCTTGTTTTGGTGGGCGACCCGGGGTCGGGCAAGACCACGTTCCTGAGGCGTATCGCGTTCGAGTTGTGCCATGTGGGGCTGGGCCGCAACCGCGATGCAACCGATGGGCGGAGCCGGCCGATTGAGCCGCTGCTGAAATGCGATTGGGAAACTCTGCCCATTCTAGTGGATGCCAAGACCCTGGCGAATCATATCTGGAGCGGGGGCGTGCCGCTGCGCGGCGCGCTGGCGGATCCGGCCAATCCGCAATGGCTATTTGACTATCTCGGGGATGCATGCGGCCTGGGGAGCCGCTATTTCCAGATTGAGGCCCAACGCGGCTGCATCCTGTTGGTGGATGCGTTCGACGAAGTGCCGGTGGAGGCACATAGAGAGAAGATAGGCGAGTTGCTAAAGAATTTGGCGGAGGAAGAGCGGTACCAGAAAACCAGAATTGTGGGTACCAGCCGTCCGGGCGAGCATGGCGGCTTAACTACGATCGCGCGGTTCCAGACCGCGAAGATCGCTCCGCTGGGAAAGGAAGAAATCGACACCTTCGTGAAGAATTGGGGTGACGCGGTTTATCCGGCTGTCCAGGAAGAGGCCGCCGTCTTTACGCGCACGCTCCGGGAGGAGATCCGGCGGCCCCAGGTGAGAATCCTCGCCAGGAACCCGATGATGCTCACCGCTCTGGCGGTGCTGCACTTCGCGGAGAAGAGAAGGCTTCCGGAACAGCGTAGCGAGTTGTACAAATACATTCTGGAATGGCTTGCCAAGAAGCGGGCCGCAAAGAGGTACGATGCCGGCGGGCACCAGGATTTTCTCGTCAAGATGCGCCTGCTGGCGATGCAAATGTCCACCGGCACGGAGGAAATGCGCGCGGAGATCACGCTGGAAGAGGCAATCGACGTTCTGGAGGAGGAGTTCCAAGGGCCGCAGTATCGCAACCGGGACCGGCAGCGGCAGGCGGCGCGGACATTCCTGATTGAGGAAGAAATTCAGAGCGGAATGATCATCAAGAGCGGAAGCAATGTCCGCTTCTGGCACTTGACGTTTCGCGAAGCCCTGGCAGCGCAAGAACTGGCGAAGTCGGAAAGAAATTGGAAGCCGCTGCTGTTCGACAAGGACCGGTTGTACCACCGTCAGTGGCGCGAGACCGTTCTGCTGCTTGCGGGGGAATTGAAGTCATCGGGGGGCAACCGCGAGGTAAACGGCTTTCTGACGAAAATGCTGAATCGGGCGGAGGAACCGCATGCGGGCTTGGCGGAACGCGCGCGCTGTGTAGGGCTGATGGGGCTGCTGCTAAAGGACCTGGATGCCTGGCAGTATTCCATGACGGAGGAGCTATCGGCCCGTTACAGAGCCATGCTAGGCCAAGTGGAGGAGATCTTCGACCGGGAGAAGGCATATCAGATCCCTTTCGGAGTGCGGCTGGATGCGGCGAATGCCCTGGGGCAGGCCGGCGATCCGCGCCTTGAGCGAGACAACCGCGTTTATTTGAGCGGCGGCCGTTTCCTGATGGGGGCGCAAAAAGACCACCCGGAGCAGCCGAACTTCGACCCGCAAGCGTATCCCGATGAGGCCCCCGTGCGGGAAGAGGTGGTGACCCCCTTTTACATGGGCCGGTACCCGGTGACGGTCACCGAGTATGGGCGTTTTCTCGAAGAGCAGGGATACGGCATTCCGGAGTATTGGCGTTCGGGGGGATTCGGTGAGTTTACAGAGCCGGATGCGTGGGACACGCAACAGGAGCGCCCGAACTGCCCCGTAACCGGCGTGAACTGGTATGAAGCATCGGCGTATTGCGCTTGGGCTAAGGGGCGCCTTCCAAAGGAAAAGGAATGGGAGTATGCCGCTCGCGCGAATCGCGGCGGCGTTCGCTATCCTTGGGAAAAGGACAGCGAGGGCAATGACGATCCCTATGAGCGCCGGGCGAATTATGGCTATAAGGACTCGCCCGGCGCGCCAACTCCTGTGGGACTATATCCCGCCGGGGCGACGCCGGCCGGGATTCAGGACCTGGCTGGGAACGTGTGGGAATGGGTGGAGGACAGTTATGGCAACAACGATGAAACCAAGGTACTGCGCGGGGGCGGCTGGTACGGCTATCCCAGGGATCTCCGCGTTTCTTTCCGCTACAGGAATCTCCGAGTCGTTCGGAGCGTCGCTTTCGGGTTTCGTTGCGTCTGGGAATGAGTTTCGCTTTGGTTCTTTTCCCCTTTTTCTCTTTTAATGTGTTCCGGGCGTAGCCCGTCGAAAATTTTTTTTATGGCTGAAACTCCTGTAGTGGTGCAGAAGGCATACGAGTTCAACGTATGGATGATCCAGAAGGCGGGGAGCTTTCCCAAGTCTTACCGGTTCAGCATCGGCGATCGATTAGTGGACGGTGTTCTTGAGATACTGATGAAGCTGGTGGACGCGGCATACTCCCGTGACAAAGAAAGGCTTCTGATGGAAGTGAATGCGATGTTGAACCGGCTCCGGTTCCTGCTGCGGCTGGCAAAGGACTTGAAGCTGTTGCAGATAGAATCTTACGGCTACGCGGCCGAGAACGTGGAAGAGATCGGACGCATGGTGGGCGGGTGGCGCAAGAGCGCGGCGGGCGCCAGGTGAAGCGGGTTGGCGGGTTGTGGGAAACGGTGGTTTCGTTCGAGAATCTGCACGAGGCGGCTCGCCGCGCATCGCTCGGAAAACGTAGACGGCCGGATGTGGCTGCGTTTCTGATGAACCTGGAAACGGAACTGGTGTGTTTGCGCCGCGAGCTTCAATCTGACGCGTACCAGCCGGGGCCCGTACCAGCCGGGGCCGTATCGGGAGTTCCTGGTGCATGAAGCAAAGCCGCGATTGATCTCCGCCGCGCCGTTTCGCGATCGGGTTGTGCACCACGCTTTGACCCAGGTCCTGGAGCCTGCCTTCGAGCGCCGGTTCACGAAGGATTCTTACGCCTGCCGGACTGGTATGGGCGTGCACAAGGCCGTGGAGCGGGCCAAGCGAGCCGTGATCGATTATCCCTATGTTCTGAAGTGCGATGTGCGCAGATACTTTGCGTCGATCGATCATGAAATCCTGAAACGGCTGCTGGAGCGGGTAGTAAAGTGCGGCCCGACGCTCGACCTGGCCGGGCGTATCATCGACGGGTGGATCTCACGGGAGGACGCAGGCTCTTACTTCCCGGGAGACGACCTATTCACTCCGTTTTCACGCCGCCGTGGCTTGCCGTTAGGGAACCAGACATCCCAGTTCTTTGCCAATGTCTACCTGAATCCTCTGGATCACTTTGTGGTTCAGGAACTGCGGCCAGGGTGCTACATCCGGTACGTGGACGACTTCGTCCTGTTCGCCGAATCGAGGCGGGTTCTGGACGAGATGAAGGCCGCTGTGGAGAGGTTGCTGGGGGAGTTCCGGGTCGCAGTCCATCCCCAAAAAAGCCGTGTTTACCGGTGCGGGGACGGAATCGAGTTCCTAGCCCTACCTTCGCACCAGAGGTAAGTGAATCCGCGTTTTCGGGCGGCAATCATGGAT
>OKRF01000289.1 GCA_900290315.1 Candidatus Sulfopaludibacter sp. SbA3 | reverse complement strand
GAGTTGTTCGGCGAGTCACTCGCGGCCACGCGATTCCTGCCCGCTGTGGCAGGAGCGGCGGAGGTGGCCCTCACCGCGATCATCGCACGGGAACTCGGTGGCAAGCGATTCGCCCAGGCGCTGGCCGCGATCGCCGTCCTGGCGGCGCCCGGCATTCTCGGCGGCGACAATCTGCTTTCCAAGAATGCCTTCGAGCCGCTCTTCTTCTGGATGGGGTGCGCCTACGTGGTGATCCGGATCATCAAGACCGGCAATCAGAAGCTGTGGATCTGGTTCGGCCTTCTGGCGGGTTTGGGGCTGGAGAACAAGTACTCGATGTTGATCTTCGGAGGCGGCATCGTGGTAGGGCTCATATTGACTCCGCAGCGCAAATCGCTCGCCTCTCCGTGGATCTGGATCGCCGGTGCTATCGCTTTTCTGATATTCCTGCCCAACCTGGTGTGGAACATCCAGCACCATTTTCCGTTCCTTGAGTTGCAGCAGAATATTCGCCGCAGCGGCCGCGATGTGCCGCTGGGAGCGGTGGCTTTCTTTGCCCAGGAAATTCTCACCATGCATCCGCTTGCTCTGCCCGTGTGGCTCGCCGGCCTGTGGTTCTATTTCTTTTCGAGCGAGGGAAAGCTGTTCCGCACTCTGGGATGGGCGTGGCTCTGCACTGCCGCGGTAATCGTGCTGATGAGTCCACGAGTCTACTATCTGTTTCCAGCCTTTCCGCTGCTGTTCGCGGCCGGCAGCGTGGTGTGGGAATCGGTCAGGGTCCTGAACCGGTGGCGCTGGCTGAAGGTCGCGTATCCCGCCTTGCTGGCGATCACTGGCGCCATTCTCGCGCCCATCGCGATTCCCGTTCTCTCTCCCGAGCATTACATTCAATACACCAGAACGCTGCACCTGGAGCAGCCGCGCTTGGAGACGCACCAACTGGGTCCGCTGCCGCAGATCTTCGCCGACCAGTTTGGTTGGCCGGAAATGGCGGCGGCGGTCGCGCGCGTTTACAACGGCCTGCCGCGAGACGTGCGTGCAGAGTTACTTCCTGTGGGGACCCGGCAACTATTCCGGCGAAAGCGTCATCGTGATGGACGGCCGCCAGGAGAGACTGGAGACTCAGTGCTCCTCCGTTCGCAAAGCAGCCACCGTGTACCACCCATACTCTATGCCTTCCGAACACTTCGACATCTTCTATTGCACCGGTCTCAAGACTCCTCTGGCGGAGCTCTGGCCGAAGTTAAAACATTGGAATTGAGAAGTCGCCATTCTGTAACCCAATGTTGAGTTGACTCAGTAGCACCAGCCGTGGCACGTTCGTAGAGACCATGTCTTCCAAATTCCTGTCGCTTCTGGCAATTGCCGGGAGCTTGCCTGTGCTGGCCGCCGACGCCGTGATCGGCGGTCCCTTTGTGGTGAACGCCAGCGCTCGCGCCGCAACCGTGGTCTGGATTGTACAGACCGACCAGGTGGCAATCAAAGTCCGGGGCGCCGCCGACCAGCGTGTCGCGCCGGCGCTGCATGCCGAAAGCGTCACGCTGACGGGCCTCAGGCCGGGGATGGTGTACGAGTACAACGTGCCCGGGAAAGAAGCGCTGAAGGGCTCTTTTAAGACTCCGCCGCCCGTCGGGCAGGGCTTCGAATTCGTGGTGTACGGCGATAACCGCACCCGCCCCGATGTCCATCGCAAAGTGATCGAGTCCATCCTGAAAAACAGTCAACCGGAGTTCATTGTCCAGACGGGCGATATGGTGGAGAACGGAACCGACCCGTCGCTTTGGCCGATCTTCTTCGATATCGAGCGCGAATTGCTGCGCAAGGCGGCATTTTTTCCCGCCGAGGGCAATCACGAACGGAACGCGCGCGACTATTTCGAGTTCTTCCAGGTGCCGTCGTACTACTCCTTCAATTGGGGCAACGCGCACTTTTGCGTCTTGGATAGCGACATCGCCAACGTGGCGCCCAGCGAAGTGGGAAGGCAGGCGTTCTGGAAGGAACAAACGGCATGGCTGGAAGAAGATTTGAAAAAGAACCAAAATGCCGCCTTCCGTTTCGTGGTAGCGCACCACCCGCCCATTACCGCCGTGGCGAACCGGCAGGGCAACAATCCGCACATGACCGCCTTAATGCCCCTGCTGGAACAGATGCACGTGACCGCCGCGCTCTTCGGCCACGACCACAACTATCAGCATTATCTGAAGAACGGCATCCACTACGTGATCACCGGCGGAGGCGGTGCGCCTCTCTACGATGTCAGCAAACCGCCTGAGGGCATCACCCAGAAGGTGGTCAGCACTGAGAACTTTCTCCGCGTGCGCTCAGACGGCAAGGTGATGCACGTGGACGCCATCGATCCCACCGGTGCGACGCTCGATTCGTTCGACTTGACCGGCGCAGCGCACTAGACGGCCAGAGCCTCATCCGCATCGAGTTACCTGGGTGCCGCGGTGGTACCCTGGAAGCACGTCTGCGTCGATGAATCTGACCATCCTCATGCCGGTCTATAATGAGCGCACCGTTGTGGAGCGCTGCATTTTGCAGGTTCTCTCCGCGCCCATACCGGAGAATATGGCGCGGGAACTGGTGATTGTGGATGACTGCTCCACCGATGGAACCTGGGACATTCTGCAGCGCCTGGCTGCCAAATATCCCCAAATTCGGCTCTTCCGTCACGAGCGGAACAGCGGCAAAGGCGCGGCGGTGCGCACCGCGATCCAGCAGGCATCGGGCGATTTTGCGCTGATTCAAGACGCCGACCTCGAATACGATCCGTTCGAGTATCCGCGCCTGCTGCGCCCGCTGCTCGATGGTCATGCCGATGCCGTCTTCGGTTCGCGCTACCTGGCCGGTGAGCAAACCCGCGTTCTGCCGTTCTGGCATTCCATGATCAACAAGGGGCTGACCCTGGTTTCCAATATGTTCTGCAATCTCAACTTGACGGACATGGAGACGTGCTACAAGGTGTTCCGCACCGACCTGCTGAAGAGCATTCCCATCCGCTCCGACCGTTTCGGCTTCGAGCCCGAGATTGTCATGAAGAGCGCCAAGCGCAAGTTCCGCATCTATGAAGTGCCCATCAGCTACCATGGCCGAACATACGAAGAGGGAAAGAAAATCGGATGGCGGGACGGATTGAAGGCCCTTGGCGTGATCCTCAAATTCTGGGTCATCGACGATCTTTACTCTTCGCCGTATGGGCGCGGCGTGCTCAACAACCTCACCGGCACGCCCCAGTATCTGACTTGGCTGGCGCACAAGCTTCGCCCGCACATGGGCGATGCGGTGCTGGAAGTGGGCGCCGGCATCGGCAATATCTCCGGCCGGCTCATGGGTCGCCGGATGCTGTACGTGGCCGCGGAAAAGGACCCGCTCCACCTGCACGCCTTGCGTAACCGGTTTTTGCGGACACCCAACGTAGTGGTGCAGCGCGTGAACCCGGAGATTCCCGAAGACCTCGCCGGTCTGGAAAACAGCTTCAACACGGTCCTCTGCATCAATGTGCTGGAATACGTGGACGATCCCGCCGCTGTGGTCGCGTCTCTGCGCGGCACGCTCAAGGCGGGCGGACAACTGCTGATTCTGGTGCCACAGGGCCGCGGCCTGTTCGGTAGCCTGGATCAAAGACTAGGCCACAAGCGGCGCTATAGCGCAGCAGATGCGTGCGCGCTTATGGAATCGCAAGACCTGGCAGTGGAAAAGGTCTACGACTTCAACAAAGCCGGGACGCTGCCCTGGTGGGCTTACAGCAAGTTGGTAGGTTCGAAGCACATCAATAAGCCGGTCCTGAAGATCTTTGACAAGACCGTCTGGCTCTGGAGCCGCCTCGAGTGGCTGATGCCCTGGCGCGGCCTGTCTCTGATTGTGGTGGCCCACAAGGGGACGAGTCCTTCGGCGCAGCCGGTCAGGGAATCGCGAGATGCTCTGAGCGTTTGAAGAATTATTCGCGCATCTTCAGGTAGCGCGTGGTCAGCGTTCTCGCCCAGTAACGCGGAACACCCTGGGATTGGAGGTGGGCTACCACTTCCATCGATTTCTTGCCCGAAGCGCCGAACGCATCCAGCACCTTGTCCCAGTGAGCCAGCGGCTTGGCGGTCTTTTCGATTACCTGTTCATCGCTAACGTTCCAATAGTCCGACTTCATTTTTCCCCTCCGCGGCGATTCGCTCCAGGATCCGAGTGACCTGCACACTGAGTTTGCCCTTCCACCCTGAACCCATCATGAGGCTCAGTATGAATGGCCGGAACCCTGCAAAACCACGGTGCTCCAATTGAAGCTTCGTGCCCTTATCCAAGGGCTCCAGTGTCCAGGTCAATGTGGTCCTGCCCCACGTGCCCCCTCCGTCCCATGTGTACACAAGGCGGATGGGCCGTTGGACTTCCAAGACCTCACATTGAATGATTCCGTTGAACTCGGGTTGTGGCTTCATTCGAAATTGGCAGCGCAGCCCGGCGACGGGCGAGAAATCGTTCTCCATGAGCCACTCTTTGAGCAGAACGGAATCGGTGATGGCCCGCCATACGTGCTCAATCGGCGCAGCGTATACGCATTCCAGAACTATGTCACGCTTCATCTTTCATCCTCCTCAACACACCTCCCAATTTGTGAAGCTTCTTCTGCCAGAAGTTCCGCGCGTACAACGTGAGCCAGTGCGCCACCGGGTCCAGGCTCTCCGGCTGCAGGCGATAGACCTGTCTTCGCCCCTCGCGCCGTGACTCGACAAAGCTGGCTTCGCTCAATATGCGAAGCTGCTGCGAGATGGCCGAAAACGAGACGTCGAAGTGCGCCACTAATTCGCCAGCCGGACGTTCACCCTCTGCGAGCAGCTCGATCAGCCGCCGCCGGGTGGGGTCGGCGATTACTTCAAACGGATCCACTCGGTGAGTAGATTTTAGTTCCATCTCCGGGTCTAATCCCATCGCCTTTCAGGCGATCAGCTTCCAGCCTCCTGC
>OKRF01000239.1:15760-19159 GCA_900290315.1 Candidatus Sulfopaludibacter sp. SbA3 | reverse complement strand
GTTCCCGCCGCTGACGAGATTTCGACGAGGGGATGAGTCTGCACCGCGGAGACGCGGAGACGCGGAGGAAGACGCGGAGAGAACACAAAATCTTATCCGTCCGGGCTTACCTCGTGACGTAAAGGACGAAGTGGCCCCCAGCCCGAAAGGAGCTCTCTCCTAAGCTCTCCTCCGCGTCTTCCTCCGCGCCTCCGCGGTGAACGGCCCCGCCTAGCCCCAGGCGAACCCCCTAGATATTTTTCCGGAAAAGAGGACAAGGTCGTTCGATAAGAACGTCTGAAAGCTCCGGACGGTAATGCCGTCCACACGGGAAAGATTCCCGGCGTTGCGGGCTCACAGGAGAGTACCACCTTGTCGTTCTCAATCAATACCAACGTCACTTCTCTGCAAGCGCAGAATTACCTGAATCAAAGCAGCATGTTCCAATCCCAGACCATCAACGAGGTCACTTCGGGATTGCGCATTGTCAACTCCGGCGACGACGCCGCCGGTTTGGCCATCGCCAACGGGCTCCGTTCGGACCAGGCGGTTCTGACTCAGGGCATCCGCAATGCCAACGACGGCCTTTCTGTTCTGCAAACCGTCGACGGCGGCATGAACAACATTTCCAACCTGCTGGATCGCGCCGCCACACTGGCAACGCAGTCCGCCTCCTCCACCTTCACCGGGGATCGCGGCGTGCTGAACAACGAATTCCAGAGTGTGTTGACCGAAATTAACCGCCAGGCGCAGGCCGTCGGCCTGAACCAGGGCGGACAGTTTGCCAAGGCGCTGTCGGTGTTCATCGGCGGCGGCACGGCCAGCGGCAGCATCAACGCCATTTCGAACGGTTCGGTTGGCGTGGATTTGACGCACGCCACGGTGGATACGCAGAGCCTCGGCCTCAGCGGCTACTCCGTCACCGGCAATAGCAGCGTGGATATCGGAACGGGCGGCGGCACCACCACCGTTTCCAACCTACTGGCGAACGTGTCCAACCAGACTTCGGAAACCCAGTCCGGCTTTACCACTCTCTACTTCACCGGTTCGGGCTTCTCCAACACCTCCGGAACAGGCCGCGTTGCGGTTAACGTAAACCTCGCCGGCGTGACCGATGCCAACTCCCTGGTCACCGCCATCAACGCGGGGATTCAGTCGGCCGGTAACGGCAACAGCCAGCAGTCCACCGCTTTCAAGAATGCCGGTATCACCGCGTCCGTCTACAGCGATACCTCCGGAGCGTCCCACCTGCAATTCACCAGTTCCAACGCTGCCTTCCAGGTGGAAGCCGGCGACCAGATGTCCAACGCATTTCTGGGCAACATCCAGACAACCGGATCGCCGACCCCGGGTCAAGGCCAGTCGGTCTACACCGAGACTGCCACCACCAACGCGACTGCCATGCTCGCCACCAGCGCCAACGCCGGTGCCGAAAGCGTGAAACTGCAGATCACCAACGGCGTATCAACGACTCCCATAACGCTGGCCATCGGCGCTACGGAAGCGCGCGGCACCACTCTGACCAACCTGAACACCGCTCTCGCCGGCACCGGCGTGACGGCATCGCTCGACAGCGGCAACAAGCTGCAATTCACCTCAGGTGAAGGCCAGAGCTTGCAGGTGCAGGTGTCCGGCGATGCGTCCAATGTTCTCGGACTCGGCACCTTCGCCACCGGCACCGCGGGCGCCGCGAGCTACACCAGCATCACTGCCGGTGCAGCCATCAGCGCTACCGCCACCGATACGCAGAACTTCGACGTCGCCATTGGCAGCCAGGTAGCCAGCTTTAACGGCCTGATCGTGGGCGCCAGCGAAGCCACCGCCCTCAGCGCTCTCAACACCGCGTTCCAGAGCAACTCGCTCACTCGTGCCGCGAACCTGTCGGCAGTCGACAACGGCGGCGACATCGAGATCGTTTCCGGCAACAACACCAGCTTCCGTCTCAACGCTTACGGATCTACCACCGCGGCCTCCTTCGGATTCACCGACGGTGTCACTTCCGGCAACGTGGCGACGCTGACGGCCTCCGCGATGAATAGCACCGGCGCCCCCAGCCTGGACGCCAAGGGAACGTCCACCAGCGGATTCCTGGGCTTCACCGGTATGTCGGTGGGCAACTCCAGCCAGACGGTTTCCCTGGCCGCCCCGGATGCGACTGGTGCCAACCATACCATCTCGTTCAGCCTCTCCAGCGCCAACGCCGGCAACATCGACGCCGCGCTCAGCTACATCAACACCCAACTGCTGCAGTCCAACGACTCGACCTTGCAGAACATCGTCGCCGTTAAAGATCAGCTGGCCGGAGCCGATGGCATCAGCTTCATGAGCAGCCTGGGGCATTTCAGCGTATCCCTGGGAACCACTTCCGTTCCCGCAGGCCTGCTCAGCGCCGGCGGCGGCAACGTGCAAGGCCTCTACACCACCAGCGGCACTGGTCCCACTGCGGCCACCGTGCAGGGCGGTGCCGTGATCACGTCCTCGCAGAATGGCGACGGCGCCACCGCCGATGTCAGCAGCCAGCAGAACGCCAAAAACGCCGTGACGGCCCTCACCAACGCCGTCAGTATGCTGGGCGTTTCCCAAGCCGCTGTCGGTAAGGGCGAGAACAACTTCAACTACGCCATCAATCTGGCGCAGGGCCAGGTGACCAACGAAGCAGCCGCTGAGTCGCGCATCCGCGACGCCGATCTGGCTGCCGAAGCGGCCAACCTGAGCAAAGCACAGATCCTGGTCCAGGCCGGTACCGCGGCGCTGGCTCAGGCCAACTCGGCTCCGCAAGCCGTGCTGTCGTTACTCCGTGGCTAATCAGCCTCGTAGTTAACTAGTGGGATCGACGATCGTTTTGTGCCGTCTGTCGTCTGCCGGTAGAGGCGATGACAGACTGCCCGAAACGATCGTCTGTCCTGCGGTCGCGGGCGGCACTTCCTCCAGGGTTCGTCCGCGGCCCTTTTTTTCCCTCTCTCTTGCGTGAAAACCATGCCTAATACTGGTGTGCTGCTTGCCCGTGGCCTCCGCCGCCAACGGGCCGGCCAGCTCGCGAAGGCGGAACGTGCGTATCGCGACGTTTTGGCACGCGATCCCGAAAACGCCGATGCTCTGCATCTGCTCGGGATGGTGGCATCTCATCGGGGCAACCATGAGCTTGCCACCGCGTTGATCGCGGCGGCCATTCGTATTCGCGGTCCGGTGGCTCGTTATTGCGCCAGCCTCGCTGGTACTCTGTGCACCCAGGGCAGGCACGAGGAAGCTGCCGCCTGTTACCAGCAGGCCGTCTCCGACGATCCTGAGAACCAGACCTATCCCGTGGAACTGGCCCGCGCCTTATTGAACGATTCGCGCCCGGCCGAAGCCGCCGAAGTGCTGGTAAAGCATCTCGCCCGCCATACGGAATCGGCTGCCGGCTGGCATCTGCTCGGCATG
>OKRF01000239.1:12528-15750 GCA_900290315.1 Candidatus Sulfopaludibacter sp. SbA3 | reverse complement strand
CCCGCCATACGGAATCGGCTGCCGGCTGGCATCTGCTCGGCATGACCTTCCACCAGGCGGGCAGAGATCGCGAGAGTGTGGAAGCACTACGCCACGCCGTTCGCCTGCAGCCCGCTGTGGCCGAGTTGTGGTGCGACCTGGGTATCATGCTGGCTCACCTGGAGGCCTGGGATGAGGCCGAAGACGCCTACCGGCGCGCCGTGCAGGTGCGCAGCGATTTTCCGGAGGCGTTGAACAATCTTGGCAACCTGCTGCGGCGCCGCGGCTGCGTGTCCGAAGCGATTCCCTGCTACCAGAGTGCCCTGCGCCACCGCGCCGATTTCGTCGAAGCGCATTACAACCTGGGTTTGGCGCTACAGTCGTTCGATCATTTGGAAGAGGCGCAGTCCTGCTACGCTACCGTGCTCGGCCTCAATCCGCGGCTCGCTGCCGCGCAAAATAATCTTGCCAATACGTTGCAGTCCCTGGGCGCCGTCAGCCAGGCGATGCCCTACTATCACCGGGCGGTTGAACTCGCAGGCGCTAACACCGACTTTCGGGTCAATCTCGGCATGGCCCAACTGCTTCTCGGCCAATTCGGCGAGGGCTGGCGTAACTATTCCGCGCGCGGAGCAGACAGGGTGCCCGGAGTTGCCCTGTGGGATGGTTCGCCCCTGCAGGGCCGGCGCATTCTGCTGCGGGCCGAGCAGGGGTTCGGAGACACCATCCAGTTCATTCGCTACGGCGGAATGCTGAAACAACGTGGCGGCTTCGTGTTGCTGTCGTGCCCGCCGGCACTGACCCGCCTGCTGGCTACGGCACAGGGCATCGATCACCTGCTGCCGGAAGACCGTGAGTTGCCGGCGTGCGATTTCTGGGCGCCGCTTCTTCATCTGCCCGGCATCCTTCAGACGCGCCTGGAGACGATTCCGGCGCATACACCGTACCTCTCGGTGGATCCGGAACTGGCGCGCCAATGGGTTGAGTCGCTGCGGCTTCCCGCGTCCCATTTGAAGGTGGGAATCGCCTGGCGCGGCAGCCCGGCCCACCATAATGACGGCAATCGCTCCATTGCGCCGGCAGAGCTTGCGGCACTGGCGGAAGTCCCCGATACCAGCTTCGTCAGCCTGCAGCCCGGTTGCCCGGGCGGATGCCCCGAGAGCCGGCTGCCGTTCGTGCCCCTGGGACGGGAATTGACCGACTTTGCAGACACCGCCGCCCTGGTGATCGGGCTCGATCTGGTCATCTCCGTGGATACCTCCGTCGCCCACCTGGCGGGCGCGCTGGCTCGTCCGGTTTGGACCCTCCTGCCATTCGCCCCGGATTGGCGCTGGATGCGCGAGCGCGCGGATTCGCCCTGGTATCCCACCATGAAGCTCTTTCGCCAATCGCGCCGCAAAGACTGGCCCGGGGTGCTGGCCCGGCTCCGTGAAGAACTGTCTGCGCTGGCGCGAACGTCCCGATCGGAGCCACGGCGTTAATCAACGAGGCTGGCATAATCCGGTGACTGGCCGCGAGGGCTGTGCTGCCACTCTCTCGAAAATCCCGAGCCGCGTGTCCGCCGCAAGTAAGCCTTTTATTTTCATTTCATCGTTGCCCGCGTGCGGGCATATGAACAGGGTCGAAAAACCGGCACAGCGAACAGGTAACGCCGGCGATCTTGTCGCCGGTCGGCCAGTGCAACCGGCGGCGAGACCGCCGGGGCTACCCTCTTGCGGGGCGGAACGCCGCTAATGGACAGACGACAAAAAACGATCGTCTGTCCCACGCCGCATCGCCTCATGCGCCGACTGTCACCGCGAGTGACCCGTCTCCGACGAGATCTCGCCGGCCGCCGATTAACCGACGGCATTATCCCATCTATCCCCGCTGTTTTGATCTCTTGCCCACCTCGCGGTGAACGCCACAAAATGACATTAACTCAAAAAATCGCCGCCGTTGTCGCGTTGGCCTGGGTGGTCGGCGCAAGCACCAGCATCTATTTGATCGTTCGCCTGAAGGCGGCCAGCCGGAATTACGACAGCGTCTTCAACGTCGAGGTGAAGCAACAGGAAGGCACCCGCGTGATGCAGGTAAACTTCAAGAAGCAGGTGCAGGGGTGGAAAGATATCCTGCTGCGCGGCTCCTCACCGGACGCCCTGAAGCAGTACACCGCCGAGTTTTTCCAACGGGAAAAGGATGTCCGGGATCAAGCCAGCGAGTTGCGGCGCTCCGCCGCCGATCCTCGGGTGGCTAGTCTGATCCAGGATTTCCTGCGCGCGCACGAAACCATGGGCAACAGCTATCGGTCGGCACTCAGCGCATTCAGCAGTTCTCGCGGCCGGAATCCGGGCACCGCTGACAAGACGGTGAAGGGGCAGGACCGTGCGCCTACCGACCTTCTCGACAAGGCCGTGGAGGCACAGGCCCAACGCGTGATGCGAATCATGGCCGCTCAATCTGCTTCGGTTGCCCGCGAAATCTGGTGGGTTGCCGGAATGCTGTTTCTGTCCCTGGTGTCCACCGGGACTCTTGCCATTTTCGCCGTACGCAGGATCGACGGCACCTTCCAGTTGACCGTCAAAGAATTGCTGCAAAGCACCGATCAGATCAATTCCGCAGCCGAACAGGTTTCTTCAGCCAGCCAGACTCTGGCCCAGAGCGCATCGGAACAGGCCGCCTCTATCCAGGAGACGTCGGCCTCCAGTCAGCAAATGGCGGCCGTCACCCAAACGAACGCGGAGAACACTAAAAAGACTGCGCAACTGATGATCCTGGTGGAGCAACGCATCAAGGAAGCCAACGGAAATCTGAAGGAGATGCAGTCTTCCATGGAGCATATCGACGGGTCCAGCCAGAAAATCCGGCGCATCATCAAGATCATCGAAGAGATCGCCTTTCAGACCAACCTGCTGGCCCTGAATGCCGCCGTGGAAGCCGCACGTGCCGGAGAAGCCGGTATGGGCTTCGCCGTAGTTGCCGACGAAGTCCGCAATTTGGCCGCCCGCAGCGCGGACGCAGCCAAGGACACTGCCGAACTCATCGAGGAATCCATCGGCCGCACTGGCGAAGGCAAGGGCAAACTGGAACGTCTGGCCGGCGCGTTCCATGCCATTACCGAAGGCGCCGACAAGGTGCAGGCCATCATCCACGAGATCGACACCGTCAGCCAGGAGCAGGCACGTGGCGTGCAACAAGTCTCTGCCGCACTAGCTCAGATGACCCAGGTGACTCAGCAGGCCGCCGCCAGTTCCCAGGAAAGCG
>OKRF01000239.1:0-12518 GCA_900290315.1 Candidatus Sulfopaludibacter sp. SbA3 | reverse complement strand
TCAGCAGGCCGCCGCCAGTTCCCAGGAAAGCGCCGCGGCGGCGGAGGAATTGAATGCGCAAGCCGAATCCATGCGGCAGAGTGTGGCTCGCCTGAGCTGAATTGGTACAATTCTCCGGCACGCCGGCTGCCTGAACTTGAATTCTCGGACGGCTCAACCGGTTAAATTATCATAGTAGTCCTACAACTCCTGCAAGAATTCCGGCGGTTTTCAATCTCTTAGATGTAAACTCGGCGGGTTATACTCATACCTATAAGAAGTTTGAATCGCGGAACGGGCGTTTCATGCTCGAGCGACGCGAGGGCCTGATTTCCAAACTCGCCACGAAGCATCCGGCCGATGCCGTTTCGGCGGATGATGCCCGAGTCGGCGAACCGGTTCCCGGCAAAGCCAACCGCGTTAGAACCCTAGCCACCCGCGCTGAGAGAGCCCGTTGGCTGGAGCGGAGTTGTGTACCTATAGCTAAGGAGGAGAGCGTACATCGCGTCTGGGGGATCAAGCGCGACGTTACCGAACGAAAAATGACCGAAGAGTCGCTCCAGGAGAGCGAAGAGCGTTATCGTAGTTTATTCGAGGCCGCTGGCGACGCAATTTTTGTCAGCCGCGATGGCTTTATAGACTGTAATTCCAGGGCGCTCGAATTGTTTGGCCTCACCAGGGACCAGATCATCGGTAGAATGCTGTGGCACTTCGCCCCCGAAGTGCAACCGGATGGTGTGAATTCACAGGCCAAGGCTGAGCAGAAAATCGCCCAGGCCATGGCTGGCAACAGAGTCGCATTTGAATGGCGCAGTCTACGCCCGGACGGGACATTTTTCGATTCCGAAGTTACCTTGAGCGGCCTCATACTCTCCGGGGTCCCTCACTGGCTCGCCTTGGTGAAGGACATCACCGGGCGCAAGCAGGCCGAGCGGCAGATTCAGGAATTCAATGCCGGCCTGGAGCGATTGGTGGCTGAGCGCACCGCACAACTGGAGGCCGCCAATCAGGAGCTGGAATCGTTTTCTTATTCCATCTCGCACGATCTTCGCGCCGCGATCCGCGGCATCAGCGCCTGCAGCCAGATTCTGCTCACCGAATGCTCTGAAAAGCTGGATGCCTCGGCCAGGCAGTGGCTGGAATACATCCATGCGGACACCCAACAACTGGACAAGTTGACGCTGGCGTTATTGGAACTGTCGCGCGTATCGCGTGCCGATCTGCACCGCTCCGACGTGGATTTGGGCACAATTTCGCGGGACATTGCGCAGCGTCTCACGCAAATTGAGCCAGCTCGACACGCTGAATTCAAGATTGCAGACGGCCTGGACGCGTACGGAGATCCGGTTCTGCTGCAGTCGGTATTGGAAAACCTGGTTGGCAACGCCTGGAAATTCTCTAAGAAGCGGGAGCTGGCGGAAATTGAAATCGGCTGGATCGATTCCGAAACCAAGGGCCGCGTTTATTTCGTTCGTGACAACGGTGTTGGTTTCGATATGCGCTTCGCCGACAAACTCTTCGGGGCGTTTCAGCGGTTGCATCGCGCGAGCGAGTTCGCCGGAACCGGAATCGGCCTGGCCACTGTGCGCCGCATTATCCACCGGCACGGCGGCAGGGTCTGGGCGGAGAGCATTGTCGACGCCGGAACAACCATCTTCTTCACGTTGGGGCGGGCATCATGAACCACCACCTCCGCGTGCTGATTGTGGAAGATTCGCGGCGTGACTTCGAACTGATTCTGAGGGAGCTGCGCCTGGCCGGCTACGATCCCCTGGTGGAGCGCGTACAGACCGAGTCGGAGATGGCGGACTGCCTCAAACAACAAACGTGGGAAGTGATTTTCTCCGACCACTCCCTGCCGGAATTCGACGCCGCCCACGCCTTGCAACTTCTGCAGGCAAGCGGCCTGGACATTCCCTTCATCATTATTTCCGGCATGATTGGCGAGGAGCGCGCCGTAGATCTGATGAAGGCAGGTGCTAACGACTACGTCTCCAAGCAGAACCTGACGCGGCTGATCCCGGTGCTGGAGCGCGAGTTGCGCGAATCGACCGGCCGCCGTGAACGGCGCCGCGTCGAGCTGGAACTAGCCGCGTTGAATCGCGAGCGCGAGCGCATGTTGAACCAGCGCTCCACCCTCCTCGACATCAACAACGCGGTCATCGCCAATCTGGACCGGCAATCCCTGTTTCGCGCCGTTTTCCGGGCCGTACGCCGCACCCTTCCCTGCAACTGCCTGCTCTTGACCCTGCGCGATTCCGACACCGGCGTCACTCAAACGGTGACTCTGGGGGAACCCGAAGCGTCCGACCAACGCTGCTGCGGCGGTGAAGGCGTGTTCGAGCCTAGCACTTGGGTATTGGAGAACGGCCGTCCGCTCTTGCGCGCCGATCTGACCACAGGCCTGCAGTTTCCCGGGGAAGACATTCTGCTGGCACAGGGTACCCGGTCCTATATGTCGGCGCCGCTCCAGACCTACGACAAACCATTCGGTGCCCTCACCATCACCAACCGCACACCAGGAGAACTCACCGACGACGAGACGGTCTTCTTCTCCCAGGTCTGCCGCCAGGTCTCGATGGCCATCGAAAACATGCTCAGCTTCGAGCAGATCGCGCGTTTGAAAAGCCGCCTGGAGCGGGAGAACGCTTATCTGCTGGAGGAGATCAAGGCCGAACACAATTTCGAGGAGATGGTAGGCAGCAGCGCGCCTCTCAAGGCATTGATCGACAAGATTCAGCGCGTGGCGCCCACCGACGCAACCGTGTTGATCACCGGCGAATCCGGCACTGGAAAAGAGTTGGTGGCACGCGCCCTGCATTCCCGCAGCGCACGTAGGAGTAAGCCCCTGGTGAAGATCAACTGTGCCGCCATTTCCGCCGGCCTGGTGGAGAGCGAACTTTTCGGCCATGTCAAAGGCGCGTTCACGGGCGCCCTGGACCGGCGCGTGGGACGGTTCGAATTCGCCGACGGGGGCACTCTCTTTCTGGACGAAGTGGGAGAACTGCCCCTGGACACGCAGGTCAAGCTGTTGCGCGTGCTGCAGGAACACGAATTTGAACCCGTGGGCAGCAATCGCACGGTCCGCGTGGATGTACGCGTGATCGCCGCCACCAACCGGCGCCTCGAAGAAGCGGTTAAGGAGGGCCGGTTTCGCGCCGACCTGTTCTTCCGCCTGAACGTCGTGCCGATCGAACTGCCACCCCTGCGCGATCGCCGCTCCGACATTCCGGACCTGACTTCCTTCATTCTGTCCAACTGCAATCGCCAGTTCGGCAAGCGCATCGATTCGGTGGCCGAGGAAACCCTCCAGCGTCTGATCAACTACGATTGGCCCGGCAACGTGCGTGAGTTGCAGAACGTCCTCGCCCGTGCAGTCGTGCTTTCCAGCGGACCGGTGCTGCGTCTCGGCGAAGACTTTCTGCCGCGGGCTCACCGGGACATCGAAGCCGCTCCCCGCATCCCTCTCCCCGACCCGCCCCCTGCGCCACGTACCCGTGCCTCCAAGGCAACCGGCGATCTGAAACTGGAGGATGTCGAACGCCAGCACATTGTTTCCATTCTGGAGAGGACCCATTGGGTCATCGAAGGGCCGAATGGCGCCGCCGCCCTCCTGGCCCTCCACCCTAACACTCTGCGTAGCCGCATGAAGCGTTTGAACATTCAACGCCCCTCCCACCCCATTTCGTAGCCCCCTGATCCGCTCCCACGAAAATTGAGTGCCACCCACGAAATTTCGTAGTTGACCTTCGTGGTCTAGTTTGTAACTCATTCATTCTAAAGCAATGGTACCTGCGTAACTTTGGTTATTCCAATGCAATATGTATGACAACGAACAAACCTGGACTACGGCGGAATGGCGGATAGCATCTCTAAAAGCCGCGCAGACGAAGCGCACGAAGAGCTTGACCCAATGGGCGCTCTGTGCCGCGAATTGGCCGCCGTCCGGGCCAGCGAAGTCCGCTTCCGAACCCTCTTTGAAAACGCACCAGACTGCTACTATCTCAGCGACTTGAGCGGGGTGCTTCTCGAGGGCAACCGTGCTGCTGAGAAGCTCACCGGGTACCGCAAGGGCGAGCTGCTGGGTAAGACGTTCGCCTCCGCCAATCTGCTGCCTCGCCATCAGATGCAGTGGGCCGCCCGGCGCCTGGCGCGGACCGCCGCAGGCGAGCTCTCCGGTCCCGAAGAGTTCACCCTGATTCGCAAGGATGGCCGGCACGTCGCCGCGGAACTACAATCGATTCCCGCCGAAATCGACGGCCGGCCCGTGATCCTGGGTTGCGTCAGAGACATCACCGCGCGCAAAGCCGCCGAAGCTGCATTGCGGCGCAGCGAAGCCAGCCTGGGGCGGGCCCAAGGCATGGCCTCTCTCTGCAACTGGGAAGTGGATTGCCGCACCAATACGCTGGAATGCTCCGCGGAAATGTACCGGATCTTCGGACTCCCCGTACGGCCCCAGGCAAGCCGGCGCGAATTCCTCGACCGGGTTCACGTCAGCGACTTGTCCAAGGTAGAAGAGAGCATGCGCGAGTTGCTGCGCACCGGCCAGGCCCGCGACACCGAGTTTCGAGTGGTTCGCCTGGACGGCAGCGTGCGCCACGTCCGCGAGCATGCCGAACTGGAACTTGACGAGAACGGCGACCCGGCCCGCGCCATTGGGGTCATTCAGGATATTACGGATTACAAGCATTTGGAAGAGCGCTTCCAGACGGCACAGAAACTGGAGAGTGTGGGCCGGCTGGCCGGTGGCATCGCGCACGACTTCAATAATCTGCTCACCGTTATTAATGGCTACAGCGATGTGCTGCTGCAGGCGATGGACGAGACCACTCCGGGATGCAAAGCCATTCGGGAAATCCGCAAGGCTGGTGAAAAAGCTGCCCTGCTGACCCACCAGTTGCTGACGTTCAGCCGCAGGCAGGTGGTCCAGCCGGTGGTGATGGATGTCAACGCAGTGGTGCGGGAAGTGGATTCCATGTTGCGCCGCCTGATCGGGGAGGACATCGAACTGATCACAGTTCTCGATCCGGTCTCGCCGCGTGTGAAAGCCGACCCCGGCCAGTTCCACCAGATTCTCATGAACCTGGTGGTCAACGCCCGCGACGCGGTGCAGCCAGGCGGCCGCATCATCGTCGAGACGACGAACGTCGATGCCCCCTCGATCCGGGCTCAGGCCGGCGGTAGCGACGCGCAGGGTCCCTATGTCCTGCTGGCGGTCAGCGATAACGGCGAGGGCATGGACGAGGAAACCCGCAACCACGTGTTCGAGCCGTTCTACACCACCAAAGCGCAAGGCCGGGGCACCGGACTGGGAATGTCCGCGGTGTACGGCATCGTCAAGCAGAGCGGCGGCTGGATCTGGGTTTACAGTGAGCCCGGCAAGGGTACCACCGTGAAGGTCTACCTGCCGCGTGTGGATGCGTCCATTTCCGTGACGGAAGGGCCCCAACCGCCGGCGGACAAGCTGGGCGGCACCGAAACCGTGCTCGTAGTGGAAGATCAGGACGAGGTTCGCAACCTGACATCGGAAGTACTGGAAAGCTACGGCTATCGGGTGCTGACCGCCGAAAACGGAGCCGCCGCGCTCGACATCTGCGGCCGTTTCGAAGGCGCCATTCACCTGGTGATTACCGACGTGGTCATGCCCGGAATCTCGGGTCGGGAACTGGCCCAGCGGCTGCGTGTGATCCGGCCCGACACGCGCCTGCTTTTCATGTCTGGATATACCGACAACGTGGCCGTATATCGCGCCGAAGTGGACGCCGGAGCGGCCTTCCTGCAGAAGCCCTTTTCGCCAGTGGGCCTGGCCGGCAAAGTGCGCGAAGCTCTGCGGCCCGCTGGAGGGTTGGCCACCATCCTGGTGGTGGATGACGAAGCCGGTGTCCGCGGTCTGCTTGCCGAGATTTTGACAACCAACGGTTACGCCGTAATTGAAGCCGAAAACGGCAGGAAGGCGATCGATCTGGTGCGCGCCGGCTCGATAGATCTGATGATCACCGACCTGGTGATGCCCGAGAAGGAGGGCATCGAGACTATTCTCGAATTGCGGAAGACTCATCCCGCTCTGGAGATTGTCGCGATGTCCGGCGCTTTTAGTGGAGAGTATCTCAGTACAGCCAGGTTGCTTGGCGCACAAGCGACACTGGCGAAGCCCATCGAACCGAATGGGCTGCTGACCTTAGTGAGCAACATTTTGCAGAAGAAAGCCAGTAGGCAGGAGAAGGTTCATGGGAACTCAAGTCGCCAATCATTTCACGGAATTCGTCCCGGTGAATGTCCCGGTCACTAGCCCCACTCAGGCGCTGTACCTCGGCTCCATGGAGAACTCGGAATCGGTTTTGCGCGCTGCGCAAGACGCGGATTTGCGGATGCAGACTGCCCAGTCGCCCGCGGACATGTTGTCCCGGCTCACGTCGAAGGCGTATTCAGTCGCGGTGGTGGAACTCTCCATCCCCGATCTGGATCCGGCCGAGTTTCTCGAGTGCGTTCGCCAGTTGGTAGTTCCGGTAATGATCATCTTCCTCCTGGACGCACATACCGCGCCATCGGAAGCCGTTCGTCTGGTCCGCATGGGCGCGTATCATTGCGCTGGCGCCGGCACCAGCGTCGACGAGCTGAGCCAGTTGCTGGAACAGGCCGCCGAGGAAGCCCGCTGCCGCAAACTGGCTGCCGCGCAGCATGACAAACAGTGGCGCAACCTGCTGGTGGGCGAGAGCAAAAGCATGCAGGATCTGGTCCGCATCATCGATCTGGTTGCTCCCCGCCGCTGCACCGTGCTGATTACCGGAGAGACCGGCACCGGCAAGGAAATGGCTGCGCGTGCCATTCATATGGCCAGCGGCCGGGGACAGGCCCCCATGGTCGCGCTCAATTGCAGCGCCATTCCGGAACACCTGCTGGAAGCCGAACTGTTTGGCCACACCAAGGGCGCCTTCACCGGCGCAGTCAACGCGCGGGTCGGACGCTTCGAAGAGGCCAACAACGGCACTCTCTTTCTGGATGAAATCGGCGACATGCCGCTCGACCTGCAAGCCAAGCTGTTGCGCGTTCTGCAGGAGCGCGAACTGCAGCGGCTGGGCAGCTCGGAAACTGTGAAAGTGAATGTCCGCGTGATCGCCGCCTCTAACCTGGATCTGCTGGAACGCGTCAAGCAGGGCAAATTCCGCGAGGATCTCTACTACCGCCTGAACGTGGTTCCGATCCAGATGCCCGCCCTACGCGAAAGGGCCGGCGATATCCGCCTGCTGGCGCGCCACTTCGTCATCAAGATCTGCCGGCTGGAAGGCATGCCGGTCAAAGAAGTGTTCAACGAAACTCTGGAACACCTGTCCTGGTACAGTTGGCCGGGCAACGTCCGGCAGCTCGAAAACATGGTGGAGAAAGCCGTCGTGATGTCGGGCGATCGCCAGTCGCTCCTGCCGGGCGATTTCCCCCTCCCGGCGGAAGCCACGCGAGTCGATATCGGCCGTTCCATTCAGCAATTCTCGGTACCGGACGAAGGCATCGATTTCGTGCGTGCAGTGACTTCCTTCGAGCGCAACATCGTCGACCAGGCGCTGCAAAAGACCAACGGCAACAAGACCTTGGCCGCCGATCTGCTGCGGCTAAAGAGGACTACCCTGATCTCCAAGCTCCGAGTGCTCGAACTGGCCTGACCAGACCGGTACATTTCCCCCGAAATTCGCGGGCTTTGGTCGATACGAACGTCCAGGGGGATATTCGTTCATGTTCGTGATCATCGGGTGCCTGGTAGTGATCGGCGCCATCCTCGGCGGCTTCGTTATGGAGCAGGGGCAGTTACTCGTGCTGTTCCAGCCTGCCGAACTGCTCATCATTGCCGGCGCAGCCCTGGGCACGATTCTGATTTCCAATCCGATACCCACACTCAAGCGCATGGGCCGCGGCATCCTCGGAACCCTTAAGGGTGACAGCCGGGGCACGGCGTTCTACCTGGAAAACCTCAAGATGCTCAACGAGCTTTTCCAATATGCGCGCAAAAACGGTATTGCCAAGCTGGAAGTCGATATCGACGAACCCGAGAAGAGCCCGGTATTTGCCAAATACCCCGCCTTTCTTCAGAATCACCACGCTGTCTACTTCATTTGCGATACGCTGCGCATGTTCATCTCCGGTGGCGTGGACCCGTTCGAACTGGATCAGATGATGGAGTTGGATATGGAAGTCCATCATCACGAACTTCACGAACCGGTGGCCTCGCTGAGCACCGTGGCGGATTCGCTGCCGGGTTTGGGCATCGTGGCTGCCGTCCTCGGTGTGGTGATCACCATGGGCGCATTGGGTGGCCCTCCGGAAGAGATTGGCCACAAGGTGGCGGCGGCCCTGGTCGGAACCTTCCTCGGCATCCTGCTGTGCTACGGATTCCTGGGCCCGGTGGCCTCGCGGATGGCGCGCGCCAATGATGCCGACGCGCGCTTTTATCACGTGATGCGAGTCGGCGTCCTGGCGTTCATGCGCGGGTCGGCGCCGATTCTGGCGGTGGAGTTCGCGCGCCGCGCCATCCCTTCAAGCATCCGGCCCACCTTCCAGGAATTGGAAAAGACTTGCCGGGGTGGCTCTGCGCCCGCGGCGGCGGCGGCAGCGGCGTAAGAGGTCGCCAGATCTCTCACGCGCCACGGCCCTGAGGCAAATCGCATCTTAATCTTCTATTCCCAGAGACTCATCTGCCGCGGCCTCGACTTACGTTCTGAACGCTTATCGCCGAACACCGTCCGTCCGTTCAGCGCTGGCGAAATGGTGCGCTCGTGCTGAAGTACAGCGTCGAAATCCGCGGCCCGCTCCAGTTGATGCTCGACCACCTTCACAAAGCGGTCGAGACGCCGGAAGCCTTCCATCTTGGCGCCGCCGTCCAGTTTCGCCTTGTCGAGTGAACTCCGCAGCACGCCGATCGATTCGTCGTAAGATTGCAGCGGCACCGGGAACGGATGCCCGTCCTTGCCGCCCAAGGCGAAAGAAAAGCGCGCCGGGTCGGAGAAGCGGACCGGCGTCCCGTGGACCACTTCCGCCACCATCGCCAGCGTCTGCAGCGTGCGCGGACCGAGGTTCTGGACCAGCAGCAAATCGGCGAAACTTTTCAGGTCACGCTCATAAGCCACCGCCAGCACCGCGCCGAGACGCTTCAGTTCCACGTCCTCCGCGCGCACGTCATGATGCCCGGGCATTACCAGATGGCGGACCTCCCGCAGGGTGTTGTCGGGATGCGCGTTGGCGATGGTAAGCAGCGCCTCCTGTGCGGGCGCGGCGTGGGCATCCACCAGGTTCATGATGGTGCCCTGGTGCGCGCCGGCGATGCCGGTATGCGGATCGGCCACGAAGTCGCGCACATTGGCGGAATGCCAATGATAGCGCCGCGCCAGGCCGGATCGATCGTTGAGCCCCTGCTGCACTATCGACCACTCGCCATCGGCCGCGACAATGAACGAGTGCAGGTAAATCTGAAATCCGTCGGCGATGCAGTTGTTGTCGATCTTGGCAGTCAGGCGGCTGGTACGGATCAGAGCGTCGCCGTCCAGGCCCCGGCACTCCGCGATGGCACGCAGTTCGTCCGGCGTATTGCGCGAATGCCGCCCGCGTCCACCGCAGACGTACAGTCCGAGTTCCGAGGCGCGCGGATTCAGCCCTCGCTTCAGAGCGCCGATCACCGACGTGGTGATGCCGGACGAGTGCCAGTCCATGCCCATGACGGAGCCGAGAGCCTGAAACCAATAAGGATCGCTGAGGCGCGAGAGAAACGCCGAATGACCGTAGTGAAGAAGAATACTCTCGCCGATGGCCGTGCCAAGCTGCGTCATGCGATCGGCGAGCCAGGCAGGCACACGGCCGCCGTGCAAGGGCAAGTCCGCGACTCCGGAACGCTTCACGATGCTATTGTCTCCGGTCCGCGAGGCCTTTACAATCCGTAACGTGTCCCCTCATAACCACCGTTCCCGGGTCAACGTCCCTTCGTCAGATCACTCGGAGCCCAAATGTCCAAACTCGCCACTGCCGGTGTATTCGTTATGGTTCTGTTATGGCTGAGCGCCGCCGCCGCACAACAAGCTCGCGATTCGCGGTCGCGGCGAACACATTCCTTGCGACGCTCGATCCGAACCAGCGCCAGAGCGTGTTGTTTGCGATTGACGACGCACAGCAGAGGGCGCACTGGTCCAACCTTCCGACGGCGGGGATGGTCCGGCGGGCCGGACTTTGCATGCGGGAACTGACTACCACCCAGCGCACCGCCGCGTTCGCTCTGGTTGCCTCGGTGCTCAGTAAGCGGGGCTTCGAGAAGGTCCAGCAGTTCATGGAAGCTGACGGAGTGCTGAAGCGCAACGAAGGCAACAGCGCGATGTCTGGCGAGGATCTCGATTACATTTCGATCCTGGGAGCGCCTTTCGGCGGCCACCAACTGGCTGTGAATGTCACCATCGCCGGTGAACGCGGGGTCCTCACACCGGCCTGATTGACAAGTTCTCTCCATCGCAGAGCGAAAGGACTCCACCCTTGACGAATACGGAGATGAGAATTGGAAGAGCCTAGACCAAGAGATCTTTCACTGTATAGAGCTGGATAGAAAAGATTGCCGACGCAGAGGGCGGAGCGTTTGACTGCCAGGTCATCCTTCCGCCGTGTATCAAGAGCTGTTCTCAAGAATCGAAGCGCGGTTTCGGTTCTATCATGCTGCAGAGCCCGGCCGACAGCGGCCAGCAGAAGAGGTCGCCAGGATGACGGGCGTGGAGTTTGAGAACTACCTGATGCAGCTTCTGAAACAGCACGGCTGCAGCGTCAGGGGAACGCCAAGGACGGGCGACAGGGGGGCTGACATCATCGCCCGTCGGTCAAACCGCGCCATTGTGATTCAAGCAAAGCGATCAGCGGCACCGGTGGGAAACCGAGGTCGTCGCGGCTCGCGCATACTATAGCGAAACTGATTCATGGGTCTTCGACGCTCAGCAAGGCAAGAGTGACCCAGTAGCCCTTGGCTGAAGTGACCCACTCCAAGAACGGGACTAGGAACCGGAGTAGGATACGGACGGTCATCAACCACGCGGAAGGCGTGTTTATAGAGGAATGGAGGCGCAGGCGATATCGTCCACGCCGCAGGCGTAGCGGTTTGGTTTCCATTATCCGCGCCAAAGGCGCGTAGCGTCGGGGGTTGGTGGGCGGGGGCGCAGCAGACCTCCGGCTCATTGCAACAATCAACTTTAGCTTAAGTCGCTGGAGTAAACTATTTCCAACCGTGCTCCGCTCGACCAGACCGCTCTTGTTCGCTTCCCAGACTTCTATGCTGCTTCCGCGTCTACAGTCTGGTCGACGTTGTGCAATTCAGGATTTTCAGGCGCAGTGGCTCAGTTCAAGGAATCGATTACCGCACCGGGTATCTATGACGCATATGGGCACAACACCAGTCTAGTGATCGGTACCCTGACGATTACGGCAACGCTCGAGGCGGCTTCAGTCTTTCTGTTGGAAGCGCCTTGGCGGGATACTCGGTTATCTCCTCTCTCGCAATCTGGCCGGTCGCTGCCTCGGCAACACCGGGCGGGGCGATCTTCGGCATCATCGCGAACCATGAGAAAACCGGCAATTCCTTTCGCTGCCATCACCCTGATAGCGGGTTATCTTCCCGCGCGCCGCGCTACCCCTGTGGATCCGATGCTGGCGCTGCGGGAGGAGTAAAATCTGTGGCATGGCTACACCGTATGACCCGCTGGCGGCGGCAGGTGCCTCGGCGCAACAAGTGTATCGTGAGCTGCTGGCAGCGTTGACACCGTTCGGCCCGTTTCGTGAAGAGATCAACAAGACCTCCATTCATCTGGCTCGCGGGTCGGCATTTGCCGGGCTGCATCCGCGCAATGGGTACCTGCTTCTGACGGTGAAAGCCGAAAAGCCGATTCGCAGCGCCAGGATCGTCAAGACGGAGCAGGTGTCGAAGAACCGCTGGCATCTCGACGTAAAGCTTGCTGATGCCAAGGACATCGATAGTGAATTGTTGCGCTGGCTACGCCAGGCTTATGAGCTTTGCGCGTGACAAGGCGCACCCCCTGGGGAGCGTCGCAAAGGCGATTATAATCGAATCGTCGTATGCTTGTTCCATCCGCCAGCCGGACACTGCTTGTTCTTCCGCTCACTCTCGCTGCCGCTACCTACTCGCCCTCCACCGGGGACTTTCCCAATCCCGAGCGCGGCTTCCTGATCGGGACATCCTACGATCCGCTGCGACACCCGGCTCCCCTCGACGCCGCCAGGCTGCGGCGTGCCCGCGAGAATGGCCTGAGCCTCGTACGCATGTCCTGGGTGCTTTCCGAATTTCGCGGCCGCCGGCTCTCTGGCGCCATGCTCGATCGCATCCGCACGGACTTCGCCACCGCCCGCGCCTGCGGCGTCAAAGTGATCGGACGTTTCGAATACAATTTCGGCCCGACTGGCGCGCCCGATGCCCCTCTCGACCTCGTCCTCACTCATCTCGATCAACTCCGCTGTCAGTGCCGGAGTAAAACACCCGCAGTATTGCCGGTTTTGACGACGGCAACAACCGGCCC
>OKRF01000390.1:31846-31972 GCA_900290315.1 Candidatus Sulfopaludibacter sp. SbA3 | reverse complement strand
GCGGGAGAGCGATGATCCTGGCGATGGTGAAAGGCGAGACCAATCCTGAAGTGCTGGCGGAGTCGATGGAATGGGCGATGCAGTTGCTCATGACGGCACCAGGAATCAAGTGAATTTGGGCGGCAA
>OKRF01000390.1:0-31836 GCA_900290315.1 Candidatus Sulfopaludibacter sp. SbA3 | reverse complement strand
CAAGTAGCATGGGCGGCGGCGCAGACGAAAAACACCTATGCGCGAGCGCTCTACCAGCGTGTGCCGGGGCACCGGGGGAAAGACAGGGCAATCAGGACAGTGGCCAATAGCATGTTGCAGGCGATCTGGTACATGTTCTCGGGGCGAGAAGCATATCGGGAACTGGGAGCGAATTGCTAGGAACGCCGGGACAAAGAAGAGGTCGGGCGCAGTTTGGTAAAGCGCCTCGAACGCTGGGGCCACAAAGTATCGTTGACACCGGCAGCGTAAGAATTGAGGCCGAACCCCGGAAATTTTCAAGCGGGCATGGCGGGCATTTTCGGGGAACTCGGAGTAGCCGCCTGATCATCGGCAAAAACTTTGTCGGGGCTCGGGGGGCTCGGATCGAATAAACCAGTCTCCGAATTTCCCCTTGACAGCCCCCCTCTTCAGGCTTTACTATCTTCCCGTCGACATCGATGGGAAAGAACAAGAAAGACCAACTGCTCGGCAAGCTCGACCTCCTCGTCCTCCGCATTCTCTCGGCCGGCGACAGCATGCACGGCTATGCCATCGCCGAGCGGATCGAGCAACTCTCCCGGAATGTTCTCCAGGTAGGCGAGGGATCGCTCTATCCCGCTCTGCACCGCATGGATGAATCGGGCTGGATCCGCTCCGAGTGGGCCGCCTCAGACCACAATCGGCGCGCCCGCTACTACCGCATCACCGCCGCGGGACGCCGGCAACTGGCGGAAGAAGAGAGCGAATGGCTGCGCGCCGCGGACGCCATCGCGCGGGTGCTGAGGCTGGCCTGATGTCGCTCCCGCGCCGCATCTGGAATGTGTTCCGGCCCGCGCGGCTCGATCGCGAACTGGAAGAGGAGCTCGCCTTCCATTACGAAATGCGCCTGCGCCGTTCCCGCGAACGCGGACTCGGGCCGGCGGAAGCAGAGTTGGAGGCAAAGCGCCGTATGGGGAATTCATCCATTGCGAAGGAAGAGATGCGCAACGTCCGCGTGGTAGAGTGGCTGGCATCTTCGCTGCAGGACCTGCAACACGGCGTCGTCCTGCTGCGCCGCGATGCCGGGCTCTCCGCCCTGATCGTGCTGGTGCTGGCCCTCGGCATCGGCGGCAATGCTGCCATCTTCACCCTGTTGAAGGCCGCGTTCCTGGACCCCCTGCCGTTTCCCGAGTCCGGGCGCCTGGTGACCATCTTCGACCGCTACAGCAGCTTCAACGTCGATGGCATGGGCCCCACCATTCCCGAATACCTGGACATTCGCCGCCGCAGCCGCCTGCTGGAGGAAACGGCCTTTCTCGATCACCGCGATCTTCAACTCACCGGAGCCGATGAGCCGGTGCGCGTCTTCTCCGCGCGTGTCACGGCGTCGTTCTTCCCCCTGCTCGGCGTGAAGGCGGCCCTGGGACGCACCTTTACGCCTGAAGAGAATCTCCCCGCCAACAATCACGTCGTCGTGGTCTCTGACGCGTTCTGGCGCAGCCGCATGGGCGCCGATCCCAACGTCATTGGCAAGACCCTTGGACTGAATGGAGCGCCCACCGTCGTCGTGGGAGTGCTGCCCCCTGGATTCGCGTTCGATTATCCCAACCTCGGCGTCCCGGAGCCCGTCGAAATTTATGTCCCCTTCCAGATGGACGATTACTATACCCTGCGCTCCGGACAGTTTTCCAACGTGCGCCGCGTCATCGCCCTGGCGCGCCTTCGCCCGGGGACTTCCGTGCAGCGCGCCAGAGCTGAGCTCGCCAGCATTGGGAACAGCCTGGTGCAGGAGTACCCCGCGATCTATCACGGTCCGAAGGGGGGATCGCTGGGGTTCTCGATGGGCGCGCAGCCGCTGCGTGAAGGCATCGTCGGCAAACAGCGGCTGCTGCTCGGGCTCCTGCTGGGCGGCGTCGGCGTGCTGTTCCTGATCGCTTGCGGCAATACCGCGCAGCTTCTGTTGGCGCGTTCCCTGCGCCGTGGGCGCGAAGTGGCGATTCGTGCTGCCCTGGGCGCCAGCCGCCTGCGATTGATCCGCCAATTCCTTCTGGAAGGCCTGGTGCTGGCGGCGTGCGGTGGCGCGGCGGGCCTCCTGGTATCGGGTTGGACGGCGCGCCTGCTGGTCCGTTGGCTGCCGGTGCGCAATCCACTTTTCGAACGTGCCCATCCCGATGCCGGCGTCATGGCCTTCACGTTCGCGCTCTCCCTGGTCTCGGCACTGCTGTTCGCGGTCATCCCGGCGGTAAAGGGAAGCGCGTGGACACCCGGAGCCGCACTCAGCGCGCGAGCTGCTATCGGACACGGCAACCGCTGGCGCCACGCCATGATCGGATTCGAAGCGGCCCTCTCCGTGTTCCTGCTTTCGGGAGCCGGACTCCTGGGCCAGAACCTGTGGAAACTGGTCTCCACGCCTGCCGGCTTCGACGCCGGCCACGTGTCCGTGATGCGCCTGCGCCTCCCGTTTCGCCGCGAGCAGGCCGTGCACCCCATCCCCAGCCTGGCCTATCGCGAGTATCTCGAGAAGATCGCCGCCATCCCCGGCGTGGATGCGACAGCTACCGTGACGGGTTTGCCCGTGCGCGGCGCGGCCCAGCGGGGATTCCGCATCGAGGGTGACCCAGAAGATCCCGCCGCCACGGCGCCGCAAATGGCGCTCTTCCAGATGATCAGCCCGGATTACTTCCGTACGCTCCGCATCCCGCTGCTCGCCGGGCGCACCTTCCGCGATGACGATATCGTGGGACGCCCCGGAGTCATCATCGTGAATCGCGAATTCGTACGCCGCTTCGGCAACGGCCGTGACCTCATCGGCCGCCAAGTCGGACCGGGGACGCCATCGACCATCATTGGTGTGGTCGCCGACGTCCGGATGTCGGCTCTGGAGACTGCTCCCAAACCCGAGATTTACGCGTCCTATCTGCAGGTGTACGAGCCCAATATTTACCTGGTGGTCCGCTCTTCGCTGCCGCCGGATCAACTCATCGGCCGCGTGAAGGACGCAATCCACTCCGCTTACTCGGATCAAGCCGTATTCAATATCCTGACCATGGATCAGGTTCTCGCGAACTCAGTCGCCGAGCCCCGCTTTCACGCCTTCCTGATTGGCGCCTTCGCGCTGCTCGCCTTGGCCATGGCGGGCAGCGGTATGTATAGTGTGATCTCCTGCCTGGTCTCCCAGCGCACCGCGGAAATCGCCATTCGCATCGCCTTGGGCGCCGGCCGGGGCGCCATCGTCCGGACCGTACTGGGAACTACCGGCGTGTGGGTCGCCGCCGGCCTCGCTGGCGGTCTCGGCCTGGGTCTCGCCGCCGGCAGCACCGTCCGTAAGCTGTCGGAGAGCACAGTCACAGGGTCGCCCGCCATGTACGCTTTCGTCGTGCTCTTCTTCTTCGCCGTAACGGTTGTCGCGGCCTACGCGCCCGTGCGCCGCGCCAGCCGCCTCGATCCCGCCCTCGCCCTGCGCAGCGAGTGAATCAACCGGGAGACTTCCCATCCGAGCCGCGACCGTAAGGGAGCGGTAGCTGCAGGCAAGCTCCAGGCTAGCTCCAGGCCCCTTGACATCCTTCGCCGATAGTGCTAGTTTTTTAGCATAATGCTAAAGGACCAGCAGACTGGATTGAGCCGGCGGGAACGGCAGATCATGGACATTCTCTACCAGCGGGGGAAAGCCGCTGCGTCGGAAGTCCGCGAGGCTATGCCGGACGCGCCCAGCTATTCGGCGGTGCGCGCCATGCTGCGCGTTCTGGAGGACAAAGGCCACGTAAAGCACCAGGCGGAAGGCTTAAAATACGTCTACGTGCCTACAGTGGCGCGTGACAAGGCCAAGCGTTCGGCAGTCAAACACCTGTTGGACACCTTCTTTAAGGAGTCGCCCGAGCAGGTGGTAGCCGCACTGCTGGACGTTTCCTCCACGCGCCTCACGCGCCAGGAGCTGGACCGGATGTCGGCAATGATCGAGAAGGCCAAGTTGGAGGGCAAGTAAATGTCCTGGAACGAATCGGCACTATTCTCCATGTTCATCGGCGCAGCGTTGAAAAGCACCGTGGTACTTTCCATCGCCTGGGTGTTTACCCTTCTCTTGCGGCGGCGGTCGGCCGCTGCGCGCCATCTCGTGTGGACCGCGGCCGCTGCCGCAGTCGTCGCGCTGCCGTTGCTGACGGTGGCGCTCCCAGCAGTGCACTTTCCTGGGCTGGTGGTACCGGTCAACACCGGTGTTCTTTTTCAAACCACGGTGACGGCTTCCGGAGCGGCAGCCGCAGCCTCTCGCGCGGCGCAAACTGTGAACACCACACCGGCAACTCCCGCATCCTGGCATCCCGATTGGATGCTCTACGTGCTGCTGGCATGGGCCGCCGGAGCCGCCATCGGCCTGTTCCAGATGCTGGTGGCCGCAGCCGCCGTGGCGCGCGTTCGCCGCGCGGCCATTCCCTTCGGCGAGGCCAACCTGTGCCGCGCCCTGGCTCACTCCCTCGGCATTCGCCACGCCGTGGATGTGCTCAAAGCGCAGCCCGGCACCATGCCAATGACCTTCGGCCTGCTGCACAGCGCCATTCTGCTGCCTTCCGATGCCGCTGAGTGGAGCGATGAGCGGCGTCGTGTCGTCCTGCTCCACGAACTGGCGCACGTGCGCCGCGGCGATACCGCCAGCCACCTGCTGGCGCGCATCGCCCTCTCTCTCAACTGGTGGAACCCGCTGGCGTGGACCGCCTGGCGCGAATTCCTGAAGGAGCGCGAACGCGCCACCGACGACCTGGTGCTGCAAGCCGGCGCCCGCGCCTCCGACTACGCCGGCCACCTGCTGGAAGTGGCGCGCACCATGCAGAACGCGCCCGGCATGGGATGGGCAGCCATCGCTATGGCCCGGCCCTCGCAGCTCGAAGGCCGCCTGCTGGCCATTCTAGATCCGCGCGTGAATCGCGCTTGTCCGCGCCGCGCTTCCGGATGGCTGGCCGCCGTGCTGGCGGTAGCCGCCGTGGCGCCCTTGGCCGCGGTGCAGTCGCAGGACACTGTCACGCAATCGGTCGCGCCCGACGTGGATGCCACCATCCGCGCGGCCAATGCTCAGAAGAACCACGAGATGCTGGAGACCGCTGCGTCCGCATTCGAAAACCTGAGGGAGTTCGATACCGCCCACAAACTGCTGGAATCGGCCGCTGCCATCCGCGCCGAAGTCTCCGGCCAGCAGAGCGTCGACTATGGACTCGGCCTGCTGAAGCTGGGCGAACTGGAGCAGCGGCGCAACAAATCGGCCGAAGATCTCTACCAGCGGGCGGCCCGAATTCTGGGCGACCGGCCGGAAGCCTCCAAGGCCCTGATGTACCTGGGCATGTCGGCCTTCGTCCACAAGGACTACCAGGCTGCCGTGGGACATTTCTTGCACGTGCAGCGAATCGACCCCACCCAGGCCGGAGCCGCTACCATGTGGATCGCGCTGGTGCGCGAACGCGAGAAGAACTACTTCGAAGCCGAAGCACTCTTCAAGAATGCCCTGGCGCTACAGAATCCACGATCTGCGGACGCCGCCACCACCATGGTGCTCTACGCGCAGTTTCTGCGCCAGCAGGGGCGCATCGATGAAGCCACCGACATGGAAAAGCAATCCACCGAGGCGCGCAAAGCCGCCCTACGCCCGGCGATGCGCCCGGCCCCCACATTTGTGGCGCCCGCCGCCGTAGTGCCGCCTCAGACCAGCAGCCCAGGCACGTATCGTGTAGGTGGNNCGGAACCTGAGTACACCGAACTGGCCCGCGTGGCCAAGTACCAGGGCACCGTGACCCTGTACGTAGAAATTACTCCCGATGGCCGTGCCACTAATATCAAAGTGCTCAACAGCCTCGGACTGGGACTCGACGAGAAGGCCATCGAAGCCGTCTCCCAGTGGGTATTCAAGCCCGGCTTGAAGGATGGCCAACCCGTGACCGTGCAGGCCACCATCGAAGTGAACTTCCGGCTACTATAAGGCTGTGAGAACCACGGCAGTGTTCCTGATTCTGCTGGGCGGCGTGCGACCGGCCGCCGCTCAGTCCCGGCCCGCCTTCGATGTGGCGTCCGTGAAAGTTGCCGAGATCCCGCAGCACGGAGTGATCCGGGTAGGTCTGACGGGGAACGCGGCCCACGGCATGTTCCAGTGTTCGTACTGCTCGCTCGAGTCTCTCGTCTCCCAGGCCTGGTCGATAAAGGCTTACCAGATCATTGGGCCGGAGTGGCTCATCTCCGTATCTGTCAACATCGATGCCAAGCTACCGCCCGGCACGCCCAACGATCAGGTGTTGCTGATGCTCCAGACGCTGCTGGAGGAGCGCTTTCACCTGGCGCTGCATCCCGAGCAGAAGGAGATTCCGGTATTCGCGCTGGAGGTGGATGATAAGGGCGCCAGACTGCATCCTGCCGATCCGGCGGGCCGTGGCAGCATCAGGCAGGGCCCCGGCACCTGGACAGCCACCAAGACTACCATGGTCGGTCTGACGAACATGCTTACCAGGCAGTTCAATCGCACCGTTCTGGACAAGACCGGCCTCCAGGGTCAGTACGATATCGATCTCCACTGGGCACCCGATCCCAACGACACCGCCCTCCCCGATCTGCCCGGTGCCGTGCGATCGCAACTCGGCCTGCGCCTGAAATCGCAGAAGGAGTCCATGGCCGTGATGGTGATCGACCACCTGGATAAGGCGCCCACGGAGAATTGAGAGGGCTCGCAAAAACCGCACTTTCTCTCGAAAATCCCGAGCCGGTGCGCACGCCCCTTCGCGAAATCCCGACGCGTTTTCCAGCCATTTTCATCCCACCGGGTGAGTCTTCGCCTCATGCGCCGACTGTCACTGTACTTTGCGACCCTATTTCGGGTACACCCGGAAGTCGTCGAAGTACGTGACCGAATCGGCCACGGTCCACAGGCCGACCTTGCCGGCGCCGCGGAAGGTGTTGTCCTGGCCTTGCAGGATGCGGCGGTGGTTTACGAACACCTGAAACCGATTGCCGCGCACGGAGACCTTCAGAATGCTCCAGGCATTGGACGGAATCTCGTGCGGCACCAGCGCCGAGATTTGCGTGATGTGGCCATTCTCCACCTTGTATAAGGCCACATTCTTGGTCAGGGCATTGGCTCGCACCAGGTAGTAATTGTTGGCGTCGCGATAGCGCCAGATCACCCCGCCGGCGCGGTCTTCCTGTCCGGAAACGGGTTTGAGCCGGACACTCACATCGCCATTCTGCACGTAGATGCCATCAAAGATGGCCAGCGGGTATCGCGTGTCGTTGGGATCGTGGGACGTTTGCGCCAGTACGTAGGGCTGGGTGGGTGCGGTTTGGTCCTTAAGAATCTGCCACTGCGGAGCAACCCCGCGGTTGGTCATCGCTACCGTCCAGCCGGGCGGAGCCTTACCCAATGGACATGTATCGAAGTTGACCACTCGTCCGGTCGACGCCGTCAGACCGAGAGCAAACAACACGGCGAACGTCTTCATACAACACCGCTGCAAGCAGCGTGGCGCATCTTGAGTCCTACACCCTTAGTTCCTTTTTAACACATTTTCATTCCCGGTGTATGCTGAAGCGGATAGGAGATTCGCCATGCGACTGTTACTCGCTGCGGTTTTGTGCGCCACGCCCCTGGCTGCCAACGACGTCGTCTTCCTGCACGGGCAAGTGAATATGGCGGATGGTTCGGCACCCGGAAAGTCCGTCAGCATCCTGCTGCGTTGCAACGGTGCCGACGCCATCCGCCAGACCAACTCCGGCAAGAACGGGAGCTTCTTTCTCAAAGTGGAGCGCGACGAATTCAATCACGTGGCGCGCGCTCTGCCTACCACGACCACCGGCGTGGGTGATGCCGGATTGGCCGGCAATTGCGCCATCTGGGCCGACCTGAAGGGCTATGACTCCTCCCATATCGATCTTTCCAGTTTCCTCATCCCCAAGGACCTCGCGCTTCCCAAGCTGATTCTCAAACCGGCAGGTGGCGCCCCTGAGGCCATCAAGGTGGAAGTCGTTACCAAGCTGAGCGCGAAATTCTTGTCCCTTCCCGACGAGAAGGGGGTGGTGGCAGCCGCAGAAAAGAGCCTCGCCGCCGACCCCAAGAATCCCGACCTGCTGCTCAAGTTAGCCCAGGCTCAGATCTCCGTCTGGCAGGATCGCGAAGCGGTGGCCACACTCGATCGCGCCATCGCCGTCACGCCCACGAACGCCGCCCTATACACCGAGCGGGGTCATCGCGAGCTGCCCCTGCGCGATTTCGCGCGCGCGTACCGATCTGACCCATGCCGTTTCGCTGGACCCCAAGGCCATGGCCGCGTACTACCACCTGGGCCTCGCCCATTACTTCCTGCGCGAGTTCGCGCCCGCCGCCGAGGCCTTCCGGCACGCCGTGGAAACGGCCCCCAATACCGATGAGCGGATCAATTCCACCAACTGGCTGTACGCCGCGCTCCACCGCGCGGGCCGCACGGATGAAGCTGCCAAAGCCCTGGACGCGGTGCCTCCCGAGATGACTTTCAAAGAGCCGCACACCCGGTTCTACCTGAACCTGGTGCGCTTCTTTCAGGGCCGCATGACCGAAGCCGAAGCGCTGCCGCCGGAGCCGCCCGCCGGCAATACCGATCAGGAGACGGAACTCCGCTTCGATACCGTAGCCTACGGCATCGGCAACTGGCACCTTTATAACGGCAACGCCGAGAAAGCCCAGGAGTACTTTCGCCGCGTGGCGAAACGCCATGTGTGGGTCACCTGGGGCTTCATCGGGTCGGAGATGGAGTTGTTGCGCGCGCACTAGGTTAGATTATCGTTCTCTAAATTTCGATACATTTAACCCAGTTTATGTTTTAATGGGGCATGCCCTTCCCGAAGAAGCGCAGCCCCGTCCAGTTCAGTGAGCAGGAACTGCTCAAACTGGAATCCATCCGCAAGTCTCGAACCGAGGAGAAACGGCGCACCCTTAGGGCATCGTTTCTTTTGGATTCGCTATCTGGCCTGAGTGATGAAGCTATTGCGCTGCACCACCACGTCAGCCGCAGCACCGTGGTGCTGTGTATTCAGAAGTTTCTGCAATTCGGTCTGGACGCAGCACTGGGAGAATTGCCCAGGCCGGGCAAGCCGCGGCAACTGCCGGACGATGCGATTGCCTGGATACAACACTGTGCTTGCCAGAAGCCGAAAGAAGTGGGGTATTCCTACCAACTGTGGACATACAAGTTGTTGGTCGCTCACATACGCCAGCACTGCGTTGCGGCCGGGCATCCGGCACTGCTCCGATTGAGCCGCTCCAAACTCCACAAGATCCTGCGGCAAGGCGAACTGCGGCCGCACAAGATTCGATACTACGTAGAGAAGAGGGACTCGGACTTCGAACACAAAATGGCTAACGTACTGCACGTGACAGTGTAGTGTTTACAGACTCGGAGGACCTCGCCGGGGACTACGGTCTCATCGGGCATCCCGGCCAGCGCCTGCACGGTACGAGCCTATATTTCATTTCCCGACGCCAGAAAAGGCGGTGCAGCCCGAGGCTGATTACCCTTGGATTCGTCCGACGGTTACGGGAATAAGCCGTCGCCTGCCGCGGGGAACGCCTTAACCGGCGAAGCGAACAAACCCTGCTCCTCGATCGGCAGCGGTACTCCAATAAGCACTCGAAGCAGCCATTTACGCTCTCTTACTCGCAGTCCAGAATCGATCGACGAGTCAACCGAGGAGTTTCTTTATGAACAGGGTATCTTCCTCTGCCTGCTGCCCCTTCTTCGTCCCGGTGTCTGACATCTTGGTCTTGTAATCTAGTAGGACATCCAACTTGATGATGTTTACCGTCCCGAGTCCCGGTACGTTCAACTGCACGCAGTCGCTTAATTTGCCTCGAGCGACGCTTTCAATGATCCAATCGATGTCAAGACCTTTCTCGATTTCAGCGGTCCAGCCCTTACCGCCCATACCCGCAAAGCCGCGTTTAGGCATTGGCAATACTGCGGGGTACAAGTCGGGAACGCTTCGATGATAAGCATCTATTGACACAAGAATGTCAATGTCACCTGGCTCTCGTGAGGCTACCCCTTTCGACTTTGCCCACAGCCAAAGCGCAAAACTACCGCTAAAGGCCCACCCGTTGGGACACCCCTGGTTCAGGGCCGTGACCAGCGCTTTAATTCTCTCCTCGTGCGATTGAATCTTATGGGGCAGTTCTAATTTCTCGGCGATCATCCGTTGAACGGAACGGCCCGGCGCCTTGAAGAACGGGGCCGCCATGGTTCTGCGCTCCGTAACTGGGGACTTCAGCAAGGAGGGAATCGGAGCAAATCTGGCAGAGGCCGGCTGGACGCGACGTACGGCGGGAAATGCGGCGGGCTGCACGACCGGCTTCCCCATCCGAGGCTGGTTACGGAGACCAGCAGGTTTCCACGGCGGCGAAGGGATCGGAGCAAAGTTTAGCGGCGCTGGCTGTGCGCGACGTACCGTCGGGAACAAAGCAGGTTGCACGATTCGCCTGGTGCCAGGTGGCACAGCGGAACGGTTGACATCCTTTTGCTGCAGCACTTGCCTCGAGGGAGGCTCAGTTTGGCGGACGGCGGGTTTCCCGGTTGGCGAGGGCATCGGAGCAAATCTGGCGGGGACCGGTTGGACGCGACGTACCGTGGGGATGCGAGGTGAAAATAGGCCAAGTCGCATTTCACATATTGTGACATGTCTGACGCTTCGTTGTTTCACCGCCCTAGGCGGCGAATATTAGCCTTCTCCAGCCGTTGCCGCGCCACATACTGTGTCAGTGTCTTCAATGGGATGCTCTTCAGGCTACCGAATTCTCGTTGGGTTGAAATTGCTCGCCATGTATTCCGCCGCCAGTTGATTCGCTCCGGCTACAGCGCCGCGATTGCGGCTTCACAGGATTTGAAGTGGCACCCCCGGCTACTTGTCTACCTTTGTGATGCTGGACAGTTCGGCAAAGCGAACACCGTAAACCCTCTCGATCCGGCGGCAGATCTCTTCGCCAAGCCGTTCCGGATCCTCTCCCGGTTCGTGTTCCAATTCCACTTTGAAGAATAGGTGAGTCCGGCTCATTCGTGTGACGTTTCCCCTAGCTTCTATACTAAGGGAATGGCCTGCGCAATTTGCGATACTCGCCGTCCGCGGCGCTTTTGTCCGGGCGTCCGTGGCGACATCTGCACCATCTGCTGCGGCACCGAGCGGGAGGTAACGGTGGCGTGCCCGCTGGATTGCGAGTACCTGCGGGACGCGCGCCGGCACGACAAGGTGTCCTTGCAGATGGACCCCGAAACAGTTCCGAACCGGGACGTGCAGGTTACGAACTCATTCCTGGAGGCGCACCAGAATCTGTTGTTTTTCCTGGGGCAGAGGCTCGCTTCCGCCGTGCTGGGCACTGCCGGGGCGGTGGACTTCGATGTACGGGAAGCCCTGGAAGCTTTGATCCGGACGTACCGGACCCTGCAAAGCGGTGTCTACTACGAGAGCGTTCCGGCGAATCCCCTGGCGGCCAACATCTATGCAGCGATGCAGGCAGCAGCCGGCGAATTCCGCGAGCAGGAACGGAAGCGCCTGGGCATGTCCAAGACGCGCGACGTGGACCTGCTGGGCCTGCTGGTGTTTCTGCAAAGGCTGGAATTCGACCGAAACAACGGGCGCCAGCGGGGTCGCGCATTTCTCGACTTCCTGAATAGCTTCTACCTGGCATCATCCGTGCCCACTCCGGTTGCGCCTTCTTCGTTGATCTTGCCCTGATTGGGCACCAGCTTGACGGTATCGATGAGACACGCCCTTTTCCTTCCCGTGCTCACCACCTGTCCGGAAAACTTGTGGATGCCATTCACCAGAAGATCGATGGGGCGCTCCACCGGGAAATCGAAGGTCAGCAGATGTCCTTCGGCCAAACCCAGAAACTCACGGACGCTCAATGTCTGCCCCTCCATGCGCGCCTCCAGGGTCAGATTCGCGCCACGCAGCAAACGCAGGACGCGCGACTGTTCGGACCGGCTGGCGTGGGTCTTGCGCACCGACCACTGCTGATCGAATTTCTGGCGCATCATCTTGATGACAATCGACGGCATGGCGATGTTCATCATCCCTACCGTCTCACCGATGCGCACTTCCACGCCAATGGAGACCACCGCCTCGTTGGGAGCCAGAATGTGCAGCAACTGGGGTTCGGTCTCCATCGATTCGATGGTAAAGTCCACATCGGTCACGCCCTTCCAGGCTTCGCGTAAGTCGTGGAGAATAATGCGAAACAGGCCGTCTAGCAACTTCTGTTCAATCTCGGTAATATCGCGTTGAATGGCGCTGGAGGCTTTGCCGGTGCCGCCCAGAAGCATTTCCAGAATCGGAAACACCAGGGAGGGGTTTAACTCCAGAACCCCATTTCCATCGTAAGGACTGAGCCCCAGCGAAACCATACAAGTCGGTGAAGGCAGACCGTCCAGGAATTCGGCATAGGAGAGTTGCTCCACACTCACCAGGTTGACGGTGAGGTAAGAGCGCAGGTAGGCGGACAGGCTCGACACCAGATTGCGCACGAACGTATCATGCAGAAGATGGATCGCCCGCACCTGTGACTTGGGGATGCGGTCGGGCCGGCGGAAATCGAACTTTACGGCAGGAGACTCACGCTTGTGGTCCTGCATGTTCTGGAAGACTGCGTCGATTTCCTGTTGAGAAAGCTGCCGATTCAAATCGCGAACTCCTAGCCCCAATATCGGACGGCAATGGAGGAACTTTAGTAAGACCGGTCAATATTTCTTTCGGCCCGAAGTAAGCCGGCGTGGGATTTTTGCCGCTTTCCCCTAATGAAAATCCAATTCTCACCGATAAATGGTGTGTAAGGAGTCGAATGGAATCAGACGTCTTAGTTGTGGATGACTCCGCTGCGATTCGTAAGATCCTGCAGCGTGTCCTGCGGCAAACCGGAATGGCAATCCGCTCGATTCATGAAGCTGGTGACGGCCAAGAGGCGTTGGAACAGCTCAAGGGGCAGCCCGGCATCCAACTCGTGCTCACCGATATCAACATGCCCAAAATGGACGGGTTGCAACTACTTGCCGCAATGAAAGCATCCACTGCGTGGCACAGTATTCCCGTGGTCATGATTACGACCGAGGGCGGCGAAACCAAGGTGGGAGAGGCGGTCAAGCTTGGCGCCGTCGGTTACGTACGGAAACCGTTCACTGCCGATCAAATCAAGGAGAAGCTGGCTGGAATCCTGGAGCCGGCGTTGCGATTATGAACTTGCAAGAATTTATCGTTGAATCCATTCGACAATCCGCTGCCCAGGTGTTTTCCACAATGCTGGGCTCGGAACTCGGCAGCGGGGTGTTCTCACTGGAAAACGGCACTCCCGAATCTAACGACGGGGTAGTGTCCTTCATTGGCGTAGCCGGCTCCTGGGCCGGAACCGGAAGCATCAGTTGCTCTCCGACCCTGGCATGTCACATCTGTGCGCACATGTTGATGACCGAGAGTACCTCAGTGGATGAGGAGGTTCTGGATGCCGTTGCCGAACTCACCAACATGGTTATCGGCAGCGTGAAGACCGATCTCGAAGGACAGCTGGGACCGTTAGGACTGAGTATTCCCACCGTGGTGTTTGGCCGGAATTTCAGAGCCAAAAGCGCCGGCACCACGGAGTGGATCGTCCTGCGCTTTCAATGGGACGGTGAGACGCTTGTAATCAAATTGTGCCTTGCGCCCACTGAAAAGACCAGTCATATGGTTCCCCACGCGGTCGGAACGACTTGCCCCTTGGAAGTGTAGAACGTCACCTGGAGAAATTGATGCCACCCACCATGCTTGCCACAGCCGAGTCGGCAGCCACTCAGAACGATGTGCGCGCCGGCAAATATCTCACCTTCCACCTCGCCAACGAGGAATTTGGGATCCGCGTACTGAAGGTGCGCGAAATCATGGGACTGCAGGACATTACTGCGGTGCCCCAGACGCCTTGCCATATCAAAGGCGTCATCAACCTCAGAGGCAAGGTCGTCCCGGTGATCGATCTGCGCCTCAAGTTCGGACTCCCGGCCGCCGAGTACACGCAGCGCACCTGCATTATCGTGACGCAAGTGCAAGGCGAATCTTCAGTGGTCCTGATGGGGATTGTCGTGGACGGAGTCTCCGAGGTGCTGAACCTCACGGGCCAGGAGATTGAGGACACTCCCGACTTCGGCGAAGATATTGCGGGCCGCTATCTCCTCGGAATGGCCAAGGTCAAAGGCAAGGTGAAGATTCTCCTGGACATCGACAAGGTCTTGTCCACCCAGGAAATTCACGGCTTGAACGCGATTCTATCCTGACGAGTCTGCCCCATGAAACCACGAGATGTGACTCTAGGCACCAAGATAGCCGTTTGCACTGCTGTGCTCTCCGTCCTGTTGCTGCTCACCGGCTGGTTCGGGCTGCGTGCGAGCAGCATAATGGACGACTCGATTGCCAACTCGATTTCCCGCAGTTGCCGCAAGCTCGAACTCACGGCCGGGCTCGACGCCGCTCAATCTGAAATGGTTGTGGGAGAACAGGGGGCAGTGGTGTTCGCTTACGCGAAGAACTCCGCGCAAGCGGCCGAGTCCGAGCGCCTGTTTGAGCAGTCCGTCGCAGTGGTAAAGCAAGATCTTGCGGAGGTTCGTACGCTGTTGATCACCGACCGGGGTAAACAGATTCCGAACGAAATAGAAACACACTTGACCTCGTGGCTACAGGTTCACGCTGAACTGAAAAGGCTGGCGGAGTCGGGCAACGCCGAGAGCGCCGCTGCCATGCTGGCTGACAAGACTCTTGCCAGCCACCGCGAATTCGCAGCATCCACCGCTGAACTGGCGAGACTCTCCCGCGAATTGCTGGCTCGGCAACAGCAGGACGCCGAGGACAGTGTGTCCTTCCATCGGTGGTCCTTGTGTTTTCTCCTGGCCGCGGGCGCGTTGGCCGCGGCCATATCGCTTGCCGTCGTCCGATCGGCGACCAGGCGCTTGCGGCAGGTCGCGACGGAGATGCTGGACGGTTCGCGGCAGGTGGCGGCGGCTTCCGGACAAGTAGCTTCGGCGAGTCAGTCCCTGGCGCAAGGGAACTCCGAACAAGCGGCGACTCTGGAAGAGACTTCGTCCTCAACCACGGAGATCACAGCCGTGACCCGTAAAAATGCGGAGAATACGCGGTCTGTGGCTGGCCTGATGACCGAAACCACTCACCTTGTGGACAATGCCAATCGCAACCTGGAAGAGATGGTCGAATCCATGAAAGAAATCAACGGTTCGAGTGAGAAGATCTCGAAAATTATCAAAGTGATCGATGAGATTGCCTTCCAAACGAATATCCTGGCGCTAAACGCTGCCGTGGAAGCCGCGCGGGCCGGAGAGGCCGGGATGGGTTTTGCCGTGGTTGCGGATGAAGTCCGGAATCTGGCCCAGCGCAGTGCACAAGCGGCTAAGGACACCGCTTTGCTGATCGAGGAATCCATCGCCAAATCCAGCGCGGGCAGCACCAAGCTGGGACAAGTGAATGAGTCGATCGGCAAAATCACGGCCAGCGCGACGCAAGTCAAGACCCTGGTGGACGAAGTCGACGTCGGCAGCCAGGAGCAGTCGCGCGGTATGGAGCAGATCGCGGCGGCCGTGGGTCAGATGGAGCGAGTCACGCAGCGCAGCGCGGCCAATGCCGAAGAGAGCGCGGCAGCCAGCGAAGAGTTAGCCGCTCAGGCCCAGAGTCTCTACAACATCGTCGAGAGGCTCCGCCAGTTGGTCGGCGGCAGTCACGAAGAAAGCGGCAGAAAGCCGCTGCAGCCCGTTCATTCGGCGCCCAACTCCTCCGGTCTCGGAGCGCTTGCGGTGTCACTCGATGCTCATCAGCAGAATCCCCCGGCGCGCCCGGTAGCGGTATCCAAAAAACGGGCAGCGTTTCCCTTGAATGAGAAAGAATCTTTCTAAGAGGTGGCCTTTGCGTCCAACCGATGAACTCCGTCAACTGGTCGAAGACCTGGCATTGCGGCTGGTGGTGGAAGATCCGGTTACACCCGGCGCCTCCGGCGCGTCGAGCTGGATTCCGGCCCTGGAAAAAGTCCGCGACTCTGCGGCTGGAGAGGGCGCTGGTGTCGTTGCGACAGCGGCTGAGGGCTTGATCGGCACTCTGCGTCCGGCTGACGGCCGATTTCCTGAAGCCGAGCTCCTGGCAGCCGAACTGCAACAGGGAATCCTTCGCCTGCAGCAATCGATGGAAGCCGGCCCTCAACCATCGTCCAGCCAGGAGAATTCGCTGGCGCAAGACCCGGAGCTCCTGTCGGACTTCGTCTTGGAGAGCCGCGAGCATCTCGCGCGAATCGAAACTCAGGTTTTGACGCTGGAGCGCGATCCCTGCGATTCCGAAGCTCTGAACTCCATTTTCCGCGGCTTCCACACCATGAAAGGTCTGGCCGGCTTTCTGGAGCTTTGGGCCATCCAGAAACTGGCTCATGAGGTTGAGTTCGTCCTCGACCGAGCGCGCAATTTTGAGCTGAAGATCACGCCCAAGGCCATCGACGTTGTGCTGGAGAGTGCCGACCATCTGCGTCGGTGGATGGCGCATCTGGAGTCGACACTGCAGAACCAGGTCTCAGAACCGCCACGGCAAGATGACGCTTTGCTGGCGCGGATTCGCGCGCTCGTCTCAGCAGACGAACCGGCGGAGGCGCCACACCCGGACCTGGTGGCGCTTGCCGCGGCGGTGGAAGCGAATGCTGCCCCGAGCAGCGAGCCTTCTCCCACAGCGGCGGAGGAGACGCCTGCCACCCCTGCCGAGACGGCGCGGCCCGGGCGGCGCAATGAAACCATGGCGGTGAAGGTAGACACTGCCAAGCTGGACTACCTGGTGGACATGGCCGGCGAAATGGTAATCGCCGAAACGCTGGTGCGCCACGATCCGGACCTGAAGACGATCAAGAGCCAGCGCCTGCAGCGCAACGTGGCGCAACTCATGCGAATCACCACCGAGTTGCAGAAGACCGCCATGGCGATGCGACTGGTCCCCATCGGCCCGCTCTTTCGTAGGATGGCGCGGCTGGTCAGAGACCTGTCCCGGCAATTCGGCAAGCAGGTCGAGATGCACACGGAGGGAGATGATATCGAACTCGATCGAACCATCGTCGAAGAGTTGGCAGATCCTCTGATGCACATGGTCCGCAATTCGATGGATCACGGCCTCGAATCTCCCCAGGAGCGGGTCGAAAAAGGCAAGAGCGCTCTGGCGGCATTGACGTTGCGCGCGCATCACCAGGCGGGACAAGTGGTCATCGAAATCGCCGATGACGGCCGTGGCCTGGACCGCGAAAAGATCGTCGCCAAGGCGCTTCAGCGTGGCTTGATCACTTCCGGCTCGGGTTTGACGGACAACGAGATCAATAACCTGATTTTTGAGCCAGGCTTCACCACCGCCGCACAGGTGACCAATGTATCAGGGCGGGGAGTCGGCATGGATGTAGTGCGCCGCCATATTGAGAAGCTTCGCGGCCGCGTTGAGATCCATTCCCGGCCCGGAGCGGGCACATCCTTTCTGCTGAAACTGCCGCTCACTCTGGCGATTATCGACGGCCTGGTGGTCGGCGTGGGACAAGAACGGTTCATCGTTCCCCTTTTTGCGGTACGCGAAATGTTCCGTCCCACGGAGCAGATCTTGTGGACCGTGCAGCAGCGTGGCGAGATGGCGCTGGTGCGGGACACCCTGCTCCCGGTATTCCGCCTCTATCGCAAGTTCAACATGACACCACGCTCGGAAAATCCATGCGAATCGGTGCTGATCGTGGCAGAGGCTGAGGGGGAGCGCTTCTGCATGGTAGTGGATGAGTTGATCGGCAAGCAGGAGGTCGTGATCAAGAGTCTGGGCGAGACGTTCAAGAACGTCGAGGGCATTGCTGGCGGGGCCATTTTGGGTGACGGCCGGGTCGGTCTCATTCTGGACCTGGAGCGGCTCTTTAAGGATCGAAACAGTGAAGCAATCCGCTGACTGGTACCTGGATGACGTCCGGCCTCTGGCGGCACACGAATTCGAAGAGATTCGCCAACTGGCCCACCGGACGTTCGGACTCGACCTCAAGGCCGGGAAGGAGGAACTGGTCTCCTCGCGCTTGCGCCGGCTCGTGCGGAGCGGCAACTTCGGTTCATTTCGAGAGTATTGCCGGCACGTGCTCGAAGACCGTACCGGCGAGTCTCTGGCGTCAATGATCGACGCTTTGGCCACAAATCACACGGCATTTCTGCGCGAGCCCGACCACTTTCAGTTCTTGCGGGAACAGGTTTTGCCCGCTCTGGCTCTCCGTGACGGAGCGGAAGTCTGGAGCGCCGCTTGCTCGACCGGCGAAGAAGTGTGGACCCTGGCATGCGTAATGAATGAGGCGCTGCCCTCCCGAAGGATTCAGATTTCGGCCAGCGACATCTCCGGCAAGGCGCTCCAGATTGCGGGCCAAGGCGCCTATTCCGTGGAGCGCTGCAAGGATTTGCCTTCTGCCTGGCTGAGCCGGTACTTCGTACCCGAGGGGCGGCCGCCCAAGAGTTATCAAGTCAACGCTGAACTGCGCCGGCAAGCCAGTTTTCGGAGGATCAACCTGATCGAGCGATTCTCCTGGCCGCGCCCCTTTGCAGCGATCTTCTGCCGCAACGTAATGATTTATTTCGACCAGCAGACTCAGGAACAGGTTGTGCGAAAACTCTCCGACTGTTTGGAACCGGGCGGCTACCTGTTTGTGGGGCACGCTGAGAGTCTGTCGAGGGTCAACCATGGGCTGGAATATGTGCGGCCGGCCATTTACCAGAAACCGGGGAAACGGGGTAGCAAGTGGACGAAATCATCGTAGGGATCGCCGATTGCCGCATCGGTAACGTGCCGGGGCAGGTGCTCGCAACCTATGCGCTGGGCTCGTGTATCGGGCTGGCCGTTTACGATCCCACCACGATGATCGGCGGCCTGTTGCATTTCATGCTGCCGGATTCCGGTATCGATTCCACACGCGGCCGCGACAACCCGTACATGTTTGCGGATACCGGCATCCCGCTCATGCTCGAAGCCGTCTGCGGGCGGGGAGCATCGAAGCGCCGGCTGGTTGTGCACGCCATTGGTGCGGCGCAGATGATGGACCCGCAAAACGTATTCGAAATCGGCAAGCGAAATTATCAGGCGATGCGGCGGGTTCTCTGGAAGGCCGGCATCCTGCTGCAAGCCGAAGCGGTTGGGGGAATGAAATCCCGGACGGTCCGGCTGGAAATCGGAACCGGCAGAGTGTGGCTGCAGGAGGGCGGCGAGCAGCGCGAGCTGGCTCCCGGACTGCCGCGGAAGGGAGCGAGCTAATGGCGTACCGCATCTTGATTGTCGACGACTCACCCGCTATGCGAGCGTTCGTCCGCAGAGTAATCGATCTCTCTGGATTTGAGGCATCGCTTTGCGTGGAGGCCTCAAACGGGCAAGAGGCGCTGCAGGTCTTGGGAACGGAATGGGTGGATGCCATTCTAACAGACATCAACATGCCCGTCATGGATGGCGAAGAACTGCTGCGCAATCTAGCTGCGAACGACTTGACGCGTTCTATTCCCGTGATCGTGATCTCCACCGACGCCACGGAAAACCGGATTGAGCGGCTGTTGTCCCTGGGCGCCCGGGGCTACGTCACCAAGCCATTCTTACCAGAGGATCTACGTGAAGAACTGGAGCGCACACTAGGAGTGGCCCATGTCTGATTTCCTGCAGTCGGTCTTACGGCAGTCCGTGGAAGAAGTGCTGGAGAAGATGTTCTTCATTCGATCGCTTGGAGACACGGCGCCAGAGCCCCCCGAAAACGAACTGGCGGTGCACCTGAGATTTGACGGAGAGCCATCCGGGTCTTTCCTGCTCCGCATCACACGTGACGCGGCACGATCGATCAGTGCGGACTTTCTGGGCGCGGAGGAGGGCGAACTCACCCCGCAGCAGGTGGGCGAAGTGATCTGCGAACTCGCCAACATGATCTGCGGCTCAGTACTGAGCCGCGTCGAAAGCGCCGCCACCTTTCGTCTTTCCCCACCGCAGTTTTCCGATACGGAGGCGCCCCTCGGGGAGGCAGCGGAATTGCCCGGGCAGAGTGCCACTCACTTTGTTGAGGCCGGCGGGGGCATTTTGACCGTGGCGATGAAAACGGAGAGCCCGGTATGTTCAACAGCCGAAAAACGCGCGTTCTGATCGTCGACGATTCGGCTATCGTACGCAAGATCCTCACCGAAGCGCTGGCCGGTCAACCCGACCTCGAAGTGGTCGGCACCGCGCCTGACCCCTATGTCGCGCGCGATAAGATTCTTGCCCTGCAACCGGACGTTCTGACGTTGGACATCGAGATGCCGCGCATGGACGGCCTCACTTTTCTCAAGAAATTGATGCATTTCCATGCCATGCCGGTGGTGGTGATCAGTTCTCTGGCCCAGCCCTCCTGCCGGGCGGCGGTGGAAGCCCTGGAATACGGCGCGGTGGAAGTGCTGGCAAAGCCGGGTGGACCCTACTCCGTAGGCGAGTTGCGCAACTCGCTGGCCACCAAAATTCGAGCCGCGGCCAACTCACGGGTGAGAGCGGTGTCGCCCGCGCCGGCGAACGCTACCGGGCCGCCCATTGAGCCTCAGGCACCTCCTTCCGCGGACGCCATTCTGGCGATTGGCGCTTCCACCGGCGGCACTGAGGCCATCGCTTCGGTATTGAAGCGCCTGCCGGCCTTGTCACCGGGAATCGTGATCGCGCAGCATATTCCACCCGAGTTCTCGCGCGCGTTCGCCGGGCGCCTGAATGACATTTGCGCCATGGACGTGAAAGAGGCTGCCGATGGAGACTGCCTGCGTCCGGGTCTTGCCCTGGTGGCGCCAGGCGATTTTCATATGCTCCTCCGAAGAAGCGGAGGCCGCTATTTCGTCAACGTCAAAACCGGCCCTCGCGTATGCTACCAGAGGCCTTCCGTGGACGTGCTCTTCTCCTCGGTAGCCGAAGCGGCGGGTGCGGGCGCCATCGGCGTAATCCTCACCGGCATGGGCTCAGACGGTGCTCAGGGGATGCTGAAGATGCACGCGGCTGGCGCCTACACAATCGCGCAGGATGAAGCCACCTGCGTGGTCTTCGGCATGCCCAGGGAGGCTATCCAACTGGCGGCTGTAGACCGGGTGCTCCCTTTGTCCGCCATTCCGGGAGCTCTTGCCGGCCCCCGCCGGACTGCGCCGAAGGCCGGCGTAGTGCCGCAGGTTGACGGTCGGGTCTCCCGACAGCTACAGTAGAAGAGTTCACCTTTCTTTTGGCCCAGCAAGTCCCCATCGTCTAGCCCGGCCTAGGACATCGCCCTTTCACGGCGGTAACGGGGGTTCGAATCCCCCTGGGGACGCCATCTCTGCGCCCGGCCGCCGCCCCTCAAATCGCCCGCCTCACGCCCTCTCTGGTATCACTGCCAGGCCCGTCGTAGAATAGCTTTAATGTCCGAAAATTCCGAAGATTTCTACCGGATTCAGAAGCTGCCGCCCTATGTCTTTGCCGTCATCAACGAGATGCGGGCCAAGGCGCGCTCGGAGCAAATCGACGTCATCGATCTGGGTATGGGGAACCCGGATGGCGCCACGCCGCGCGTCATCGTCAACAAGCTCGTCGAGGCGGCACGCAATGCCCGCAATCACCGCTATTCCCAATCGCGCGGCATCCCCAGGCTGCGGGAAGAAATCAGCAACCGCTACATGGCCAACTACGGCGTCGAGCTCGACCCGGACAAAGAGGCCATCGTCACCATCGGCGCCAAAGACGCCCTGGCCCACCTGTTGTTCGCCACGGTCGGCCCCGGTGACGCAGTCGTTTCCCCGAACCCCGCCTATCCCATCCATCAGTACGGCGTGATCATGGCGGAAGGCCATGCCTGCATGCTGCCCATGCCCGACGCGGCCACCTTCCTCAACCGCCTCGAGGACCTCTACCGCACCTCGTCCCGCAAGCCCAAGCTCCTGCTGATTTCCTTCCCCCACAACCCCACCACCACCTGCGTGGACCTGGACTTCTTCCGCGAGATCGTCCGCCTCGCCGCCGCTCACGGCACCATGATCATCCACGATTTCGCCTACGCCGACCTGGGCTTCGACGGCTACAAGCCGCCCAGCATTCTACAGGTGGAGGGCGCCAAAGAGATCGCCGTGGAGATCTTCTCCATGTCGAAAAGCTACAACATGGCGGGATGGCGCGTGGGCTTCTGCCTGGGCAACCGCAAAATGATCGCCGCCCTCGCGCGCATCAAAAGCTACCTCGATTACGGCGTCTTTCAGCCCATTCAGATCGCCTCCATCATCGGGCTGCGCGAGTGCGAAGAGGACACCAAGAAAATCTGCGCAGTGTACCAGCGGCGCCGCGATGTGCTGGTCCACGGGCTCAAGCGCGCCGGATGGGCCGTCGAGAAGCCTCGCGGCTCTATGTTTCTTTGGGCCCCGGTGCCGGAGCGGTATCGTGCCGGCGGGTCGCTCGAGTTCTGCAAACTGCTGCTCGAAAGGGCTCTGGTCGCGGTCTCGCCCGGAATCGGATTCGGGCCGCTGGGCGAAGGCTTCGTGCGCTTCGCTTTCGTGGAAAACGATCAACGGATCCGGCAGGCCACGCGAGCCATCGGGCAGTTCCTCAAGAGCTGAGTGCCGATTCTCTCTTGACTCGCTCCCCTTTCCAGACTATATATAGTTTGAGCCAGGGTTGCTGCCATGTCTGTGCTGCGAGAGTGGATCCATCGTCTCCGTCATTTTGGACGTGCCGAACGTTTCGAAGACGACCTCGCCGAGGAAATCCGCTGCCATCTGGAGATGCGCGCGGCTGAACTCGAGCAGTCGGGCCTGTCCCCCCGCGACGCCCTGTCACAGGCCCATCGCGAATTCGGCTCCCTTGCCCGCGCACAGGAGGACTCGCGCGCAGCCTGGCATTTCGTCTGGCTGCAGGACCTGGCCGCCGACCTGCGCTACGCCCTCCGCACCTGCCGCCGGACCCCCGCTTTCACCCTCACCGCCGTGCTGTCGCTAGCCCTGGGCATCGGCGGCGCCAGCGCAATCTACACGGCCCTCGACGCGCTTCTTTGGAAACCCGTCCCCGTGGCTCACCCTGAAGAATTGGTCCAATTCTCCATCTCGCGCGATCGCGGCCCGGCCGAGACGGACGTCCCCGCCGCATTCGTGAACCAACTCCGCTCCTCCGGCATCTTCGCTGGGCTCGCCGTCAACAACGCCGATGGCCTCACCTTCACCTACGATGGCCGTGCCGAGCGCATCCTTGGCGNTGGCCGTGCCGAGCGCATCCTTGGCGAATTCGTGTCGCCCGATTTTTTCGATGTCCTGGGCGTTCCACCGCTGTTGGGGCAGGGCTTCACGCGCCAGGTGCGCGCCGGCCAATGGGCGCCGGAAGCTGTGCTCTCCTACAACTTCTGGCAGCGGCGTTTTGGCGGCGACCCTGCCGTGATCGGCCGCACCATCCATTTGAATACGTATCCTTTCACCATTGTGGGCGTCTCGCCGCCATCGTTCTTCGGTCTGGTCCGCGGCACCGACTACGAACTGCGCATTCCCCTCCTGCCGGAAGGCCGCGGCCTCGCGCAGATCGAACAGATCAGCGGATCTCCAGATCGATGGCTGAATGTGACAGGCCGCCTCAAACCCGGCTCCGCCAGTTCCCAGGCTGAAGCGGCTGCCGAGGCGCAATTTCAGCAATTCCTGCGCACCACAACCAGCAAGCGATTCAGGAACGCCGGCCTGCGTCATCTGCAGATCTCGCCGAATCCCCGAGGCTATGACGAATACGTTCTGCCGTTCCACACGCCGTTATACGTGCTGCTGGTTCTGGCTGCCCTGGTGCTCCTGATCGCTTGCTCGAATGTCGCCAACATGCTTTTGGCCCGCGCCGGCGCCCGGACGCGCGAGTTCGCCATTCGAACCTCGATCGGCGCCGGCCGCCTCCGCCTCATCCGCCAGATGCTCGCTGAAAGCATGCTCTTGTCCCTGCTCGGTGGAGCGCTCGGATTGGCGGTGGCCAATGGTGCCGCTGGTCTGCTGTTCCACTTCCTCCCGCAAGGCCACATCAATCTCGCCATCGACCTGCACCCGGACAGCCGAGCTCTCCTCTTCACGTTCACGCTCTCGCTGTGGACCGGCCTCGCCTTCGGCCTCGCGCCGGCCGTACAAGCCACGCGCCGCACCCTGGCCGGCGCCCTCAAGAACGATTCCACGGCGGCAGCCGGTGCAGGCGCCGGAGCCGGATTCCGAAAGCTCCTCCTGATCTCGCAAGTTGCCTTCTCCCTGGTGCTGTTGATTGCCGCGGGCGCCTTCGTGCGCATGCTATCCAGTCTGCGCCCCACCGGCTATCGCAACAACCCCGGCCGAATCCTCCTGTTCACCATCAAGCCGCAGCAGGAGATTTACCCGGACGACCGCCGGCGCTGGCTCGCCGCCGAATTGATTCGCCGGGTGTCTGCACTGCCAGGAGTGCAGTCCGCCGCGCTTGCCGAAAATGGCCCCCTGGGCAGCCGCAACAGCAGTGACGCCGTGCAAGCGCTGGGCCACAACCCCATCCGCGTGGACAGTGACTCGATCACTCCCGGCTTCTTCGATACGACAGGCATTCCCCGCATCTCCGGCCGTGATTTCGATGCGCACGATGGCCCGGCCGCCCCGCCCGTAGTCATCGTCAATCAGAAACTGGCGCGGACGCTTTTCCCAAATCAAGACCCGATCGGCCAGAGCCTGACAATCCCGCTGGGGAAGCAGGATGGCGCCTACCAGATCATCGGCGTCGTTGCAGACACCCGCTATTACGACTTGCATCAGACTCCGCAGCCGCTCCTCTGGTTCTCCATCGCGCAGATCTCTCCGTATCTGCCCACCCTTCATGTCCGCACGAACAGCTCCGATAACGCCGCCATGATTGCCGCCATCCGCCGCGAATTCGATCTCCTCGACAAGGGGTTTCCAGTCTTCAACATCAGGACCATGGGTGCGCGCATCGAGGATTCGCTGGCCGGTGAGCGAATGGTCGCCAGCCTTTCGGGAGCGTTCGGCAGCCTCGCGCTGCTCCTGGCGGCGGTGGGCCTCGATGGAATCCTGGCATATTCGGTTTCGCGCCGGACCCGCGAAATCGGCATCCGGATGGCACTTGGGGCGAGCCAGGCTTCGGTGCTGTCGGCCATCGCCCGGGAGGCCTTTGTGCTGGTAGCGGCGGGCAGCGCCGCCGGAACCGTGCTCGCGCTAGTTGCTTCCCGCGTGCTGCCCCACTACTGGCATGAAGTCATTCCCGCGATCGACCCGGCCATCGCGGTTGCTTGCATCTTGGGAATGTTCGCCGTCACCGCCGCCGCGGTAGCCATCCCTGCGATGCGCGGCTGCCGGATCGACCCGTTGCGCGCGCTGCGCCAGGATTAGGGGGTGGTGGTAACGCCGGCGATCTTGTCGCCGGTACGGCGAGCCAGCGAGCTACTGCACCTGGTATGAAATCGTAACGTCGATCGTCTTTGGCGGATAGCAAGCCTTATTGCTGCAGGCCTGGTATCGCAGCTTCCCCACAGCTACCCCCGGCCCCGCCGGCGCATTCGCCGATACCTTGAAATTCGCCATCACGTCGAAACTGCCCGTAAACACCGAAAGCGGCTTCTCTTCGAAATCGTACTTTTCGAGCGAGGCCTTGGGATAGACCACAGTCCCACCTTCCAACGCCCCCATGGCGCTCTTGTCGAAGGTCAGTTTGAGCGGGATGAGATAGTCCAGACTGGGCTTGTCGCTGTTCACGTGATACCCCGCCTCCACCGTGACGGGGATCTTCACCTGCACCGCGGCGTTGCGCATGCCGGCCACCTTCTGCACGTCACCCACCGAGAGGTGTCCGCTACTTTGCGCCAGCAGGAGCGGCAGGCACAACGTTCCGGTTAGCAGCGATTTTCGAAGTATCCTGGAGAAGCTGTTCGACGCCATCGACAATATCCTTCTTGCTCACGAGCCCTAAGTGGACCGCGGCGATCTTTCCTTCCCGATCGATCAGGAACGTAGTAGGCAGAGCGTCCACGCCGCCATAAGCCTGCGCTGTCGCATCGTTGCCCATCACTACGCGATAATTCACACCCGTTTCGGCCAGGAATGGCTTGACCACATCCCATCCCTCATCGTCCATGGAAACACCCAGGACTTCGAAGCCCTTGTCTTTGTGGTTCCGTTCCAGTTCCGTGAACCAGGGGATTTCAATACGGCACGGGCCGCACCAGGTGGCCCAGAAATCCAGCACCACCACCTTACCCTTGTAATCGGAAAGGTGCACCAGTTTGCCGTCGCCGTCTTTCAGCTCGAAATCGGGAGCTACGTGGCGCTCCTTCTCAGGCTTCAGTTCAGACGCGGCCCTCACGGAGCTGGGCAAATCGGAGCAGCCCACACAGCCCAGCAGAAGAGCGGCGGCGCACACAGCGGTCAGACGGGAGACTGTCACAGAATCTTTCCTGATCCAATTATACTTGCTTCGATTATATCGACAAATCCCGACTTTCAATTGTTGCCAGGAACCACCGGCGCCGGGCCCGCCGAAGATTTGCGGCAAGGGTGAATTCCGCATGCTCACTGACTCCGGAATACATCCAGGCCGCCGTGTCGCAAAAGCTCTCGCAGCAATACAGCCGCCACGCGCGGCTGCGCCCGGCCACGTCATTCCGCCCCAACGCCCCCTTGCGCCACTCCGCCGACCAGCCCAGCTCGCCCTTCGCAGCACCCCGCCACTCCGCATGCAGCAACTCCTCCCAGGCATGCCGTCCGGGATTGCCCAGCCGCAGCCACACGAAGTGAAAAAGTTCATGGACAAATATTCGCGGAAACTCCGCCCCTGTACAATCGAACGCAATGCGGCGCTCCCTAAGAAACGAGCCCGCGTGGATCGGCCCCCTGCTGTCGCGCAACCCGCGCACCCGCTCCAACCGAATCGGAGCTCCACCCATCTCCGGCAGGCGGTGGACAAGCGCCCGTACCACCCGCCCCATTCCCGGGCTCCCCAGCGCGTCACGGATCTGTAGCCCTTTATTCATTAGTTGCCGGCGGTTCCTTTACACCCTGCCGCGTGGGACAGACGATCGTTTTTTGTCGTCTGTCAATTAGGGGTGTTCCGCCCCGCAAAACGGGATGAATAACCGGCGGTGGGTAGCGCCGTAGCGGACCATGGATTCAAAATCGACTCGCTCGGAGCGTCCCGGACCGCCTCAAGATCTACCCCGAAGGCACCCTCACAGCTTGAACAGTTCGCGCAGTCGCCGGGTTTGCACCCTGCTCACCGGCACTTCCGTGTGCTTGCGGTCATCCATGCGCAACTGGTAGCTGGATTTGAACCACGGCACTACTTCTTTGATCCGGTTGATGTTCACCAGGAACGAGCGATGCACGCGCCAGAACAGATCGCGGTCCAGGTTGGCCTGCAGGTCTTCGATGGTGCGGTAATTGGAGTGGCCTTCCATATTCGTGGTCACCAGGGTGATCAGCCCGTCATCGATCGTGGCGTAGATCACGTCGTTGGCATCCACAATGAAGTTGCGGTTGTTGGCCCGCACCAGCAACTTCGTGCGCGGTGCCGCTGTTCCTGCCTTGGGTGCCGCGGCCGTCTCCGGAGCTTTCTTATCCTGGATGGTGCGCCGGACGTGCTCCATCGTCTCCGCCAATCGGCCCTTATCCAATGGCTTTAGCAGGTAGTCCATGGCCTTCAGACGGAAAGCCTCCACGGCATACTGATCGTACGCCGTTACGAAGATGAAGTACGGCAGTTCGATATCCGTCTCGCGCAGGCGCCGCACCACCCCCATGCCATCCAGCCCTGGCATGTGAACATCCAAAAATACCAGGTCCGGTTCCAGGTGCCGGATCATTTCCACCGCTTGCAGACCGTTGGAACCTGTTGCAACGACATCTATTTCGGGGAAATCTTTGAGAAGGTACGAGAGTTCGTCGCAAGCCAATTGCTCATCATCCACGACAATTGTCGTGAGTGTAGCCGTCGCGCGATCTCGCATGGAGTTGGTATTATAGCATTTCGACCCTAAGGAGACTGAAATTGCCCAAACAAGACAACGTCCAAATTGCGCCCGCCGACGGCAAGCTGGGAGTGCTCATTCCCGGCATGGGCGCGGTGACGACGACATTCATCGCCGGGCTGGAAGCCATCAAGCGAGGAATGGGGAAACCGGTCGGCTCTCTGACCCAAATGGGAACCGTCCGGCTGGGAAAGCGGACCGAGGGTCGCAGCCCCGCCATCAAGGAATTTGTCCCGCTGGCCAGGCTGGAAGACTTGGAGGTGGCCTGCTGGGACATCTTCGACGATAACGCTTACGAAGCCGCGGTCAAAGCCGGCGTGCTGGAAGTGAACCTCCTGGAGCAGCTCAAAGAGCCGCTTTCGGCCATCAAGCCCATGCGCGCCGTCTTCGATCAGAAGTTCGTCAAGCGCATCACCGGCCCCAACGTCATGTCCGGCGGGTCCAAGATGGACTACGCCGAGCGTGTCATGGACGATATCCGCAAGTTCAAGGAACGGACGGGCGTGTCGCGCATGACCATGATCTGGTGCGGATCCACCGAGGTCTATCACGAGGCGGCGCCGGTGCACGCCACCCTGAAGGATTTCGAATGCGGGCTGCAGAAGAACGATCCCGAAATCTCGCCCAGCCAGATCTACGCTTACGCCGCACTGAAAATGGGCGTCCCTTACGCCAACGGCGCGCCGCACCTCACTACCGATATGCCGGCGCTCCTGGAGTTGGCCCGCAATAACAACCTGCCGGTTTCCGGCAAGGATTATAAGAGCGGCCAGACGTTCATGAAGACCCTCGTCGCCCCGGGCCTGAAGTCCCGCCTGCTGGGCGTGAGCGGCTGGTTCTCTACCAACATCCTGGGTAACCGCGATGGGGAAGTGCTGGACGACCCGGGCTCCTTCCGCTCCAAGGAAGTGACCAAGAGCTCGGCCCTGGAATACATTTTGCAGAACGAGCTGTACCCCGATTTATACAAGGATCTGTACCACAAGGTCCGCATCGAGTACTATCCGCCGCGCGGCGATGCCAAAGAGGGCTGGGACAATATCGATATTTTCGGGTGGCTGGGCTACCCCATGCAGATAAAGATCAATTTCCTGTGCCGCGATTCGATTCTGGCGGCGCCGCTGGTTCTGGATCTGGTTCTTTTTATGGATCTGGCCCAGCGCGCCGGCATGCGCGGAGTGCAGGAATGGCTATCGTTTTATTTCAAAGCTCCCATGCATGCTCCCGAAGTTTATCCCGAGCACGATGTCTTCATCCAGCTCATGAAGCTGAAAAATACCTTGCGCTGGATGCGGGGTGAAGACCTCATTACCCACCTGGGGCTGGAATATTACGATTAATCGCTGTATCTTTTGAATGACGCGGCGCGCGGCCGGAGAAAGCGTTTTTCCGCGCCGCCGCGTCTCATTTGTCTAGGAGCGTATGAAAGTACTGGTCATCGGAGGGACTCTATTCATTGGCCGCCTGCTGGTTGAGGAGCTGGTGAAGGGAGGCCACGACGTTACGGTCTTGCACCGGAAACCGAAACACGACTTTGGCAAGCGGGTAGACAACATCATGGCCGACCGCAACGATCCGGACGCCGTGAAGGAAGCCCTGTCGACGCGCCGCTTCGATGTCGTGTTTGACAACGCCTACGATTGGACGCGCGGCACTACCTCTGCCCACGTGGAAGCCTCGGTGCGTGCCGCCGGGGACCGGATCAGCCGCTACATTTTCATGTCTNNGCTCGCTCCGGACTATCACGCCGATCCCTATGTGCGCCACAAGGCTACCACGGAGCGCCTGCTCTTCCGCATGCACTCGCAAACCGGCCTGCCCGTAGTGACCTTCCGTCCGCCCTTTGTCTACGGTGCCAACACCAACTATTATCGCGAACAGTTCTTCTGGGACCGCCTGCGCGCCGGCCGGCCCATCATCATTCCAGGAGACGGCCACCGCCTGATGCAGTTCGCTTACGTCAATGATGTGGTGCAGGCTATGATCCGCGCCATGGACGAACCCAGAGCCATCGGCGAGGCGTTCAATATTGGAGACACCAAGCCGCTCACCCAGGTAGAAGTCGTCGACAGGCTGGCCAGAGTCGCCAACGTCGAGCCCACCCTTGTGCGCGTCCCGCGGGACATCATCCAGCAGGCCGGCGGCAATGCCATCGAAGAACCCCACTACTTCGGCGAGTATTTCGACCTGCCGCCCATCACCATGAACATCGGCAAAGTCACGCGAGTCCTCAAGATGAAGCTCACGCCCTTCGAAGTCGGCCTCAAGGAAACCTACAAGTGGTACACAAGAAACCACAAGCCCCGCACCGCCGGCTTCGAATTCGACGACAAAGTGCTGGCCATCGTCAAAGCCGGCTCCCCCGCCAGCGTGTAGCCCGTGGGACAGACGATCGTTTTGTGTCGTCTGTCAATTAGGGGCGGACGCCCCGCAAAACGGGATGAAAAAACCGGCGGGGTAGCGCCGGCGATCTTGTCGCCGCCGCACAGCCCCGGCCCCTGACCCCCGGCCCCTGGCCCCGTTTTTCGACCCTGCTGGGATGGGCGTTCCGCCCGCGAAACTTCATGAAAAGCCGATAACGCCGGCGGTCTTGCCGCCGGTTACACTGGCCAACCGGCGACAAGATCGCCGGCGTTGCCCGTTCGCTGTGCCGGTTTTTCGACCCTGCCAGCAAGAGAACGGCGCGGTCAGATTCGAAGCGTACGTGTCTGAGGACCGTAACCAGCAGTCAAGTTCGCCAGACCCAGGAAGACGCAAGTCCCTGGTTTTTGTGGTCGCATGGATCGCGCACGGACAGGCGGCCACAAGCGACCCTACAGCCGCTCCCATCGCTACCGATCAGCCTGCGGCGACCGATTCCAGCGTCGTCGTCCCGCTCGGCAGTCTCCAGGCCGAGAACGGATTCGCACGAACTGTGAGCCTGGGACAAGCCACCTACGATGCGCCGGAGACGCTGCTGCGGTTCGGAGTAGCGTCGAAGACCGAGTTGCGTCTGACTACTCCGGATTACTTTGGCCGGGAGGGAATGATCTCCGGGTTTGGTGACCTGGCAGTCGGAATGAAACAGCAAATGGGCCCACGCCAGGTGGCATCGACGTTGCGCTCGTCTTATCGCTCAGCCTCCCGGCGGGTGGCAAGGCCATCTCAAGCGGCCGCTATGATCCGTTTGCGCAGTTGCCCTGGTCGCGGGCCCTCTCATCGAACTGGACGGTAGCAGGGCTGCTCTCAGTGTATTGGCCCACCGAACTTGGGCGCCGGAACGTGCCAGGCGAGACCACGTTCCTGTTCGACCGGCATTGACGAAAGCGTGGGATGCGTGAATCGAATACGCGGGCGACTTCCCCGGGGCCGGGAGGACCCCGCCACCTTGTGCATTTCGGTTCGGCCTTCAAAACCGCACCCCAACATCAGATCGATCTGCATTTTGGGCTGGGCCTGTCATCGGCTGCGGTGGATCGCTTCGTCGGAGTCGGCTACTTCTTTCGCTGGCTAGATCATGATGGGCGCATGCACAGCTCTGTGGGACGATCCGTCCGGCGGAAGCGATCGTCAGGGAGAGTATCCTGTGATTATGCGCGCTCGCGCCTATGATCCGCCGTACAATTGGCCGGCGCTGGTGCGCTTCCTGATGCCGCGGGCGACTCCCGGGGTGGAAGAGGTGGGGGCGGACTTCTACCGGCGGGTGTTGCGGCGAGGATGGGTGGAAGTGCGGCCGGACGCGCGCAACCATCATCTGAACGCTTCGGTGGGAGGCGGAGAAGACCTTGCTGCGGTCGCCGAACGCCTGCATCGATTGTTCGACACGGCGGCGCCGGTGAGCCGCATCGAAAAGCATTTGGCGCGGAGTGCGCGATTGGCTC